>NZ_AP040874.1:3482500-3909419 GCF_059726245.1 Oryzophilus luti
CGTCGTCGAGAGGAAAACAGTCCAGATCGCCTGCTAAGGTCCCAAAGTTCCAGCTAAGTGGGAAAGGATGTCGGAACGCCCAGACAGCCAGGAGGTTGGCTTAGAAGCAGCCATCCTTTAAAGAAAGCGTAATAGCTCACTGGTCAAGCGGTCCGGTGCCGATAATTCAACGGGGCTCAAGCTGGACACCGAAGCAGCGAATGCGCGCAAGCGCGTGGTAGGAGAGCATTCTCAGCGGGTTGAAGCGAGACTGTAAGGACTCGTGGACTGCTGTGGAAGAGACCCTGCCGGCATAAGTAGCGATAACGGAGGTGAGAACCCTCCGCGCCGAAAGTCTAAGGTTTCCTGAGGAAGGTTAATCCGCTCAGGGTTAGTCGGTCCCTAAGGCGAGGCCGAAAGGCGTAGCTGATGGACATCCGGTTAATATTCCGGAACTTCCATGATTTCGTTATTACGATGGGGGGACGCAGAAGGATAATCGCCGCCACCTATGGCTATGTGGTGCGATGCGTGTAAGTCTGATCTGGTAGGGAAATCCGCCAGGTCAAGGATGAGACGCAAAGGAGTACCCCGTATGGGGGAAACGCGATGAGTTCACGCTGCCGAGAAAAACCTCTAAGGAGAAATTGTGGGAACCGTACCCCAAACCGACACAGGTAGACGAGGAGAATATCCAAAGGCGCTCGAGAGAACACTCGTTCAGGAACTCGGCAAATTAACCCCGTAACTTCGGGAGAAGGGGTGCCTCGGTAGGGTTTATAGCCCGAGGAGGCCGCAGCGAATCGCACACGGCGACTGTTTAACAAAAACACAGGTCTCTGCTAAGTCGAAAACGACGTATAGGGGCTGACGCCTGCCCGGTGCCGGAAGGTTAAAAGGAGAAGTCAGCGCAAGCGAAGCTTTGAATTGAAGCCCCGGTGAACGGCGGCCGTAACTATAACGGTCCTAAGGTAGCGAAATTCCTTGTCGGGTAAGTTCCGACCTGCACGAATGGCGTAACGATCGTGTGACTGTCTTAACGAGTGACTCGGCGAACTTGTAGTACCGGTGAAGATGCCGGTTTCCCGCATCTAGACGGAAAGACCCCGTGCACCTTTACTATACCTTCACTATGAATTATGGCATTGACTGCGCAGGATAGGTGGGAGGCTTTGAAGTCAGGCTCTCGGGCTTGGCGGAGCCAACGGTGAGATACCACCCTGTGAATGCTGTGATTCTAACCTCTTCCCGTAAACCGGGAAAGGGACATAGTGAGGCGGGTAGTTTGACTGGGGCGGTCGCCTCCTAAATTGTAACGGAGGCGCACGAAGCTACGCTCAGGCTGTTTGGAAATCAGCCGTCGAGTGCAATGGCATAAGCGTGGTTTACTGCGAGACTTACAAGTCGAGCAGTTGCGAAAGCAGGTCATAGTGATCCGGTGGTTCTGTATGGAAGGGCCATCGCTTAACGGATAAAAGGTACGCCGGGGATAACAGGCTGATCACTGCCAAGAGTTCATATCGACGCAGTGGTTTGGCACCTCGATGTCGGTTCATCGCATCCTGGAGCTGTAGAAGGTTCCAAGGGTTAGGCTGTTCGCCTATTAAAGCGGTACGTGAACTGGGTTCAGAACGTCGCGAGACAGTTCGGTCCCTATCTGGTGTGGGCGTAGGAGATTTGAGAGGGCCTGTCCTTAGTACGAGAGGACCGGGATGGACGAACCTCTTGTGTTCCAGCTGTCGTGCCAACGGCATGGCTGGGTAGCGAAGTTCGGTTGTGATAACCGCTGAATGCATATAAGCGGGAAGCACTCCTCAAGATGAGATCTCCCAATCCAAAAGGATGAAGAAGGGCACAGGAAGACCACCTGTTTGATAGGCTGGATGTGCAGGCGCGGTGACGCGTATAGCTTACCAGTACTAATCGCCCGTTCGGCTTGACCATAAAATTTACACGGCGCATGCCTTGCCCCAAAAAGTCCGAGAAACTGCGGACGGCGCAAGGCGGGAGTGAAATTGCTCCCAATCCATGCAACACTCAATGCTGTTCAGTCGTGAAACATCGCCAGCAGGCGATCACGATCTTTCAAGTTTGCGTCACGGAAACGACGCATCAAGTTTCCGGTGATCTTACCGCAGGGGAAATACCCGTTCCCATCCCGAACACGGAAGTCAAGCCCTGCAGGGCCGATTGTACTGCACGCGTTAAGTGTGTGGGAGAGTAGGTCGTCGCCGGATTAAATAAAGGCTCCATGCTAACCGCATGGAGCCTTTTCCGTTTTGCGCAGAAAGTTGAATTCCCAAAGGACGCAAGAGAGTGAGGCTTACCAGCCGGTGGCAAAGAGCTTCCGCGCGCCGCGAATGCCGCACTTCTGATACTTGTCATAGGTGATGGCGGCACGCTCCCGTATCTGTTCCCCGCTCTCGCCGACCATCCAGCCATCCAAAGCCGCCTTCAAGGTATAAGCCTCGGGGGCCATCAACCCCGTAGTCCAGAGCAGAGGATTGGCCGCGGCTGAACGAAGTGGATTCCGAAAGAAGGGCTTGCTGGCGCAGGCGAGAATGATGGCGTCGCGGCGGGCATGATTGTGTGGGTACGGATAGTGTTTCAACTGGAAATCCATTAGCCCATCATGGCCGACGTAAGCCACGAGCTGTGCCCCGCCACCGGCCTGAATCACGCCTTCGGGAACAACGAGTTGCTGCGCTTGCACTCCGGCGGCAGCATCAAGAAAGTCGGAAATCGTCTGCTGAATTCGTTCGCCGCGGTAAGCGTCGGCAACCAGGAAGACTGCGGCCGAACGGTGGCGGAAGATACAGCGCTCAAGGACCTCAAACTTATACCCCGCTGTACAGTTGATCAGCCGCCAGTCCGCATTGCGGGCGAAGAAAGTCTTCACTCCATTTGCGGCGCCCCAATAGAGATTGTGTTCCGCATCGTCGCCATTCCCAATCCGCGAGGGAACGGGGACGATGCCCTGGTGGAGGTTATCGGCCAACGCGACGAAGACATGGATGACCCTCGGAGCGGGCTTGTCTGTTGATTGCCCGAACGCGAAGGGGCAGGCAAGTACCAGACTGAACGCAAGCAGTAGAACTCCACGCAGGCTGAGTTGAAGCACGATTGCTCCCCCAAGTATGAAGAAAAGGCATGGTGCGCCTGCGTTTACTGAAAGTGCAAATGAAATTCACGGGAGGTAGCTCCGTTGCTGCGTTCCGGCGGGACCAGGTATATGCTGTTGCGAGGTGACCGGTATGAACGAGCAGAACGAGATTCGGAGTTTGGAACAAACGCAGAATCACGACACAGTGCCGGCAAAGCGGAAGGGCGTGCACTGGGCGTTTCCGGTGGGCATCGCGTTGGCGGGCCTTGGTTCGGTGGCGGCAGTGCTGCTGCGCGGATGCTGGCACCGCAACATGAGCTGGCCGGTACGCTTTGAGCACACTGGTTACAGCTACCAGGTGTGCACCGATTGCGGCATCAAGCGGCTGTTCGACGAAAAGCACTTTAAACCCTATGGACCCTACGGCGCGGAGGTTCGCGAGCTGATCCAGGAAGTGGAGCGGCGCCGCGCGGAGCGTATGGAAAAGGCGCGGGTGCGCAACGGGAATGCCCCGGAAAGCGGAGAAACGCTCTAGGAGATCAGGAAAGAACCGGTGCCCCGGTGAGGCAGACGCCTTGCCGGGGCATTGCTGTCTCCGCAAAAGACAGGGAATCAAAAGAGTAAACGTCATGCACCATCTGTGGTGCAGCGCGTCACCGCCCTGTGCTGGGAGCGCACCCCCGGATGTGATGGCGGCGCTTGACTAAGGAATATTTGGGCGTAATGTGGCCTGTTCCGCGAAGGGACCGGATGCCACCCCTCGGCGTCCCGCGACCGGAGCAGGGAGCGGGAGACTCAGGCGAAGCGGCTGCGACAGGCAGTGCGTGGGCTGGTTCGCGGGAGCACCCGGCGCGGCTCCGGCCAATGAGGAGAGGCCTATGCGCCCATCATACGTTTTCAAAGTCAGCTTGTTCCTCCTGATGCTCGCAACTCTGACGGCCGCGCTCGCCGCACAGACGGTGAAACGTACAGCCGTGAAGTACACGTCTCCGGCGAATGGAGCGGAGATGTACCGCGCCTATTGCGCCAGCTGCCACGGGTTGACCGGACAGGGAGATGGCCCGGCGGCAGTGGCAATGAAGAACGCCACCCCGGACCTGACCAAGCTGGCCGTAGAAGGAAAATTTCCACGCGCCCACGTGCAAGCCGTTCTCGAAGGCCGTGGTCCGGCGGCACACGGCAACCAAGACATGCCGGTCTGGGGACCTGTGTTCCTCAAACTCGACGGGCACTCCACGGCACGGCGGGCGCAGCGCATCCACAACCTGACGGAATACCTGGCGAAGATGCAGGAGAAGTAACCGGGGAAGCGCATTTCGGCGAGCGCGCCGCATGCCCGAAGAGTCCGGATGCGGACGAACGCGAATCAGGCTAGGATACAGGCATGGGACGACTGCTACTTCGATGGCTGATCAGCGCGCTGCTGTTGCTGGTGGTGGCGCACGTGGTGCCCGGCTTTGTGGTGACGGGCCTGAAGGCGGCATTGATTGCGGCACTGGTGATCGGGCTGGTGAACAGCACACTGGGACTGCTGCTGAAAGTGCTGACCTTCCCGCTGACGATCCTGAGCTTCGGCATTTTCCTGCTGATCATCAACGCGGCGATGCTGATGCTGGCATCGCACTTTGTGCACGGCTTCCGCGTCACGGGCTTTCTACCGGCTTTCTGGGGCGCGCTCGTGCTGAGCCTGCTGCAGATGGTTGTGAAGTGGCTGACTCCGAAAGAAAACTGACGGAAGACACTCCAAAGGAACAACGCCCGGCGCTGCCCATGCACGCCGGGCTTTTTATTTGGCGGCAAAGTTTGCTCTCGACAGAAAACGGACAGCGTGCGGTGCGCGAGGCTGGCAAGCTACCGGGAGAGCGAGCGCAGACGCGAGACGGTCTCGGCCACGTCACCCATCTGAAACATGCGGATGCTGGCAATTCCAGTAGCACCTGCCGCAATGCACTCCGCTGCATTGGAGAAATTGACGCCTCCGAGGGCGAGCACCGGAATCGAAGAGTGGAGCGCGCCAGCCTGCTCATCACGAGAAGCCTCAGCGATGGGCGCAATGCCGATGCCTGGTAGCTCCGAACCATCGTCAAGTCGCTTGCCGAAAATCGGAGCAAGGAGCGCAAGGTCGGCACCGGCGGTGGCAGCCGCGCGCACTTCCTCCGCGTTGTGGCACGAAACGGAAACCAACAGCTTGCGCGGGCGCGAGGAAGCCGCGGAGATGAAGCGCACGGTTTCGGGCGAAACGTCGCTGGAGGTGAGATGAACGCCGTCGGCACCAGAGGCCAGCGCGACGTCAAGACGCGAGTTGATGAGGAGGCGCGTGCGGCTGCCTTCGTTGCGAATGACGTGCTGCAACTCGCGGGCGAGGCGCAGCAGGCGACCGGCGCCAAGATCCTTCTCGCGAAGCTGAATATAGTCAACCCCCGCGGCGGCGGCGTGCGCAACGCAGGCGAGCAGGGCAGGCATGCGCTCGGACTCCGTGCGCCCAAGCTGCCGGCGATCGGTGATGTAGTAAAGAATCACGACCCACAAGGATAACGCCGAAGTCAAAAGCAAGGTACATGCGACAATTTGTGCGGATGTCAGAGGGCGAGGGCGATGAGCATCAAAACGATTTCGACGCGTGAGGTCTACCGCAACCACTGGCTGCGGGTGCGCGAAGACCAGATTGAGCGCGACGGCCGACCGGGCATCTACGGTGTGGTGGACAAGGACCCATGCGCGATCATCATCCCCATCGACGGCGATGATGTGTACCTGGTGGAGCAATTCCGTTACACGGTGCAGCAGCGTTCCATGGAGCTTCCGCAGGGAGGCTGGGAAGACCCTGGCGTGAACCCGGAAGAGATGGCGCGCGGCGAACTGATGGAAGAAACCGGGCTGCGAGCGGAGAAGATGGAATACCTCGGGTGGATGTGGATTGCCTATGGCTTTGCCCGCCAGAAGCAATACGTGTATCTGGCGACGGGGCTGTCGCAGGGCGAGCGAAGCCCCGACCCCGAAGAGCACGACCTGCAGGTACACAAGGTGAAGATTGCGGAGTTTGAAGAGAGGATGAAGGACGGCCGCATTGCCGACTGCTGCACGCTGGCGGCGTGGGGGCTGTACCGGATGAAGTCCGCGAAGTAGGGAACAGGGCTGCCCGATCCACTGGCGCGTGCGGTGCGAACGGCGGCGGAGAATCAAGTGATGGAGAGGCCGAAAAAGCAGATCCTTCGCGGCGCTCAGGATGACGCTTCAGCGAGAAGAAAGGCCACCGCGAACGGTGGCCTTTCTTCTTGGAGGAATCGCGCCCCAGGTTAGCCTCGCAAAGAACGCTCGGCGAACCCGGGGCACCCGGACTCGGTTAGTGTTGCGGGCCGGCCTGCACGTTGGCGGGGACGGTCCAACCGGGTTTGGTGCCGGCGGCAGCGTTCTGCTCGTCGAGCCACTTCTTCAGCGGTGCGAAGTACTCCATCATGGCTCCGGCATCCATCTTGTCTTCGCCGGTGAGGGTTTTCAACGCGACGGGCCAGGGCTGGCTGAGGCCGAGTTCGAGCATGGCGTTCAACTTGGCTCCGGCGGCCTTGTCATTGAAGAACGAGCACTGGTGGAGCGGTCCGGAGTAACCGGCTTCGCGGCACATTCCGCGATAGAACTGGAACTGCAGAATGGCGGCGAGGAAGTAGCGCGTGTAAGGCACGTTGCCGGCGACATGCATCTTGGCACCCGGATCGAAATCGTTTTCCGTGCGCGCGACCGGCGGGACGATGCCCTGATACTTGCCGCGGAGTTGCCACCATCCGGCGTTGTAGTCGGCGGGCTTGATCTCACCGCTGAAAACCTTCCAGCGCCACTGGTCAATGAGCAGGCCGAAGGGCAGGAAAGCGACCTTGTCCATGGCGCGGCGCAGGAGCAGCGCGGTGTCATCGGAGTCGGGCACGGTGGGCAGCAGGCCAACCTGCTTGAGATACTGCGGCGTGATGGAGAGGGCGATGGTGTCGCCGATGGCCTCGTGGAAGCCGTCGTTGGCGCCGCCCTTGAAGAGCTGCGGCTGGCCCTTATAGGCGCGCTGGTAGAAGTTGTGACCAAGCTCATGGTGGACGGTGACAAAGTCCTCGTCGTTGATCTTGATGCACATCTTCAGGCGCAGGTCGTCCTTATCGTCAAGGTCCCAGGCGCTGGCGTGGCAGACCACTTCGCGATCGCGCGGCTTGAGGAATTGCGAGCGCTCCCAGAAGGTCTTGGGCAGCGGCTCAAAGCCGAGCGACTTGAAGAAGTTTTCGCCGTAGCGGACCATGCCGAACTCGTCGATCTTCTTCTCCTTGAGCAACTCGGTCAGGTCGTAGC
This sequence comes from Oryzophilus luti, assembly GCF_059726245.1. Lineage (NCBI taxonomy): Bacteria > Pseudomonadati > Acidobacteriota > Terriglobia > Terriglobales > Koromonadaceae > Oryzophilus > Oryzophilus luti. Next base: position 3,489,909 of record NZ_AP040874.1, read on the forward strand.
CGGTGCCCTTGCCTTCCTTGGGTGCCACGAGCGGATAAACGTTGCCCCACTCCTGCGCCCACGGGTTACCGAGCAGGTCGGCGCGGATGAGGCCGTTGCTATCGACCGCCGTGGGGCCGTACTGCTTCACCAACTGCGTGCGCACGTAGGCGTGCAGCGACTGGTAGAGCGGCTCCACCTGTTTCCACAGGCGCTCCAACTCGGCGGAGAACTCGTCAGGTGGCATGTCATAGCCCGCGCGCCAGAAGGCGCCCATGTCCTTGTATCCGAGCTCGCGCGCGCCCTTGTTCTGCAGGGCGATGAACTTTTCATAGCGCTGGCGCATGGGCGCGCCCACGGCGCTCCAGCCCGTCCAGACTTCCTTCATCTCTTCGGGGTCGCGGCTCTCGGCCAGAACCTTTTCGATCTCGCCGATGGGCAGGCACTTGCCCGCGAACTTGCCGGTGGTGGGGCAATACTTGCCCTTGCCGTAGTCGCTGAGCAGCGAGGTGGCGAGCTTGGCGTTCTCAGCGCGGTCCTTGGGATCGCTGAGCGAGAAGAGGCCGAGCTTGAGCAGAAGGAACTTGCGGGCGAGCACGGGAGGCAGCTTGAGGCCGTCATACCGCTTCACCTTTTCGGCAAGCTCGGTCTGGTAGCCGGTGAAACGCTCGTTGTAGTCGGCGTTGATGGCGTCGGTGTCTTCGGTGATGTAGGTTTCGTTGACCCAGTTGGACTGGTTGAGCTTCACGGACCAGTCGGCAAGTTCCTGCTCGGTCTGGTTGATGAACTTCTCAGCTTCGGCGACGGTGGGCTTGGATTTGGTTTGCGCGGTACTGGCTGGAACCATAAGCACTCCAAAGCAAAAGATGAGGGGGAGTACGTGTGAGATTTTCATGCATCCTCCGGACGGGGCGATTGTAAATGAGTTTTGAGCTTCGGGTTTCAAGTTTCGAGAACTGGGCGCGGAATAGCGCACGGTACATCGGGAAGATGCGTTGCGACCTTATAGAAGCTCTAATGAACATATTCCATGCGTGAAGAAGAAGGCATGGGGCGCGAAGAGGCAGTCTCTACTTTCGCAGAAGATAGATGATCGCCAATAGACCGACCAAGAGAATAGGCCAGAAAAAACTGATGATTCCCGCAACGATGGCGCTAGGTAGCCAACCGAGGCCAACACCAAAAAGAAACCCATAGGTGGCGATGCAATAGATCCAGCAACCGACAAAAACAATTGCGAAACAGATCCAATATCCCATCTCATAGATGCTTCCCCAATCATCCATTCGGTCGTTGGCCTCGTTTCTTCCTTGGTCGCAACTTTAGATTCTACCTTCTGATTTGTTCTGTTCAGCCAAATCTCCGTCATGCTTCGAAATGGGAGGCACGGCTTCTTCCCCCAGCTTTGCTCCGCGAATCCTTCGACAAACTCAGAACAGGCTCTGGGGCACCCTTGGTCATGTTTCATGCAAGAGAAAGGGCGCGCAGGGAAGGCCCCACGCGCCCTGATACAAGCCTGCGGATTGCGTGAACAAACTAGATCAGCGCCATCTTCTTGCCGACCTTCTTGAGCACGTCGAGCGCCTGCGACAGGTGTTCCTCGGTGTGGGCGGCCGTGACGATGGTGCGCACGCGGGCCTTGCCCTCGGGAACCGTGGGGAAGGCGATGCCGGTGGCGAAGACGCCCTGCTCAAACAGTTCGCGCGAGAAATCCATGGTGGCCTTGCCGTCGCCGATGATGATAGGCGTGATGGGGGTTTCGCTGGCGGGCGTGTTGACGCCGCCGATGTTGAAGCCGAGCAGACCGAGCTCCTTCTTGAAGAAACGCGTGTTCGACCACAGCTTCTCGATGCGCTCGGGCTCCTGCTCCAGCACGTCAAAGGCGGCGATGCAGGTGGCCGCGACTGACGGCGGATGCGAGGTGGAGAACAGGAACGGGCGGGCACGGTGGTAGAGGTAGTCGATGAGGTCCTTGGAGCCGCAGACGTAGCCGCCGAGCGCGCCGATGGCCTTGGAGAGCGTGCCCACCTGAATATCGACGCGACCGTGCATGCCGAAGTGATCGACCGAGCCGCGGCCGTTGCGTCCGAGGACGCCGGAGGCGTGCGCGTCGTCGACCATCATGATGGCGCCGTATTTTTCGGCCAGATCGCACAGGCCGGGCAGCGGACCAATGTCGCCATCCATGCTGAAGACGCCGTCGGTGATGAGCAGCTTGCGGCCGGGCTTGTCCTTGACACTGGCGAGCTGCTCCTCGGCGTGCGCGAGGTCCTTGTGGCGGAAGACAAGAATCTTGGCGCGCGAAAGCTTGCAGCCGTCGATGATGCTGGCGTGGTTCAGCTCGTCGGAGATGATGAAGTCTTCCTTGCCGAGAATGGCCGAGACCGTGCCGGAGTTGGCGGTGAAGCCGGACTGGAAGACGACGCAGGCTTCCACGTTCTTGAAGCGCGCGATCTTCTCTTCAAGCTCCATGTGGATCTTCATGGTGCCGGCGATGGTGCGCACGGCGCCGGAGCCGACGCCGTACTTGCGCGTGGCTTCCAGTGCGGCTTCACGAAGCTTGGGGTGCGCCGTCAGGCCGAGGTAGTTGTTGCTGGCCAGGTTGATGACCTTGTGGCCGTCATAGGTGCAGACGGCGTCCTGCACGTCCTCGAGAATGCGCAGGCGGAAGTGCGTGCCCTTCTGCTTCAGAGCGTTGATTTCGTCAGTGAGATAAGCGAGCGGATTGGTGCGTGTCTGCGTGGACATGGGCAGCTCCGGCCGAAGATCGGCGACAAGTTATGGTAGTCCATTCGCGGCGGAGAACGAAACGGGTTATCAATCGGAGTCGGCGCGTTGCCGCGCGCGCAGGCGCTCGCGTAGGCTGGAAGCAATGTCTGTTCTGCAGGGTACGGCCACAAAGTTACGGAGCTTCTTCACGGCTGAGAGCGCAGGCGCCAGCAGGCGCGTGGACGGCATTGACGTGCTGCGCGGGCTCTCCATCATCCTCGTCGTCATCCACCACATCAACCTGCGCGTGCCGCTGAAAAAGACCGTGCTGGCGCAGTGGCTGCCGCCGTTTCTGGTGAGCGACCTTGGTTGGAACGGCTACAACGGCGTCATCGTCTTCTTCGCCATCTCGGGCTTCCTGATCACCACCACCTGCCTTCGACGCTGGGGCGCGCTGGAGAAGATCGACGTGGCGGGCTTCTACCGGCTGCGCTTTGCGCGCATTGCGCCGTGCCTGCTGGCACTGCTGCTGGCGTTGAGTGTGCTGCATTGGGCGCAGGTGCCGGAGTACGTCATACACGCCAAGCAGGGAACATTGGGCCGCGCGGTGGTGGCGGCGTTGACCTTCCACTTGAACTGGCTGGAAGCGCAGCGCGGATACCTGCCCGCGAACTGGGACGTGTTGTGGTCGCTCTCGATTGAAGAGACGTTTTACATCGGCCTGCCGCTGGTGTGTCTGCTGGCGCGGCGGCGCATGGCGATTCTCGCGGTGCTTGCGGCGTTCGTGCTCGCGGGGCCGTATGCGCGCGTGCTGTGGACCTCCAACGAATACTGGGCGGACAACGGGTACCTCTCCTGCATGGACGCCATCGCCATCGGCTGCATGACCGCCCTGGCCGTGCGTGAAACCGAGTGGAAGCGCGCTGGATGGATTGCGGTGAAGCTGGCTGGCGCGGCGCTGATGATCTTCCTGATGGTCTACAAACCGCAGGTGCGAGCGCTGGGAATCTATCGCGTGGGGCTGGACGTTTCGCTGCTGGCGCTGGGGACGGCGCTGATGTGCGCCGCAGCCGTGCAACTCGGCGGACGAGGCTGGCGCGTGCTGGCCCCGGTGCGCTGGTTCGGGCGCAACAGCTATGAGATTTATCTGACGCACATGATGATCGTTTTTGCCGGGCTGCGGATGATGCAAGTGTGGGACACGCGAAAGATGTGGGCGCTGGCCTGGTATGCGGGGATCGTTGTGCTGGCGGGCGTTCTCGGCGCGGCGATTGCGCGCGGGTACTCGGAGCCACTGAACCGCTGGCTGCGCGCGGCAGGCCCGGCGCGCTCGTAAGAGACGAACTTGCTAGAACCGAAAGACCGTGGAGGCGGGGCGCGAAGTGGAATAGAAACCCTGAACCGCATGGGGAGCGGTGTGCCGCTGGGGTCCTTCGCTGCGCTCAGGATGACAAGGGAAATGAAAGGCTCTCTCGCGAGAGCCTGTGGCGTGTGAATTTGTGCGCGCCTACGCGGACGTGACGGCGTGCTCCGTGCCGCGCAGCCTGCGCCACCAGCGGGCTGCGGTGTTGCGCAGGAAGAATGGCAGAGCCGTGGTGAGCAGCGCGCGCTTGAAGGCCTTGTACTCCATGCGCCCGGAGGCGTATTCGGCGAAGAGACGCGCGGCGGCCGGGTTGCGTTGGGCCTCGGCAACGATCCAGTTGACGCGCGCGGGCGAGGTGAACAGGCGCTCGCCGACATCGACGGACTTGCGCAGGTCCGCGCCAATACCCTGCGCAACGCGTTCATCGTAGATGTGCAGCATATCTGCCGTGAAGCAGTTTTCGCGCATGGCCTCAATCGCCACCTGCGCGGCCAGCTCTCCGCTGGACATGGCGTAGAAGATGCCCTCGGCGCTGAAGCCGTTGACGAAGCCGCCGGCATCGCCCGCCAGCAGCGTGCGCTCGCGCGTGAGGTTCGTGATCGGTCCGGCCATCGGGATGGGATACGAACGCAGCTCGGCCTCATGCGATGCGCCCTGGATGATGCCCCTTTCATTCAACCATGAAACAAGCTCAGCGTGCTGCTGGTGCGGGTGTGGTCGCGCGTGCTTCCGGTTGTCACTGGCAAGGTAGCCAATGCCGAGGTTGACGAAGTCCTGCTTGGGGAAGACGTAGGCATAGCCGTATCCGCCGCCGAGGCAGTAGTAGATGTGTATGGTGCCGGGCTCGCAGCGGAAGGCCGAGGTCTCCTCGGTGGTGTCGATGGCGATCTGGTCCTGGCGCCATGGCTGGCGCAGGCCGCTGCGCAGGGCCACCACACTGTTGACGCCGTCGCAGCCAAGCAGCAGGCGCGCGGAGATGCGTTCGCCCGTACTGGTGATGACGGTAACGCTGTCGCTGCCGTATTCAAGGTCGCGCACGTCGCACTGCTCGCGCACCTGGGCGCCGCACTGGCGCGCATGGTTCAGCAGCGCGGCATCGTACTCAATGCGGCGCACCATGCCGTAATAGGGCTTGTCGTCGTGGATCTCAACCTGCTCGCCGTTGGGCGCGTTGAAGACGATGCGGTTGCAGTAGCTGATGGTAACGGCGTCAAAGACCGGCTTGAGGTACGGAAAGCGCGTGAAGACGCGCGTGGACAGGCCTCCGGCGCAGGGCTTGACGCGCGGAAACTGCGCGCGGTCGAGCAGCAGCGTGCGTACTCCGGCGCGCGCCAGATTGATGGCCGCCACGCTGCCCGAGGGGCCTCCGCCAACAATGAGAACGTCTGTATGCATCGCATCAATTCTAAAGCAGAGGATGGGGCAAAGGGGCTAGGGATTAGACGTGCGCGACGCCTTGTACGCGGGCCCACTTCTGCCAACAGCGGGCAGCAGTGGGGCACGGAAGGAACGTTTGCCGCATCCCAGGTTAGCCTCACCAACTGCGGGCTCGGCGAACCTGGGGCACCCAGATGGGAAATTGGATGTTGGCCAAACAGAAAGCGCCGCTGAGGGGCGGCGCTTCGGAGTAGAGCGAAATGCAGGAACGATGCGCGCGACGCGCATCGCGCGGCGATTACTTCACGCCGCCCGGGTAGAGCAGGATTTTGCTGGCCTTGCCGGAGTTCAGCATCTCCATGCCCTTGGAGAAGTCGCGCATGTCGAGCCGGGTGGTGATGACCGGATGCAGGTCGAGCTTGCCGGCCTTGAGCAAGGCGGTCATCTGGAACCAGGTGTCATACATGCGGCGTCCGTTGATGCCGTTGACCGTGGCGCCCTTAAAGATGATGTCGTTGGCGAGGTCGAGTTCGACGGGGCGCGACGGGATGCCGAGCAGCGAGATGCGTCCGCCGCGGCGGAGAACGTCGAAGCCGAGCTTGATGGCGTCCTTGTGTCCGGCCATTTCGAGCACCACGTCGACGCCGGTGCCGCCGGTGGCTTCGGAGACGATCTTGCGCACGTCGTCATGCGTCGGATCGAGCGCGAAGTCGGCTTTCATCTGCTTGGCGATGTTGCGGCGGAATTCGTTGACCTCGAGGGCGAAGACCTGGGTGGCGCCGCAGGCCTTGGCGACGGCGATGGCGAACAGGCCGATGGGGCCGCAGCCGGTGATGGCGACGGTCTTGGCCGCGAGGTCTCCGGCGAGCGCGGTGTGCACGGCGTTGCCGAGCGGATCGAGCAACGAAGCGTATTCCTGCGGGATCGAGGCGTCGAGCTTCCAGATGTTGGACTCGGGGACGACGACGTACTCGGCAAAGCAGCCGTTGTCATCCACGCCGATGATCTTTACATGCTGGCAGATGTGCGCCTGGCCGGTGCGGCACTGCAGGCACTTGCCGCAGGCCACGTGCATTTCGGCGGAAACGAAATCGCCTTCCTTCACCGCGGTGACTTCATCGCCGATGGCGGCGACTTCACCGCAGAACTCATGACCGGGAATGAGCGGGGGCTTGATGCGTCCCTGCGCCCACGGATCCCAGTTGTAGATATGCAGGTCGGTGCCGCAGACGCTGGCGACTTTGACCTTGATGAGGACGTCCTGACGTCCGAAGGAAGGAAGGTTGACTTCGCGAATCTCCGCGCCGGCGCGGGCTTCAGGCTTTACCACAGCAAGCATTGTCTTGGACATGATGAGAACTTCTCCAACCACGGCTGCGCACGCTGCGTGACAGCACCTGCGGCAACGATGGCGAAACATTGCATTCTAGCACTCCAGAAAACGCGGACGCTGTGAGCGATGGGCTGGGGTGTGTGAGCGGAGTCTGCGAAAAGCAGTAAGAAAGCATGCAGAAAATTATTGACAACGGAATCAACTCACCACAAAATCTTGGACTAGCAATAGTTCACACGCTAAATGCTGTGTGCTGTTGCACGGCCCCAAGGGCACCTTCAAGGGAGAAGGTTCCAACCCGGCGGCAACGCCGGACAGGCTAAGCAGCAAAGGCTAGAAGCGCTTGTATCTTGCCTTGCGAGGCTAGACCCTCGCGATTTCATTGGGTTTTCCATAAGTCTCCGCGTGGCTCGCGGAGACTTTCTTACATACGGCGGAAACCATCGCACGCAGCATCCGCGGGCGGGCACTCGCTTCTGAGGCCGGTCTCAAGGTAGACTCAGCAACGCGGGGATTGCACACCATGGCCACGGCAAAGAAGAAACGCAGCCAGCAAAGCGACGACGTCGTCATACCGGAGAAGCTGTACTTCCGGATTGGCGAAGTGGCGGAGCTGGCGCAACTGGAGCCGTACGTGTTGCGCTTCTGGGAGACCGAGTTCCCGCAACTGAAGCCAACCAAGAGCAGCACGGGGCAGCGCATGTACCGCCGCCGCGACGTGGAGAACGTGCTGGTCATCAAGCGGCTGCTGCATGAGGAAGGTTTCACCATCGCAGGCGCTCGCGAAAAGCTGAAGGCCGACGCCAAGGCCGCGAAAGAAACGCCTTCGCTTCCATTCCTCACCCCGGCAGGAAACCGCGACGGCCTGCGGCGCGTCCGCGCCGGGCTGGCAGAAATCCTGAATATCCTGAATACATCGCACTCGCGATGAGAAGATAAAAGCACAAGCTGAAAAGCAAGATCCAAATTTCTACGTTCTTTAGGGAATAGAACGGGAGAACCTGATGTCGAAGTACACGTCGACGGAGGCATCCGTCTACATGGATGCGCTACGTGGGGTGGCCGCGTTTCTGGTGTTCCTGAGCCACTGGCGCAATCTCTTCTTCGAGGACTTCTCGAAGTCGAACCTGCAGGGCATCATGTGGAAGGCCGTGTATGCAATCACCGGGCTGGGACACCAGGCGGTGGTGGTGTTCTTCGTGCTGAGCGGCTACCTGGTTGGTTCCAGCGTCATGCGCATGATGGAGCAAGGCCGTTGGTCATGGAAAGAGTATCTGCTGCAGCGGTTAACCCGCCTTTGGACGGTTCTTCTGCCCGCGTTGCTTCTGGGCGGAGCACTCGATTGGGCGGGCTTGCACTGGTTCTCGCTGGCTGCGGTGTACCACGGGCAGGGCGGGCAGAACATTGTCAGTGTTCCGGTCATTGAAAATCTGACGTGGACGACGTTTGCCGGCAACGTCACATTTGTGCAGAGCATCCTGGTTCCCTGCTTTGGGTCGAACGGGCCATTGTGGAGTCTGGCTTACGAGTTTCCCTATTACATTCTGTTTCCATGCTTCTACATTGCGCTGGGCAGGCGGACGCCGGTACAGAAGCGGGTGTTGTATCTCATCGTCGCGCTCGCCGTTCTCACCCTGCTGCACTGGAAGATTGCCTGCGGCTTCCTGATCTGGCTGGCGGGAGCGGCACTCTGGCGCATGCCTTCGCTGGACTTATCGCGGCGTGCGCTGGCATGGTTGCAGGTGGCGCTGGTGCTGCTGACGCTGGGAGTGGCGGTAGCGTGTCGCGCGCTCAAGACCGGGGAACTGGCGGACCTCATTCTGGGAATCACCTGTACAGTTCTGCTGTATTTCCTGCTGCAATCCCGGAGCGAGAGCAAAACCGGTTGGCTGGCGAGAGTGGCACAGCACGTAGCCCAGCGGTCGTACACGTTGTATCTGGTGCATCTTCCGATGCTCGTATTCCTCTCGGCCTGGCTGGTGCAAGGTGCGCGGTGGCAGGTCGGCGGAAGGTCCGTCTGCATAGGAGTTGTTGTACTGGCGGTCGGCTATCTCTACTGCGAACTGGCTTACTTCCTCTTTGAGTCCAGGACGGATGCGGTGCGGAAATTCATTCGCAAGCAAATGGTGGCTCTGCAATTGTTGGATGCCAGAGCATAGGTGTGCCCTTCGGGGTGAACGCTCAGCGAAGAAATTCCGCTCGCAGTTTGTAATGCGATAGCGGCGCTAGTTCTGCGGAAAGACCGTCTTGGGGCTGGCGTCGATCTTGCGCTGCTGGTCGGTGTGGCGCAGCAGGTACCAGCACGGCTTCAAGCCCTGATGCGGGAAGAACGTGTGCAGGCAGTCTTCCGGAGCGGGCGCGTCAAAGTAGTAGTCGGTGCGGCCGTTCTTCAGCTTGACGGCGTCGGAGTGCTCGACCATGACCTGCCCCTTGAATTCGTAGCCGGTGGGGATGTTGGCGCGAATGGCGATCTCCTCGGCGGCATAAACGATGGCCGAGAGGATCAACGCGGTCAGCAGCAAACGGCGCAGGGCGAACTTCATACGATGGTTTGACGGCAAATCTTAGCCGGAGTAAGAGGAAAAGTTCATTCCACCTTGGTGGAACGAACCTTGAACCGCAACGGAGCGCGGAGAGGCTCAGTTCTCCGCGTTGCCGGTGTCGTGCTGATCGCCAAACACGCGTGGAATCACGCGTCCCCAGATGAACTTGCCCACGTCGAGCAACTGCACGCCGATCTCACCGGCTTTGCCGTCGGCCGTGCTCCCCACCCAGGTGACCCGATAGCGGGCGCTGCTGTTCTTGTGGCGCACGCCAATGACGCAGCCGCGGTGCAGCTCATGCGTAACCCCGGTGATGCGGGCCCCGGTGGTGGTGACGTCGACGGTGGTGGCTTCCTGCTCGAAGACACGGCCCGCTGCGTCCATTCCCCACAAGTGGACGGGGAACATCATGTCAAAACGTACTTCTTGTCTTCTCCCCATAAAGCAAGACTCTAGCAGCGGCTCGAGAATAGTCCAAATGAAATCCAGACCCGGTGGCGCCGAGGGTAACCCCTTGGGCCGTACCGGATTACGTGGGCGGGCATGCTCCTAGGGTTCGGTCAGGATGGTCGAGTAAGGATCGAGCACGAGCTTCTGAGTGCCGGCAGGGACGGTCAACCGCAGGCGCGTGGTGGGGCCGTCGGCAAAGATGCGGGCAACGAACTGGAGCGTGCCGCCGGGCATCTGCGCATAGACCGGCACCGAGGTTACAAGGTCGCGCGGAGCCTTCTGCTGCTCAATGACGAAGGAAGCCGTGGTGCGCACAGCGCGGGTGAGTCGCAGGTTACTGATCTTCAGCTTGGGCATGGCCGCGCCCGCCACCCAGCCCTGGAAAAACCAGTCGAGGCTCTTGCGGCCCTCGTAGTAGAGCGTGTCGGGCAGAAATTCCTCGAAGACCTGCTGGAACTGGCGGGTGTCGGCAGCGCGGTGCTCGTAGCGTTGGCGGAAGGTACGCAGGGCGGAGAAGAAACGCGCGTCGGGGTCCTGCTCGTTCGCGGCGAGCGAAGCGTCATGGAACATGTGGCGCAGCATGTGCAGCAGCCAGGTGCCGCGTCCGTAGGCAATGTTGACGTAGCCGTTCGGGTAGCGCGAGGACTCCAGCCGCAAGCCCAGCGTGACCGGACCAGCGTCGGTCTGGCGACGCCCCTCGGCGGTGCTGGAAGAAAGGATGCCGCGGTATTCGTCGAGGATGAAGCGGGCGCGTTGCGGCGACTGGCGTTCCAGCAGCAGCCATGCGCTGTAGTTGGAGAGCGATTCCATCATCCACTGGTCGCGGTAGCTCTGCCAGCTTACAAGGTCTCCCCACCACTGGTGCGCGGTCTCGTGGTCAGCCATAAAGTCGCCGGTGGAGATGCGCTCGAACTCCTCCATGCCAAGGCGTTCCTTCTCGGCGTCGGTAAGGAAGGCGAGGCTGGAGAGGAAGACCATGCCGGGCCAGCCCTGGCTGATGGCACCGGGCAGTTGCGTATAGGAGACCGAGCGGAAGGGGAAGGCGCCAAACCACTGCTCGTAGTCGTGGATGGTCTGAGCCTGGCGCTGGGCAATGCGGGCGGCGCGGCGCTGGGCGTCCTCAACAAGGTTGGCCGCACCTTCCTTATGCTGGTTGGGCGCAGCCTTGGCGAGCGCTGCCTCAAAGGTTCCGGAGGCGTAGGCGTTGACCTCGACCGGGCCGGTGCTGGCGGTGGCCTGCTCATAGCGGCCAATGTTGAAGCCCGCAAAGGGGATCACGCTTTCGCTGACCCAGGTGCCAGACTTCTCGGTGGCGCTGGCGGTGTAGGCCGTGCGGTGGCCGGTGGCGACCAGCGTCCAATCGGCGGGCCAGCGGAAGCTCATGTCAAAGCGTGACATCTCCATGCCCCGGTTGGGATACCAGGTGCCGCGCGCGCCCACCCAAACAAGGCCGGGTGCGGCCTGTTGCATGACATTGCCGCGGTAGGTGAAGCGCAACTTGATCTGTTCTCCCGCGTGCAGTGTGCGGGGCAGGGCGACGGTTACAAAGTCATTGCCCAACTGAGCTAGGGCGCGGCTCTCGATGGCTTCGTTCTGCAGCACGGTCAACGGCTGGCCGTCCATGGTGACCTGCTCGACCTTGAGCCAGCGTGAAAGCTCAAAGACCAGCAGGCGCTGGCCGCCGTCGTGGACACTCAGCTCCAACTCGGCGGTGGCACGCAACTCTTCCGGGGGCAGCAACTGAGCGTCAATGCGTGTGAGGTTGGTGTAGACCGAGGTATTGCCGCGCCAAGGGTCGATGAGTCGCGCGGAAGCTGGCTGGGCGCGGGCGCGGCGGGCAGGGAAGGCCATCCAGAGATCGTAGTGGACCTTGTCGCCCTCGCCGGTGACCTGAGCGGCCACAAGCTGATCCTCGGCCAGCGCATCATAGGAGACGCTGAAGGCCCCGAGGCGTCCGACCATGTTGCAGTGCAACAGGCGGTCGGTGCCGGCGGGGAACTGGCTGGTCATGCTGAGCAGCAGGCGGAGACCGTCGAGCCGGGCGAAGTCGATGGCCTGCTGGTTGTGCAGGCGAACAAAATCGGCAGCGTCGTCCGGCGCGTTGCGGAGGAAAGGCGAGAGCTGCTGGGGGGTGTCGTCATTGAAGCGCAGATAGGCGGCGCGGAACTGCTCGTCGAGAATGCCGAGGCCGGTGAAAACGCCGAGCGAGGAGCGCTCTCCGGCGTTGGGCGGACGCAGCAGCACCTGGCCCTCGCCCTCGAAGTAGGCACCGGTGATGTGGCCGTCGACCGTGCGGGTGAAGGCGATAGTGCCATCGCTGAAATAGAGGTGCAGATCCTCGCGGTCGAGCGTGGCCTCGCGGATGTGGTAGACCTGCCGCTCGTCAAGCCCGACGGTGCGGAGTTCGCGATAAAGCGCAAGCACGTCTGACGAGGTGGACTGCGCGGCGGAAAAGACAGCGCAGAAGCCCAAGCCTGCGAGGAGCAGAGCGGCGACGGCGAGTTTGCGGAAGGCGGTCAGCATGAGTTTCCGTGCATGCCGGCTGGCGGGTTCCAGTGTAGCCAGAGCAAGGCCGTGACGGGCAGATAAATTTCGAGACCGGCGGAGCATTGGGGGTTTCTCGTAAGTGTAGGCGGGGATGTAAAATACAGGGACGCACGCGCCCTTGATATGCTCGCCTCACCAGGCTGGCCGTTTGGGCCGGAAGGCTTACCGCGGTCCGGCGTCCGGGGACCGCGACAAGGATACGGATGAAAAAGTTCTGGCTCTCATTGCTAGCCGTTGCCGCACTCTCCCTGCCTCTGTTTGCACAGCAGGAAGATACGGTGGTCGAAGAGATCGTCGCCCGCGTCAACAATTCCATCATCACCCGGGAAGACCTGCGCAAGAGCCGCGAGCAGATGCTGCGCGAGCTGCGGGAACAGAATGCGAACGCCACGCAGGCTGATATCGACAAGCGGGAAAAAGACAATCTGCGCGACCTCATCGACCAGCAGTTGCTTGTCCAGAAGGCGGCGGATGCCGGCATCAGCGCCGACGTGGAGACCGTGAAGCGGTTGGAAGAGCTTCGGCAGCAGATGGGCGCCAAGGACATGGAAGACCTCCAGAAGATGGCCGAGGCGGAAGGCATCAGCTGGGAAGAGTTCAAGAACAACACCAAGAACGGCATTCTGACGCAAAAGGTGATCAGCCAGGAAGTGGGCTCGCACATCACCATCACGCGGGAAGATGCGCGCAAATTTTACGAAGAGCACAAGGCGGAACTGGACCAGCCGGAAGCCGTCCGGTTGAGCGAAATTCTGATTGCGCCGCCCACTACGCCACTGAGCGAAGCGGACCAGAAGGCGGGCAAGAGCGCGCCGCCGCCTTCGCAGGAGCAGTTGGACGCCGCCGAAGCGCGGGCCAACGAGGTTCTGGCGAAGTTGAAGTCGGGCGCCAAGTTTGAGGACCTGGCAAAGCAGTATTCGGGCGGACCGACGGCGCAGCAGGGCGGCGATCTTGGATATTTCAAGCGCGGCATGTTGGCCAAAGAGCTGGAGACACCGACCTATTCGTTGAAGATCGGCGAAACCACCGGCGTCCTTCGCACCAAGCAGGGCTTCCTGATCCTGAAGGTGAACGACCACACGCAGGCCGGACTGCCGCCATTCGACAAGGTCGAAAGTCAGATCAACGAGAACCTCTACATGCGCCGGATTCAGCCGGCGTTGCGTGAATTCCTGACGAAACTGCGCGAAGACGCCTACATCGACATCAAGCCGGGTTACACCGACAGCGGTGCCAGCGCGAACCAGACCAAGCTGATTTACACCAGCGCCAACCCCGACGCCGACAAGAAAAAGAAGAAGGGCAAGTACAGCCGCAAGAACAAGAACATGGGCCGCTTCGAAAAGGCGGGGTCGGAGAAGACGGGCAAGGAGACTTCCGCCGCTACATCGAGCGCGCTGGTGACGGTGCCGGGCAAAAAGTTGAGCCGCGCCGAACAGCGTTCGCTGACCGCCGAACTGAAGGCGAAGGAAAAGGAGCAGCGCGAAGAAGACAAGGAGCGCTTCGCCGCGTTGAAGAAGCTGCCCAGGGATCAGCGCAAGCAGGAAGAGAAGAAGCTGCGCGAGGAGATCAAGGAGCGCAACGCCGACCAGGCCGACGCCAAGAAGGAAGCGCGCAAGCAGTACAAGAAGGACGTCCGCCTGGAGGACAAGAAGGGACGCATAGAGCAGAAGCGCGCCGAAGCCCGCGCCATCGCGCCCGATCCGGAGCGGCTGGCGCAGTTGAAGTCGATGTCTCCCAAGGAGCGCCGCATTGCTCTGAGGAAGGAAAAGGCCGAGCAGCGCCGCATCATGAAGGAGAAGGAGCACGAGATCAAGAAGCTCCCGAAGGCCGAGCGCAAGGCTGCGGAACAAAAGCTGAAGGAAGAAGGCAAGGTGCTTCGCAAGCAGCAGGAGAATGAGCGCCGCGCTGTCCTCCGTGCCCCGGTTGCCAACGAAGCGAAGGAGGCCGAGAAGCAGGCCAAGCAGGAGCAGAAGCAGGCCAAGCGCGAGCCTCGCGAGTCCAAGAAGACGCGCATCCGCAAGCAGGAAGCGGCTGCGGCAGCCAAGCAGGCGGCCTCCGGTTCCGGTGGCGAGCAGGCCCAGGGCGTGGTGGTGGAAGACCAGAACCCGCACGCCAACATGAGCGCCAAGGAGTTGAAGGAACTCCAGCGCAAGGAGCAGGCCAAGGCCAGGCAGCAGCTGAAGGAAACCAAGGAGAGGATGAAAGACCTCCCCAAGGAAGACCGCAAGGCTGAGATGGACCGCATTCGCGAGGAGGCCAAGGAACGCGATACGCAACTGAAGGCCGAAGAGCGCGCGGCCCGCGAAAAGGCTGTGGTCTCCAAGCAGGACAAGAAGGCCGCCGCCGAGAACAAGACGGTGGACAAGAATAAGACGGACAACAAGGACGACGCGTCGAAGGACGATCAGGAGTCCAGCTCGAAGAAGAAAAAGAAGTTCATCCTGTTCTAGAAAGACAGGGTGGAAATACGAAGGCGGCCCGCTTGGGCCGCCTTAAGTTTTGCGCGTGAAGCGCAGCGAAGCAGGAGCGGCTTCGCAATGCTGCTATTTGTTGGTGAAGCCCTTGCGGCGCTGCGTGGAATAAGCGGCCAGCGCGGCTTCAATCACCGGGAATGCGTGGCTGGCGGGCAGCACCTCGTCGACTTCGACCTGCTTGCCTTCCAGTTGCTTATAGTCCTGGAAGAAGCGGCGCAGCATGTTCAGACGGTGGTGCGGCATCTCGCTGGCTTCGTGATAGCTGGCGAACTCGGGGTCCTTGGTGGCCACGGCAATGATCTTGTAGTCGGGCTTGCCGCCGTCGATCATGCTCATCAGGCCGATGGTGCGCGCCTGCATGATGGTCAGGGGCACGACGGGCTCCTGGCAGAAAACCAGCACGTCGAGCGGATCGTCGTCCTCGGCGAGCGTCTGCGGGATGAAGCCGTAGTTGGCCGGGTAGTAGACGGCGGAATAAAGGATGCGGTCGAGCCGGATCAGTCCGCTCTGCTTGTCCAGTTCGTATTTCACGCTCGAGCCGAACGGAATCTCGATGACGGCGTTGAATTCCTTGGGGATTCCTTCTCCGGGAGTGATGTCGTGCCAGGCGTGAATCATTGCGAAAAACTTCCTTCCTTGTATCTTGATTGTTGGCTGAATCTCTATTGTAACGAACTCGCGGGCCGAAGGGGGCGCTGGAGCGCGGTAGAATCAAGCTTCGCACCACGCAACGCCCGCGATACGGTACATCAACTTGGCTGAAAACACGACGAACAAAGCGCCCCGCCCGGCCCGTGGCTCCTCCGCCATGGTGGCCGCCGGCATCCTGCTAAGCCGGCTGGCAGGGCTGGTGACTTGGCGTTTGCGCGCCAAATACCTGGGCGCGGGGCTGGCGGCGGACGCCTACAATGCGGCTTTCCGCATGCCCAACATGCTGCAGAATCTGCTGGGCGAAGGCGTGCTTTCGGCGTCGTTCATTCCGGTCTACGCGCGCCTGCGGGCCGAAGGCCGCGACAAGGAAGCCAGCGAACTGGCGGAAGCGATCTTCGCGCTGCTGGCCATGGTGGCGGCGGTCGTGGTCGGGCTGGGCATACTGTGCGCGCCGCTGCTGGTCACCATTCTGACGCCGGGCTTTGCGGGCGAAAAGCGCGAGCTGACCATCGCGCTGGTGCGCATCGTCTTCCCCGGCACGGGGCTGCTGGTGTTCTCCGCCTGGTGCCTGGGCGTGCTGAACAGCCACCGCAAGTTCTTCCTCTCCTACGCCGCGCCGGTGGTGATGAATGTGGCGATTATTGTGGCGCTGCTGTGGAAGGGCGGGCTGGCCAAGCTCGGCACGGTGCCACTGTCCTACGTCATCTCCTGGGCCACGGTAGTGGGCGCGCTGTTGCAGTTCGGTGTGCAGATACCGAGCGTGCTGCGCATCCTGCGTCCGGTGAACGGACGCTTTGCGCTGCGCACGGCGCACGTGGCGGCGGTGATTGCGGCGTTTGTGCCGGTGTTCATCAGCCGCGGCGTCTTCCAGATCTCCGGCTTCATCGACCTTCAGCTTGCCAGCTTTTTGCCGAACGGCAACGTGCTGCTCGGCTACGCGCAAACGCTTTACATGCTGCCGGTCTCGCTGTTCGGCATGTCGGTCTCGGCCGCCGAGTTGCCTGCGATGTCGAGCGCCCTGGGGACCGACTCGGAGATTGCGGCGACGCTGCGCACGAGGCTGGCGGCGGGGCTGGAAAAGATTGCCTACTTCGTAGTGCCCTCGGCCGTGGCTTTTGTGCTGCTCGGCAACGTGGTGGCTGCGACCATCTATCAGTCGGGACGCTTTGGCCGCACGGACGTGCTCTTTGTGTGGGCCGCTTTGGCCGGCTCCGGCGTGGGCCTGCTGGCGCAGACCATGGGGCGGCTGTACTCCTCGACCTTCTACGCGCTGCGCGACACGCGCACGCCTCTGCGCTTCGCCATCATCCGCGTGGTGCTTACGCTGGCGCTGGGCTACCTAATGGCGATTCCGACGCCGCGCCTGCTGCACATTGAGTTGAACTGGGGCGTCGCCGGTCTGACGGCCTCGGCGGGCATTGCCGGCTGGGTGGAGTTTACGATGCTGCGCCACGCGCTGCGCGAACGCATTGGGCGCGTGGAGTTCCCCGTGGTGTTCGTGGCGAAGCTGTGGGCGGCGGC
Source organism: Oryzophilus luti (assembly GCF_059726245.1). NCBI lineage: Bacteria > Pseudomonadati > Acidobacteriota > Terriglobia > Terriglobales > Koromonadaceae > Oryzophilus > Oryzophilus luti. The sequence goes on from NZ_AP040874.1 coordinate 3,506,859, forward strand.
GCTGGTGGCGGCCGTGGCGGGCGCGGCCATTGAGTACTTCATGCCCGTGCAGCATCCGGTACTGACCGGCATCGCCGTGCTGGTGCCGTTTGGCGCGCTCTATCTGCTGTTCACAAGATTGCTGGGTGTTGGCGCGGGAGCCGAGGTGTTGCTGCGCCGTCTGCGGCGAAGCTGACCCCGGCTCCCACCATTCTCTATTCCGTGAAAACCTATTCGCTGGCTTTGTTCAGCGCCGCAATCTGCTCGGCCGTGAGCTTCAGGTCGATGGCCGAACTCAGGTCTTTAAGCTGCTCCACGGTGGTGGCGCTGGCAATCGGCGCGGTGATGGAGGGCCGCGCGATCAGCCAAGCCAGGGCGATGGCCGCGTGCGAGTGCCTGGTCTCGGCGGCCAGCGTGTCGAGCGTGGAGAGCACGCGCAGGCCGCGAACGTTCAGATACTTGCCTGCTCCGGCACCGCGCGCCTTGCCCTTCAGATCGGCCTCGGTGCGGTACTTGCCGCTCAGGAAGCCGCTGGCGAGCGAGTAGTAAGGAATGACGCCGAGCTTGTGCTTGAGCACCACGGGCTCCAGGTCCTGCTCGTAGGTGGCGCGCTCCACAAGGTTGTACTGCGGTTGCAGGGTCTCATAGCGCGGCAGATTGTGCTGCCTGCTCACTTCCAGAGCCTGCTCCAGCCGCGCGCCCGTGTAGTTGGAAGCGCCGATGGCGCGTACCTTGCCGGAGGCGATCAGCGAAGCGTGAGCTTCGAGCGTCTCTTCGAGCGGCGTGCTTTCGTCGTCGCGGTGCGACTGATAGAGGTCGATGTGGTCGGTGCGCAGGCGGCGCAGAGAGTCCTCAACGGCCTGAATGATGTACGCCTTGCGCAGGCCGGTCTTGCCGTCGCCCAGGTCCATGCCGACCTTGGTGAACAGCAGGACCTTGTCGCGCTTGCCGCTCTTGGCAAACCACTCGCCCAGAATCGTCTCGGATTCGCCGCCCTTGTTGCCCGGCGCCCAGCGCGAGTAAACGTCGGCGGTGTCGATGGCGTTCAGGCCCAGGTCCACAAAGGCGTCGAGCAGCTTGAAGGAGCGCGCGGCGTCCGCGGTCCAGCCAAAGACGTTGCCGCCAAAGACCAGCGGAACAATTTCGAGTCCGGAATTACCAAGCTTACGGAACTGCATTTCAAAAGTCCTTTCGCAACCAAAACAGTAACGTTCTCTCTGGTTGGATGCGCGAAACGCGGAGAAGGTAGCAGCCTGCGCGCCCGGGCTAGCTCACCAGTTGCTGCAGGGCCTGCACGTTGTGCAGGTCGTCGAGCGGCTCATCAATTGGCGTCTCGGCCAGGAATGCGGCGTGAGCCGTGCGCGGATCGTTGAGCAGGCGACGGAAGAGCGCGGTGCCAATGGTGCCGCGGCCGATGTGTTCGTGGCGGTCGAGCTTGCTGCCGCAGGCGGCCTTCGCGTCATTACAATGCCAGACGGGGACGTTGGAGAGGCCGATCGTATCGTCAAGCTGGCGCATGGTCGCTTCGTAGCCCTCGGGGGTTACCAGGTCGTAGCCGCAGACGTGCGTGTGACAGGTGTCGATGCAGGCGGCTGCGGGCACGCGCGAGCGCAGCGCGCTCACCAACTCGGCAACCTGCTCAAAGCTGCCGCCCAAGGAGTGCTCGGAGCCGGCCGTGTTTTCGATGAGCACGGTCAGCCCGCCATCTGCGAGGGCGAGCTTGTCGGCGGCGCGGGCAATGGTCTCCACGGCCTTGCGCAGGCCATCCTCGCGCGTGCTGCCGCGCCACGAGCCGGGATGCAGCACGATGTACTCGGCGCCCAGCGCGAGGCCGCGCTCCATCTCACCACGAAAGGCCGTGACGCTCTTCTCGAGAATTTCGTCATTCACGGCTGCCACATTGATGAGGTAGTTGGCGTGGATGACCAGCGGTTTCAAGTCGTACTTTGCACGCAGCGAGCGCATGGTCTCGCACTGCACGGGCGTCAGGTCATACGGACGCCACATGCGCGGACTCGAGGAGAAGATCTGCAATGCGCCACAGCCCAGGCGGTAGGCACGCTCGGCGGCCAGCTCCACGCCTCCGGCGGTGGAGGTGTGTATGCCGATGCGGCGCGCAGGGCGCACGGGCGGTTCGGCGGGAGCAGGGATGAGCTTGAGAACGTCTTTTTCTGCGCCTTTGCTGATGGCACGGGGCATGTCGATGCAACCTCCGGGGAACTTGTGAGTGTAGCACCGCGGGGCTGTTCGCCCCGTCCGGCGCGGCGTATGCTTGCTGCCATGAGACCGACGGATTCCTCGCGTGAAGGGCTGCGGGCCATCAAGTCCGAGCCGAGCCTGTACCTGCTGGAGCTGCTGTGGCGCTGGTCATTCGGGCTGGGCGCAATGGGAATCCTTTTCCTGAGCTTGCGGCCCATCGTCAACGCCGTGCAGTTGACGCAGATGGACCAGCAGATGCTCTCCACGCGCAACCCGGAGATGATGATGGGCGCCATCACGGACATGCTGGGCGACGTGTTGCCCATCCTCGTGCGCGTGCTGGCTTGGGCGCTGCCCGCGCTGGCCATTCTGTGGGCCATGGCTGTGACCATCGGGCGCGGGGCAACCGTGCGTTCGCTGGCGCGGCGGTTCGCCATCGAAGGCGGACGCGAACTGCCTGAGTGGAAGGCTTCCGCCTGGCGCGCGATGGCCGGCCTTAGCGCGGCGCGCGTGATGATGGGACTTATTCTGTTCATCGGCTATGTGGGGGCCTCGCTGATCGCCTCCGGCGTGCGCGGAGACGGCCAGGATGTGGGCCGCCTCCTGCTGGGCGCGCTGGTCTTTCTGTTCGTCTTCGGTGTGTCTATGCTGGCGTGGACGGCGGTGGACAAGGTGCTGGTGATTGCCCCGGTGTTTGTGGCGCGCGATGGCGCAGGTACCCTGACGGCCATTGCCAAGACGCTGCTGTTTGCCCGCGAGCAGAAGTCTGCGTTGCGTGAAATCCGGTTGGGCGGCGCGGCGGTGGAGATCGTCTGCCTGTTTGTTTTCGGTGCCGCCGGGTTGGTGTGCATCCCGCTGGCGAATTCCGCGCCGGTGTGGGTGACGGGCGGCGTGGCCACGGCGCTGACGGTCGTCTACTGTGCGGTGAGCGACTACTTTGCGCTGGCGCGCATGGGCGCCTATGCTGCGCTGGCGGTGCAATCCATGCCCGTTGGGGCCGAGGTGGTGGCAAAACAGGCCTGAAACGGGTGTTCCCGGCGCGAGAGGCTTTACATTCGAGCGCCCGGAATGCGAACCTTAAGTGTGGAACATCAAGCTCTTCCCGCCATTGTCGTCCTCGATTTCGGCTCGCAATACACGCAACTGATTGCGCGCCGCATTCGTGAATTCAACGTCTACAGCGTGGTGCTGCCCTGTACGGCGAAGCTGGAGGATGTAAAGGCCGCCAACCCGGTCGGCATCATCCTCTCCGGCGGCCCGTGCTCGGTTTATGACCCGGACGCGCCGCCCGCCGATGACCGCGTGTTGCACCTGGGCCTGCCGGTGCTTGGCATCTGCTACGGGCTGCAGTTCATGACGCACAAGCTGGGTGGCACAGTACATGCCGCCAGCAAGCGCGAGTACGGCCACGCCGAAGTGACGGTTGAAGAATCGTCGGTGCTGTTTGCCGAGCTGCCCAAGACGCTCTCGGTCTGGATGTCGCACGGCGATGAGGCGGAGAAACTCGCGCCGGGCTTCAAGCTGGTGGCGCGCACCTCCAATGCCATCGCCGCCATCGAAGACGCCGCGCGCAAGTTCTATGCCGTGCAGTTCCACCCGGAAGTGCACCATACGCCGCTGGGCGCGCAGGTGCTGCGCAACTTCGTTTTTGGCGTGTGCCAGGCGGAGCCCTCGTGGACGCCGAAGAAGTTCATCGAGTCGACCATCGCGCAGGTGCGCGAGACGGTTGGCGAGAACGGCCGCGCCATCTGCGCCATCTCCGGTGGCGTGGATTCCAGCGTGGCGGCCACGCTGGTGCATCGTGCGATCGGCTCTCGGCTGACCTGCGTGTTCGTGAACAACGGCGTGCTGCGCAAGAACGAGTTTGCCAAGGTGCAGGAAAACCTGCGCACCAAGCTCGGGCTGAATATTGACGCCGTCGACGCCTCGGATCGCTTCCTGTCAAAGCTGGCGGGCGTGACCGAACCGGAAAAGAAGCGCAAGATCATCGGCAACGAGTTCATAGAGGTCTTTGACGCGGAGGCGCAGCGCATCGAGCGCGAAAGCGGACACGTCGATTGGCTGGTGCAGGGCACGCTCTATCCGGACGTGATCGAGTCGGTCAGCGTGCGCGGCCCGTCGCAGACCATCAAGAGCCACCACAACGTGGGCGGCCTGCCGGAAAAGATGAAGCTCAAGCTGATTGAGCCTCTGAAGGACCTGTTCAAGGACGAAGTGCGCCGCATTGGCCGCGACCTTGGCGTGCCGGACGAGATGCTGCAACGCCAGCCCTTCCCCGGCCCCGGCCTGGCCGTGCGCATTCTCGGCGAAATCACGCCGGAGCGCATTGCGCTACTGCAGGAAGCCGATGACATCGTCATCACCGAGATCCGCCGCGCGGGCCTGTACGAGAAGATCTGGCAGTCGTTTGCCGTGCTGTTGCCGGTGATGAGCGTGGGCGTGATGGGCGACCAGCGCACCTACGCCTACACCTGCGCCATCCGCGCCGTGCACAGCGAAGACGGCATGACCGCCGACTGGGTGCCGCTGCCCTATGAGGTGCTGAAGACCATCAGCAGCCGGATTGTGAACGAGGTGAAGGGCATCAACCGCGTGGTGTATGACATCACCTCGAAGCCGCCCGGAACCATCGAGTGGGAGTAGGTTTTGTAAGGGAGTTTGAAGCTGAAGGGCCGTGGCGATGCTGCGGCCCTTTGCTTTTACGCGCTCAATGAGGCCGGTCAGTTGGTGAGGAGAGGGTACTAGGAGCGGAACGCGGCGCGGCCATTCCACCAGAGCGCATAGGCGATCAGCTCAAGGGCGAAAAACGCCATGGTGTTGATGACCAGCAGTACGATGAGAGGATTGCCGTCGGGTACGCGCAACAGCCACACCACGCGTGCGAAGGCCAACGCCGCAGCGATCACAAAGAGCATGGCGACGAAGAGCAGGCGGCTGGCCGATGAGCGGTGAACCTCCCCTGGCGCGCAGTTTGTGGCTGGAGTTCGCCGCATCCAGAGTGCGAACCAGACGGTGAGTGCGACCAGCCCGAGCACGCTGCTGACGTGTTGCAGCACGGTGTAGACATGGCGCGGGCCGATGAATGGCTCGTTCACCATGCGGAGCAGCAGGGGCCAGCGTTCGGCGAGCGGGCTGTCGCGATGGGTGAATGCGTCCCAGAGAATGTGCGTGGCAATGCCCGCAGCGGCCGAGAGCACAATGCGCGCAAAGCGCGATGGCGGCCCCCACGCGAACGGGCCCAATAGCGGCTTCACATGCTCTTCCATCGAGACCGGCAGCAGTGCTGCCAGCGGCCGCTTGAGTACCGCGTGGAACAGCCACAGGGCCAGGAGCGAGGCGGGCAGCGTGTAAAGCAGAACACCCGGCCAGCGATGCCCCACATGGTGTGGGCCGAGCAGTACAAAGTAGCCAAAGTCCGGGGCGAGCGTGCCAACGATGAACGCAGACGCAACAAAGCCCATCCGCCGGAACGGAAGATAAGCGGCGGCGTGGGCGGGAGTGAACGGCATTGTCTAGTGGCCCGTCCTCGTCGTGTCCTCGTCGTGCGGCTTGTCCTGCACGGGGCCGAGATGGCGTTCCGTCAGCTCGTCCCGCAGAATCTCAAAGGCCTCGTCGGGTGAATTGACGAAGCGGAACAGCGACAGGTCCTTCTCGGAGATGGTGCCGCTATCGGCCAGCGCCTCCAGGTTGATGACCTTGCGCCAGTAATCCTCGCCATAGATGAGGATCGTCAGCTTCTTGGCGAGTTTCTCCGTCTGTGCCAGCGTCAGCAGCTCAAACAGCTCGTCAAGCGTGCCAAAGCCGCCGGGGAAAACCACCAGCCCTTTGGCCAGATAGGCGAACCACAGCTTGCGCATGAAGAAGTAGTGGAACTCAAAGTTCAAGGAGGGCGAGATGTAGGGGTTGGGCATCTGCTCAAAGGGCAGCTTGATGTTCAGCCCGAGCGTCTCCCCGCCGGCTTCGCGCGCGCCGCGGTTGGCGGCTTCCATGATGCCGGGGCCACCCCCGGTGGTGACAACGAAGCGGCGCCGCCGCGAAGGGATCGACATGCTCCACTGCGTCAACAGGTAGGCCAATCGGCGCGCATCTTCGTAGTAGCGGGCCATCTGCACGCCCATCTGCGCGCGGCGCACCTTGCGCTGCTCCTCCTCAGGAGCGGGGGCGGCGCCATAGGGCTTCTCGAGCAGCAGCAACTCTTCTTCCGCCTGGCTGCGGCTGTGGAAGCGAGCCGAGCCGAAAAAGACGACCGTATCCTGCACGTGCTCATGGCGGAACCGCGCCAGAGGCTCCATGTATTCGGAAAGGATGCGCAACGGGCGGCCATCGGGGCTGTTCAGAAAATTAGCGTTCTCATACGCCAGCGCCGCGCGGCCAAAATGATTCTTCTTGTGTTCGTCCATAGGGAATTAGACGCTCCGGGGAGCAAGGATACACAAGTTTTGCGCCGTGAGTTTTGCGTTTTCCACGGCAGCGCGACTTTGCCCGCGCTGTGGTGTCGCAACCTCCGTGCGGTTGTACGGAAAAGTGCTCAGCGGCGCGTGGGCGTGTCGTGATAGTAGATGGCGTCGAAGATTCCGATCCAAATGTCGAGTAGGCCGATGCCGGTCAGCACGCCGCGTGTGAAGTTGTTCAACAATACCAGCTTCAGGATCGGCAGATGACGAAGCAGCGGATTGGAAGCCCAGAAAGGCGTCCAAGGCAGCACGGTCAGCACAATGCCGGCCCACACGGCCACGACCACTTCCAGCACCAGCAACAGCCGTTGCGCCCAGATGGGGACAGTCGCCACCGGCGTCACGGGCGTTGAGAAATCCGTGCGCGGCATGCCGTGGAATTCAGCCATGGGAGACTGATCCCGCGGTGCAGGTGCGGAGTAGGGCTGGGCGGGCTCGTCGGGCAGACCGTGGTCTCCTGCCGGGCGCTGAAAATCCATGGTTAGGATTCTACGTCGAGCGAGGGGTTTCGTGCAGGGGCGGTCCCTCAATTGTCACGCGTCCCTCAGGAAGCGGCGTTCGGATTGGTGCCGTACTATTTCTTTCCCGCAGTGCTCTTCGCCGATCGCGTCTTTGCGGGGGAGACACGTTCGGCCATGAGCGTGAGATTGGGAAGCGCAAGCTGCTCGCGGAGTTGTTTTTCAATTAGAGACTGAGCCACAGGATCCAGCGGGCGTCTGGCCTCATAGCGTGCGAATACCGTGGCGCCATTGGCATCAAGCTGAATGTTGAATGCCTGAAGGGGAATCTCCTGGGGCCAGGCTGCTTTGATCGCCGGCGCATAACGCGCCACCAGTTCCGCTTGAATTTCTGCGAGTGATTTGGGTGCCGAAGGCGCGGGCGGCTGGGCCACCGGAGTGAGGCGCTGCATCAGCTCCGTCAATTCGCTCTGGCTCGCCACCGTGGAAACCGCGATTTCCGCCTTGAGGCCCGATCGCCTTGAAATATCCATTTCAGCTTGCCGCACCGTATCCTCGGGAACAGTGCTTGTGGAGACGAGGCGAACCAGCACGGAACTGCGTCCGACTTCCACTTGCCGCGACAGTACGGCCCCGGCAGGAAGCAGGTGTTTTACGGCCTCCTGCACCGCCGTGCGTGCAGCGGCTTCGGTTGCCACCTGGTGCAGGGCGCTTTGCAGGGGAAGGGCGATTGCAGCGACCAGTACCAGTACCATTACCAGCCGCCACCGCATTTGTCCTGCGCCGGTGACAAGCCGGGCGAATGGGCCACGCAGCATGCGCCGGGCGAAAATGCGGCTGCGGCGGAAGTGCTCCACATCGGTCCATATCTCCGGTGAATTCATGCCGGTCAACACGAAAATCAGAAAGGCGCTGGCAGCGATCGTCACCAGGTTGGTCAGGAACAGCAATCCGGCGCCGCGCATGATGGTCGTGTCCGCGCCGTTGCCCAGCCCAAACCCCACGGTGCAGAGCGGCGGCATGAGGGCCACGGCGATGGCGACACCGGGCAGCGTGGTCGCCTGGTTTCCGGAACCCATGCGGCATAACATCACGGAGCCTGCCAGGCCCGAGAACAAAGCCACGCCGAGGTCGAGCAGGTTGGGGTTGGTGCGCGCCAGCACCTCCCCGGTGACCGAGTGGAAGGGCAGCATCCAGACGAAGGATGCCGACAGCCCGATGGATACCAGTATGCTGATAAGAAGCGTGCCCACGGCTCTCGCGGCCAGATACAGATCTCCGGCGGCCAGTGCCAGCCCCGTGGCCATAATGGGGCCCATCAGTGGCGAAATCAGCATGGCGCCAATGATGACGGCTGGACTATTGAGGACGAGTCCCAAGGTGGCGATTCCGGCAGCGAAGATGATTTCCAACCAGTAGTTCAGGTTCGTGGGATCAGCGGATTCAGCAATCTGCTGATAGACAAAAGGCTTGCTCTCCGGCACGATCCGCAGCCAGTGCTGAAGTCTCGCCCAGGTGGTAGGCGTCAATGTCTGGTCGGTCACAAGGCTCCTCCGAGCTTGAGATTCTATTCCATTTGAGCCCGAGAGCCAGCCTTCTGTCGGTCTATCCACTGTCCCCGCGGGAAGGCAGGCTCCCCGAATCTCCTCAGTTTGGATTAGACTTTGGAGGCTGCAACAGAGGGTCATCTCCGACGATGCGGGGGATGGAACGCGACAACCGCTTTTCGAGGAACGCGGAAAGGAGATTCCAGTGAAGAAATTGACAGCGTTATTGGCGCTTGTGTGCCTGGCGATTTCAACCAGTTGGGCTTCTGAGAAGGAAACAGAGCGGGTTCAGAACGCAGGCAAGGTGATGCAGGAGATTCTGAACATTCCGGAGGGAATTCCGGAGTCGATCCTGAATCAGGCCGACTGCGTGATTGTTCTGCCTTCGGTGATCAAGTTCGCCATCGGACTGGGTGGCAACTACGGGCGCGGCGTGATGACGTGCCGCACCAACAACTTCAAGGGGTCTTGGGGAGCTCCGGCCATGATCGCCCTGGAGGGCGGAAGCTTTGGGCTGCAACTCGGCGGGCAGGCCACGGACTTTGTGCTGCTGGTGATGAATGACCGCGGGGCAAATGGCATTCTTACCGGCAAGGTAAAGCTGGGCGCGGATGCCGCCGCTGCCGCCGGGCCCAAGGGGCGCGATGCCGCCGCCGCCACCGACGTGACCATGCGCGCGGAGATCCTGAGCTACTCGCGCTCGCGCGGCCTGTTCGCGGGCATCTCGCTGGAAGGCTCCACGCTGCGGCCCGATAATGGCGCAATCAAGAAGCTCTATGGCAGAGAGATTGATGCCAAGAAGATTGTGCTGGGCAATGCGGTAAAGGCGCCTGCTTCGGCGAGAGTATTGCTTTCCACGCTGAACAAGAAGTCTCCGCACCATAGCAAGTAACCGGAACAGCCCGCCTGGCGCTGTGCCGGGCGGGCCAACCCGCTCCCGCCTTCAGAGATTTCACCCGACCACCCTGTATGCAATGGTTCTTCGGCTGAACCATGCGGACGCCTTGCGCTTTGTGCCGCGTACGCTTCGCTACAATACGGCCATGAGCGAACCGAACGAGGCATCGCTGCCGGAACTGCTGCGCAAGCGCTGGGCTGCCGAGATCGTGGCGGCTGTCTGCGCGGTTCTCGCATATGTAGGCACGCTGGCCTTTGGCTTTGTCAGCGACGACGCCGTGCAGGTGGCCGGCAACCCAGCGCTGGCCAGTTGGAGCGCCACGCTGCGCTATTTCCACACAGACATCTGGGCAGGGCTGTTCAACTTTCTGCCTTACTACCGTCCGGTCTTCATGCTGTGGCTGCGGCTCAACTACGCCTTGTTCGGCGCGGAGCCGACGGGTTGGCACGCTACTTCCGTGGCGCTGCATGTGCTGGCCACGGTGCTGGTGTGCCGGTTGGCAATGCGGCTGGGCGTCGGACGAATTGCGGCCTGCGCCGCCGGAGTGCTGTTCGCGCTGCATCCAGCGCACATTGAATCCGTCGCGTGGGTCTCCGGTGTGACCGACCCTCTGCTGACGGTGCTCGTCTGCAGCAGTGCGCTGTGGTACTTGGAATTTGCGGAAACAGGCGGCGCGCGTGCGGCGGCGATCTCTGTCGTGCTGGCGGCGCTGGCCATGCTGTCGAAGGAATCAGGCGTCATGCTGCCGCTTTTGCTGGCGGCCATGCTGCCGGTGGTTGCCCCGGCTGCACGGCGTCGAGCGGCCATGCTGCTTCCGGTTTATGTGCTGCTGGCGGGAGGGTATCTGCTGGTGCGCCACGCGGTGTTGCACGCGGAGGCCATGCATAGCATGTCTCCCGCGGAGTTGCTGTGGAGCATGCCGTCGGCGGCGCTGTTCTATTTTCGCCAGCTCGTTCTGCCGTGGCATCTGGCTCTCTACCAGAACTTTGCCATCGTACGCAGTGCGGCGCAGACGCAGTTCTGGGCCGTCACGCTGGCGCTCCTCGTTCTGGTGGCGTTGCTTGCCCTTTGGGTTCGTCATAGCGACAGACGTGGCGCGGTGCTTGCCTGCCTGTTATGGGTGGCGTTGCCGCTGGCTCCGGCCGTGCTCAAGATGAATGCTTTTCCCGCCGGGGAGTGGGTGCATGATCGCTATCTTTACCTGCCGAGCGTCGGTTTCTGCCTGCTGCTGGCGCTGGCGGCGGAAGAGTTGATCGCGCGCAAGGGAGTGTCGGCGAAATCCATGGGCTGGGCTGCGTCGGCGGTTGCGGCCACTTATCTTGCGGTGCTCTCGGTCAACCTATTGCCGTGGGGCAGCAACCTGCTGCTTTACCGTCATGCCGTCGAGGTTGCACCTAACAACCCGGTAGCCGTTGTAGACCTTGGCATGACCTACCTGGAAAAGGGAAACCTGCGCGATGGCGTTCCGTTGATGGAACGCGCGGTGGCGCTGCTGCCGCAGAATGCGCGGCTCCAGTTGGAGCTAGCGAACGCCTACCATCAGGCCGGGAGCCGCAAGGCGGCAGCAGATGCCCTTGGCCGTGCGATGGACCTGAACCCGGATATTGCGCAGGAGTGGACACTGCTGAGTGAACTTTGTCTCGAGTCCGGCGATGCCAGCGGTGCACTGGCAGCAGCGAAGAAGTCAATTGCGCTCGACGCCAAGGGGCCGCACGCGCATGCCATGCTCGGCTTTGCCCATTGGACGCTGGGCAACCGCAGCGCGGCCGAGCAAGCCTTCTCGGAAGAGCTGAGGATCAATCCTGCAAACGGGCAGGTCGTCCGCGCGCTGGAGGCCCTGCGCACGGGGCAACCCTCACCATTCCGTCAATAGCTGCCGACTAGCTGCCCAGTTGCGTCCGCAGTTCGCGGACGCGGTCTGCCGTGTCGCGGAAATCGATATCGTTGCCCAGCACCTGCAGAAATTGCGTCAACGCATCCTGCATGCGCCCGGCGTTTTGCAGCGCGCAGGCCAGGTCATAGCGCACGGCGGAGCGGCTCTGCTCGTCAGGGGCAACCGTGAGGGCACGTTCAAACCACTTAAAGCTGGCTTCGGGCAGGCTCTTTTCCACGAAGCAGTGCGCCAGCCACGTGTAGGCCTGCAGCAACTGCGCGAAAGGCCGCCCGGCCTCGGCGGAGGAGCACACCTTCTGCAACTCGCCGATGGCTTCGTCGTACAACCCCATTTCGCGATAGGCCATGCCTAGCTCGTAGTGGCGGTCGAGGTCGACCTCCTCTTCCGGAGCGGCGCCCTCCTCGAATTCGTCGATCAGGTCGGCGAACATGGCGTTGTCAGCGGAGGCGGCAATCTGCGGCACCGGAGCTTCAACCGGAGCGGATGCTTGCGGCGCGGCATATGCCGGGGGCGGTGGAACAACAGGGGGGCTGACCACTGGCACCGTTGTAGCGGCAGCAGGAGCCGGCGGAGCGACTGGCGCGAGGTCGAATGCGTCACCGAGCGAGGCATCCAGTTCGGCGGCGAAATCGCCAAACCCCGCAGGTTCCGGTGCTGCGGCTACCTCCGGCAAAATCTCGGCCGGCGGCACCAAGGGCTGTACCACAGGCGGCTCCGGCGTAGGTGCCGGGGGAGTCCACGGCTGTTCTTCGATGACGGGTGGCTGCCAGGCCGATTCGACGGGCGGAGCCGGAACAGGTTCGGGAGTCCGTGGGGCTACTTCTTCAGGTGCTTCCTCAACCACCAGCGCCATCTTTCCGGCAGCACTGGCCGGAGGATTTGAAAGCAGGCCCGCATCCGTCAGTTGCTGGCGCAGCTTGGGCAGTGCAGGGTGTCCGGGGGCGAGTTGCGTCAGCCGGTCAATCCCATTCTGCGCATCGCGCCACATATTCTGCGTGAGGTAGAAGCGTATCTCCTCCACCAGTTCGGAGACGGACTCAACGGCTGGCGCCGTCTGAACGGGGACATCGCTTGTTCCCTTGATCTCCTGCTGATGGACGCTGTCCCATTCATCGGAGAGGTCGATTTCCTCGACTTCGCCGTAGGAGACCGGGTCGGGAACCGGAGGCGGTGCCGCCGGCTCAATCATAAACTCGGGAATTGCGGGCTTGGTGACGGTGGATGCAGGAATCTCCGGCTGCTGCACCTTCACGGAGATGCCAGCGGCCTGTGCCGGTTCAAGGCCAGCCATGGCGGCGAACCGGCGTGCCTCCTCGAGCCGTCCCTTCTGGTTGTAAACCTTGTAGAGCGTTGTGTAGCAGCGCCGGGTATCGGCGGGGCGCTCCAGCCGCGTATAGATGCTGGCCAGCGTGGTGTTGAGGCGCACGTCCTCCGGAGCGCGGCGCAGTGCGGACTCCAGCACCGGCAGAGCATTCGCCGGGGCGCCGTAGTTCTCGCACATTTCGGCTTCGCTCAACGACACACGGATGACCTCTTCCACCTCCGGCGCATAGGTCTGCACCAGAGGGCCATCCACCATCATCATGGCGGCTTCGTTGTCCTCGGTCAGCGCGTGATGCTTGTCGTTGGGGCTGGGGCCGCCGAGCTTGGCGCAGAGCTGGCGGTAGCTCTGCATATGCAGGGAATTATCGGGCTCGGCCTGCGTGAGTTCGTAGTAAAGATCACGGGCCAGTTGCAGGTCGCCGGAGTTGGTGGCCAGCTGAGCGCGCAGCTCGGTCAACTCTCCCATCTGGGACAGGTCGCCGGAGCGCTGGAAGAGCCGCTGCAGAATATCGAGTCCTTCGCGGTCGTCCTTTACCTTGGCCACGCTGCTGTGCAGGTACATGGCAATGGCCTGCGAGTTGTTGACCAGCAACGTCTCGGAGAACTCATTAATGAGCCGCAGGGCCTCCATGTGCTTGCCGTCGGTGAAGAGGCGCTCGGCCAGCTGCAGGATGCCGGAGCTGTCCTGGTGCACGGTTTGCAGGCGCCGTGCAACGGCGTTGACCTCATCCATCTGCCCAAGCTGCAGTTGCGCCCGGAGCAGGCCGCGCAAGGCCGAGGGGCGCGAATCGAGATCGGCGATGGCCTCATATTGCGCGATGGCGGCCATGTTCTCGCCCAGCTCGCCCAGGATCTTGGCGCGCATCTCTTTCGCACGCACATCTTCGGCATCAATGGCCAGGATGCGGCCCAGCACGTCGCGGCTGGCTTCCAGAGCTTTGCGCTCGTAGAGCATCACCGCTGATTTCATCAACAATTCATGTGCTTCGCGCTTGCTGCCGGTCTGCACCAGCAACTCGGCAAGACGCATCTGCAGCGCGGAGTTTTCCGGATCAAAGGTGAGGATGCGGCGTAGGATGCGAATGGCCTCGGCGGGACGCCCGCCGCGCGTGTGCGCGTCGGCCAGGATGGCGAACTGCTGGCGCGCCTCGTTCGACATCTTCTGCTGCGCGTAAAGCTCGGCCAGACGCTCCACGTCGTTCAGCGCCTTGGGGTCGACCTTGGTCAGCTTCTTAAAGATGGCGATCGCCTTCAGCGCATAGCCATCCTTGGCGTAGCTCTCGGCCACGGTGCGGAAATTCTGCACGGCCTGCGCCGTCTGGTTCAGCTTGACGCAAAGGTCGCCAATCGTATTCAGCACGTGCAGGTCGGTCGGGTCGTGCTTGATCAGCTTCTCGTATTCGGCAATCGCCTGCGGCAGCTTGTTCTGCTGCACGTACTTTTCAGCCGTGGCGCGGGTGCGTTCTTTGTTGAATCCAAAACCAAGCATCGTCTTCCCCAAATGCGCGAGTGCGGAGTCCGAAGTTCGCTCGTGGAGAGGCCCTTCGGGGGCAGGGCCAAATCTGCTGGTAACAGTATCACAGAGTAACCCCCCAAAGACCGGTTCCCAATGGCCCTGCCCGAACGAAGGTGCGCCTGTGATGTTGTCCGATTGACAGGCCGCAATAGGAACAGTAGCTTCAAACCTGACCTCCCATGCTGACCCACGCCGAGCGTTTGAACTCGCGTTGCCTGACTGCGCTCTTTTTGCTCTGCCTGACTGCCTTGGCACTGTTGGTGCACGGCTATCACCTGGGCATTGAAGACGAAGCAATTTACCTGCCTGCGGTGCGCCAGCATTTAGACCCCGCCCTTTATCCGCACGACACCATCATGTTTGAGCCGCAGACCCGGCCAACGCTCATGGATGAGATCGTGGCCGCCAGTGTCCGGGCCACGGGGTGCAGCCTGCCAACCATGGAATTTGCCTGGCATCTGCTGAGCCTCTTCCTGTTCCTGTGCGGCTGCTGGCTGGTGGCGCGGCGCATCTTCTTCCAGCCGGAGGGGAGTGCCGGGGCCGTGACGGCGGTCGCCGTACTCCTGACGCTGCCCGTCGCCGGTGTTGCTATCTATCTGGCAGATCAGCACTTGCACCCTCGAACATTGGCCACGGCGCTGGTGCTGATCGGTGCCAGCGTGCTGCTGCCCGGTGAGCGCGACAAGCGGCTTTCACTGGATCGTTCGGCGACCGCATTGCTGCTGGTGGCGATGGCGACCGTCATCCATGTGCAGATGGCGTTTTACGGCCTCATCTTCCTCACCTTTCTGGTGCTGCCACTGGAGCGCTTCGGCGAGCGGGCCATCCGCTTCACTGTACTGCTG
Organism: Oryzophilus luti; assembly: GCF_059726245.1. Taxonomy (NCBI): domain Bacteria; kingdom Pseudomonadati; phylum Acidobacteriota; class Terriglobia; order Terriglobales; family Koromonadaceae; genus Oryzophilus; species Oryzophilus luti. The sequence continues at coordinate 3,521,972 of NZ_AP040874.1, forward strand.
ACGCCGCTGGCCACCTTGTTCCAGAGCGCTCCGCCAGAGTGGTATGAGGCGGCACGCATCAAGCGCCAGCACTACCTGCTCCGCTGGGAGTGGTACGAGTGGCTGGGCATCATCGGTCCCATCGTGATTCTTTACCTGCTGGCGCGCTGGGCCAAGAACCGCCGCCCGGCGGTCCACAGCCTGGCGCTACGCACGTCGCTGCTGGGATGCTTCGCCCTGGTTGTTACCTTGGTATTAACTACCCCGGCACGTCTGGAGCGCCTGACTTCTTATCAGCCCCTGCGAATGTTCCACTCCGTCTACTTGGTGATGGTGCTGCTGTTCGGCGGGCTGGCGGCGGAGTTGTGGATGAAGCGGCGCTGGTGGCGATGGGCCGTGCTGGTACTGCCGTTCTGCGCCGGCATGTGGTACGCGCAACGTGACCTGTTCCCCAAGACCCACCACATCGAGTGGCCGAACCAGCCGACCGGTAATGCCTGGGTGGAATCGTTCAACTGGGTTCGCACCCACACCCCCAAGGATGCCTACTTTGCGCTTGATCGCCACTTCCAGATTGCCTATGGCGAGGACTACCATGGCTTTCGCGCGCTTTCCGAGCGCGGCAATATGGCCGACTGGGACAAGGATTCGGGCGTTGCCTGCCTGTTCCCGTCGATGGCGCCGCGCTGGTCGCGCGAGGTGCACGCGCTGGCGAGGTTCAACCAGTTCGGCACAGAGGACTTCGCGCAGCTCAAGCGGCAGTTCGGCGTCACCTGGGTGGTGCTGGAGTATCCCTACATTCACCAGTACGGTGACGGCCGGGTGCAGGTGCGCGGCTATGTCGGCAAGGCGGAATTCGCCGAGTGCCCATATCAGAATGAAAAGGTGCGCGTCTGCCGCCTGAAGTAGCCGCCCGCCGGAGGGCGCAGGCGTAACGCAATTTCAGGGAACGATTTGCCTTTGGCCAGCGTACAAGCTGGCAGGGATTGTCATGCGCCGATTGACCTTACGAGAACCGACCATCATCGCCTTCCAGACTCTGCGGGCGCACAAGCTGCGTTCGTTCCTCATGCTGCTGGGCGTCATCCTGGCGGTCTCCACGCTGATTCTTGTGGTGGCGCTCATCAACGGCACCAACCAGTACATTGCCGACCGTGTGGCCAACATGGGTAACGGCGTCTTCATGGTGTCGCGCTTCGGCATTATCAACAGCGACGAGGACTGGGTGAAGGCCGTCCGACGCAATCGCCAGTTGACCTATGAGGACTTTCTGGCGCTGCGCGACGGGTTGAAGCTGCCCAAGAACGTGGGCCTGGATTGCCGCGCGAATGACACGGTGCGCCGCGGCGCCAACACGGCGGAAGACGTGGTGGTGCATGGCTCCACGGCCAACATCATTGAGATGTCCACCGAGGAAGTCGAGCGCGGCCGTTTCATCAACGACAATGACAACGATCACCGCACCTATGCGGCCATGATCGGCGCTGACGTGGTGAAGAAGCTGTTCCCGAACGTGGACCCCCTGGGCAAGACCATCACCGTCATGGGCAATGAGTTCGAGGTGGTGGGTGTGGCCAAACCGATCGGCGAGGTGATGGGCCAGCCGCAGGACAACTTCATCTACATTCCTCTGCAGACCTGGTTCAAGATGCACGGCACGCACACCGACCGGTTCAGCATCAACATACAGGCGCAGGCGCCGGAGATGCTGGAGCAGACCAAGGAAGAGGCGCGCATGCTGATGCGCGCGCGGCGTCACCTGGGCTTCAAGGAAGAGGACAATTTCGGCGTCATCGGCGCCGACAACCTGATGGACCTGTGGCACAGCCTGACCGGCACGATGGCGGGTGCGATGGTGGCCTTCGTCTCCATCTTCCTGGTCATCGGCGGCATCGTCATCATGAACGTCATGCTGGCCTCGGTGACGGAGCGCACGCGCGAGGTTGGCATCCGCAAGTCGCTGGGAGCGCGCACGTCAGACATCCTGACGCAGTTCCTCGTGGAGTCGGCGGTGATGTCAGCCATGGGCGGCGCCATTGGGGTTGCACTGGCGTGGATTGCGGCCATCATTTTGAACGCCAAGACGCCGCTGCCGATGAGCGTCCCGATTTCGGCGGTGATTACGGCTCTGGTGGTTTCGGCCAGCGTGGGTTTGTTCTTCGGCGTCTACCCGGCGCGCAAGGCGGCAAAGCTGAACCCGATTGAAGCACTGCGGGCAGATGCCTAGAAAAGATCAGGGGAACGAATGAAGTCACTGCGGCGGTTTTTCCAAATGAACGAGAACACGCGCATGGCGCTGGAAACACTGCGCGAGCACAAGATGCGCTCGGCGCTCACGGTGCTCGGCGTCTTCATCGCCGTGGTGGTGCTGGTGCTGGTCTTCAGCGTGATGTACGGCGTGGACAAGGACCTGCGTGATGCGCTGGAAGACTACGGCACTGACACGCTGATGATCTACAAGTTCGAGCCGGGCATCCACATGGGCCGCCTGCCGCAGGAACTGCGCATCCGCAAGCCGCTGAACTACGAAGACGCACAGGCCATCCGCGAGGGCGCTCCCTCGGTGAAGGAAGTCTGCGTCGAGCTGGATTCCACCAGTTGGACGCCCGGTACGCAGGTGTTCATCCCGACCGCAAAGTACAACGGCCGCGAGGTGACGAGCATCCAGTTCGAGGGCGCCACACCGTCCTATGAGTCGGTGCAGAACGCGCACATGGAGCAGGGCCGTTTTTACACGGAGACCGAAAACGATCACCGCATGGACGTGGCCGTGCTTGGCTACGATTTGGCCGACACGCTGTTTCCGGCCCACGACGCGGTTGGCAAGGAGATACAGGTCGCCGGTATGACCTTCCATGTGGTGGGCGTGCTGGAGAAGCGCAAAGGCGTCTTACTGCGCGACTCCAACGCCGACAAGCAGGTCATCGTCCCCTATTGGAGCTATCGCAAGCATCGCCCGATGGACAAAGAGAACTTCCTGACCGCGCAGGCCTATTCCGGCAAGAAGCCGCAGGCGCAGGATGAGGTCACCGGCGTGCTGCGGCGCACGCGTGGAGACGCCTTCAACAAGCCGGACAGCTTCGGCATCAGCTCGGCCGAGGCGATCTCGAACCAGTTCCGCAGCATCATGGGCTCCATCGCCCTGCTGACCATCGCTGTGGCTTCCGTGGGCATGCTGGTGGGCGGCGTCGGCGTCATGAACATCATGCTGATGTCCGTGACCGAGCGTACCCATGAAATTGGCGTGCGCAAGGCCATTGGCGCGCGCAAGCGCGATGTGGTGCGCCAGTTCCTTGTAGAGGCCGTGGTGCTGACAGGCATGGGCGGCGTGGCGGGCGTGATCTTCTCGCTCGCACTGGTGGGGCTGGCCAACCTCCTGTTGCCGAGTATTCCGGCGGCGGTGCCGACCTGGGCCATCGGCGTGGCCGTGCTGGCCGCCATGAGCGTGGGTCTGTTCTTTGGCATCTACCCGGCCACCAAGGCCGCTGGCCTCGACCCGGTGGAAGCCCTGCGCTACGAATAACGCACAACTTTCGCACCAAGGTTCTCAGATAGGCCATCGCAGGCGACAATAGAGCGATGGCCTTTTCTTCTATCGACGGCGACGGGCAGTTGCGCTGGCGCGCTCGCGATTGGTGCGCGGCGGCCCTGCTGTTTGCCGCCACGGCGACGGTCGTTCTCTGGCAGAACGCGAGGCTGACCGTTCTGTGGGACGTCAGCTACATCCTCGAAAACGCCACGCGAATCGCCAGCGGGCAACTGCCGTACCGCGATTTTGCCTTCCCCTACGCTCCGTTCACGTTTCTCGTGCAGTCGCTGATTATTCGTTTGTTCGGGCGCGTGTACTGGCACCACATTGCTTACGCGGCGCTGGTGGGTGGACTGGCTACGGTACTGGCGTGGCGTGTGCTGCTGCGTCTGCTGGCAGAACGCGTGGCGCACGCGTGGTGGGCCTCCGTGGCACTGGCCGCGCCGCTATGTATGCTCGGCATCTACTGCATCTTTCCACATCCGTTTTATGACCCTGACTGCACGCTGGCGATGCTGGCGGCCGTGTGGATGCTGCTGCGCATTGAAGAGCAGGCTTCGCCGCGCTGGATGGCCTTTGCGGCTGGCGTGCTGGTGGTGCTGCCTATTTTCATCAAGCAGAATGTAGGATTGTTGTTTGCCGTCGCCATGATGGCTGCCATCAAGCTGGAGTGGCTGCGGGGGTGGCGCGCAGGCGAGCGGGAAGCCACGCGGCGGCGGGGTTGCGTGGTGGCCGGTGCGACCGTGGCGCTCGCCGCAGGGCTGGCTACGATTGCCGCAACGGTCGGGCTGGGCAATTACATCCATTGGACCTTGCAGTTCGCGGCGCAGCGCCGGTTGCCGGGCTGGTCCCTGATGCTCGGCGTCTACTCCACCTGGTGGATGTGGCCGCTGTTCGCACTGATGCTTGCAGGTGCGGTGCTGGCGGCAAGAACCGGGCGCCGCTGGCTGCGCGCGACGTCCGTGGTAATGATGTGTGCGCCCTTCGTGTGGGCGGTTCTCTACCTTGCGCTGGATTCCGACGACTCCGAGCGGGCCGAGCGGCTGCTCGACGTGTGGCCGCCGGTGATGGTCGCAGCACTGGTTCTCTGTGTCCTTGCCATCTGCAAGCTGCGCGGCGTTCGTCGCTGGCTGCCCGTGGTGCTGCTGGTGGCCGTGCACGGGGCGTTCCTATCGCAGCAGCTCTGGGGTTCCACCTACGCGCTGTGGCCTCTGCTGATGGTGCTGGTGGCGTGCTCGCTAGCCTCGTTGTCTGAAGTTGCGCCACGTGCAAAGAATCTGGCATTTCCGCTGACGGCGACGATTGCCGCGCTGCTCATTGTGGCGGGTGCGTTCTATGTGCGGAGTGAGGAACGGCTGAGTTACGTGAACATGGATGGAGAGTTGGCGCACTCAACGCTGCCGCAGTTGAAGGGCCTCGCCATGCGTGGGCCTTGGATCGCAGACTTTGAAGAACTGGTGCGCTACACCGACCACGCCATCCCTCGCGACGAGCAGGTGCTCTGCCTGCCCGGCGAAGACTTGTTCTACTTCACCACCGGCCGCCTTACGCGCTTCCCGGCCACCATGTTCGACCACACCGTGAACCCGTATTCCGCCGGGCAGATTGCGCGGCTGGCGCGTGAGCGCGACGTGCGCTGGATCATCCTGAAGCGCGACCTGCAACTTGGGGAAACGCCATTCCCCGAGTTGCACAAAGTCATCGAACTGCTGCCGGAATTCGAGCAGGTTGAGTCGCTGGACAACTACGTCATCTACCGCAGGCGTTAAGCCGGTTGCGAACCCTCGATGGTCTGGCGGCGCGAGCGCATCTCGGCCATCATGCCCTCTTGCTCTTCGGCGCTGAGCAGCCGCGCAATGGCCGGGAAGACCTGCTCCTCTTCCATCTTCAAATGGCCTTCCATCAACTCGGCGAGGCGGTTGCTGTGCTCGGTGAGTTGCGGGGCAAAGCCGGCGAGCGCGATGGGGTCTTTTGCGAGACGTTCCCAGTAGGGAAGCAGGCGCAGCACAAGATCGTCGATGGTCTGGTGCTGGATGACCATGGCGTTGGAGCTGTCGCCGGCGTCCTTGTCCTCGGGGGCGCACATGCGCAGCCGCACGTGCAGCGAGAGGTTCTCGTCGGCCTCATGCAGCGGCAGTGAGATGGAGAAGTACCGGTGAAGTTCGGCGGCGGCCTGCGCAATCTGCGCGACGGGAGCATTTTCGGTGGCGGCGAGTTTCTGCGCCAGGGCGCAGAAGTGGCGGATGCGCTGGTGGCAATCGAGGAGCATCTGCAGGGGAGACTCAGCGGCGGAGGAGGCGTGCGGCGTGATCTGGTTCAGCATATTGAAATTGACCGTGAATTTCATTATCGCCCGAAAACGTACGCCAAGGGGAGGATTTTTGCGGTTTCTGGAGCATGAAAAACAGATCGGCGCGGCTGGAAATTCCGTATACAAGACGCGTAATGTTTTCGCGTGTATTTAAAAAGAGTCAGGGTATAATGTGGGCGCGTTTGATTTGGACGTCCGCTCGGAGCAGTTTCTGTACTACCCCAAAGTACCTGCCTCTCCAGCACCTTCCGATTCACTCAGCGATCTCAACACAAGAAGGACTCGCAACACCATGGAACAAGGAATCGTTAAGTGGTTCAACGACGCGAAAGGCTACGGATTCATCAGCCGCCAGAACGGCGAGGATGTGTTCGTTCACTTCTCGGCTATCCAGACCAACGGCTTCCGCAGCCTTAAAGAAGGTCAGGCCGTGCAGTTCAACGTCGTACAGGGACCGAAGGGTTGGCAGGCAGAGAACGTGACCGCTCTGTAAGGTCACGAGAAACGCTACAGTTCAGTAAGGGCGGCCTTCGGGCCGCCCTTCGTTTTGCTCGTGAGAGCTACTTTGCCTTTGCCGGTGGCGGAGCGATCAGGTAGTCGTCGCCCGTGCGCTGGAGCAGCACCTCGCGGCGATGCTGCAGGGTGTCGAGCTGCTTTTCGAGCGAGAGCCACTCACGCTTCTGTTCGCCAGCGAGCTGGCAGGGCGCCGCGGGCGGTGCGCTCCCCGCGGATGCTTTTCCATCTGCTCCGGCTTCGCTCGGCGAAGTCGCCTGTGAACAGGATTTCTCGAGGGCATCAATGCGCGCTTCCAGCCGCGGAATTTCGCGGTCCATCAAAACCGGACGAATCAACGGTGAGCGGTCGCGTCCGCTTTGTAAAGCCAGGTTATTGTTCTCGGTCCATGCAGGCAGAATGCCGAAATCGCCAAGCTCCACGCGCGTGCCGCCCGGGCCATAGTCTTTCTTCACCGCCGCAAAGCGCACAATCAGCGAGTCGCGCGGGTCGCCGGTCCGGTCCGGCATCAGCCCGTCAACATAGGTGCGGGACTGGTTGGAGAGGAAGTTTCCCATCGAATAGACGATGACCGTGTTGCGCTCGTCCTGCGTGCGATAGGTTTCCACTGGCTGTAGCACATGCGGGTGGTGCCCAAGGATAAGACTGGCCCCGGCCTCCATGATTTTGTGCGCCAACTCCACGTCATCGGTGCGTGGAGCCACTGCGTACTCCACGCCCCAGTGGATCGATACCACGAGCAGGTCGCACTGCTGGCGAGCGCGCTTCACCGCCTCCAGCACGTAAGCTTCGTCGATGCCTGGCGAGGCGGCAGCATCGGATTTATAGGGGAAATAGGCGACGTGCGGAGCCTTGGCGTCTTCCGGGTTGCGTCCGCCGTTGAGCCACCGCGTCATACCCAGGAAACCAACGCGCACGCCGTTTTTCTCCACGATGACCGGCTGCCAGGCAGCCACAGCGTTGGCCCCCGCTCCGGCGCCGAGAATCTTGTGCGCGGCCAACTGTTCCACGGTTTCACCAAAGCCGGCCCACCCCTGGTCCATGGCGTGATTGTTGGCAAAGCTGACCACGCCAACGTTGTTCGCCTTGAGCGAATCCAGCAGGGCCACGGGAGCGTTGAACAGGAAGGGCCGTGTACCGTGTGAGTGCACCGGCGCAACTGGAGTCTCCAAATTCACAAAGCCGTAATCGACCGAGCGGAAAATGTCGGAGACCTCGCCGAACAGGTTGTCCCAGCCGTCATGGTTGGCGGCGGCATCGGGAGCCTTCTGGGCGTCGGCGGCGGCCCGCACGGCCTGGTGGGGAATCACATCGCCGGCGGCGGCAAAGCTGACCCGTGCAAGGGCCACGGGGCGCGTGGCGCGTCCGGCGTACTCGGCTTCGGCGGCCACGGTTTGAACGTGCCCCAGGTGGAACGAGGCGCCCAGCACGACGAGCAGGCAGAGCAGGGGCACGAAGGCGGCCTGAAGCCGCGCGGAAGCCAAAAGCCGGAGAGAAAATCGCATGCGCATGTTTGAAATGGCTGCCCCTGTTGGCGTGTCCGCAGGGCCGCGCCATTTCCAACAAGTATACAAAGGTCTGCCGAAGGCCCCAAGCCGAGCCGGAAACGCGGATGGGGGAATCAAGATCGCCTCTTCCAAAAGAACTGGAGCACGGCGGTACAATGGCCCATCGATGGGGTGGAAAATCTTGCGCGTAGCGGAGCGAATGGCTTACGATTCACTCACTTTCGCCTGCAATTTCGTTTCAAGCGCGGCCCAGCCGGGCGCTGGAAGCAGTGGTTTGTTGGGCGAAAGAGAGGGCAGGGTTGGGCGTAAAGGACGTCATGTCGCGCAAGCTATCAGAAGTAAACCGTGAGTTATGGGTGATTCTGTCGCTGTTTGTGATCGCCGCACTGATCAATTTTGCGGTCGGCGAACATGGCATGTTGCTGGGCATTTATAGCCTGCCGACAATTTTCTCCGCGTACTCCTATGGTCGCCGTCACGCGATTTCAACCGCTTTCGCCAGCATTCTGCTGGTGATCCTGATCGCGTATTACAACCCCGACGTACTGGCCTCGCGCGGCATGGTGCTCAGCGGCGAGAAGTGGTACGAGCTGGCTGTCTGGGCCGGTACGCTGATCCTGACGGCCATCGCCATGGGCACGCTCTACGAGCGCAACCTGGCCAAGATCCGCGAGTTGCGCCAGACCTACCAGGGCGTGCTGATGATCCTTCGGCAGTTCATCTCCAAGGACAAGTACACGCAGAACCACTCCTACCGCGTCTCCATCTATGCCACCCGCATTGCCGCTGAAATGGGTTTTGGCGAGGAGCGCATTGAGGACGTGCGGGCCGCTGCGCTGCTGCACGATATTGGCAAGCTCGATATCAGTCGCGACATTCTCTACAAGGCCGCCCGCCTGACCGCCGAGGAGTACGAGGAGATGCGCGAGCACGTCTCCCGGGGCGTGGACATGCTGGAGCCCGTTGGCGGTTCGCTGCGCCGCGTGCTGCCCATCATCCTGAGCCACCATGACCGTTACGACGGCAGCGGCTACACGGACAAGAAGGGCGAGGAGATTCCGCTGGAAGCGCGCATCCTCTCCGTGGCCGATGCCTACGATGCCATCATCAGCGACCGCCCGTACCGCAAGGGCTCGTCACCATTCGAAGCCCGTGACATCATCGAGCGGGGCGCCGGACGCGAGTTCGACCCGCAGGTGGTCTCCGCTTTCCTCGAGGCATTCCACAAGCGCATGCTCGAAATTCCTGAAGTGGTGGTGTAGCGTCTGCAAGGTTCCTTGGTTTTGAGGGCGTGGCTGCGGCCACGCCCTTTCTGTTTTGCGTCGAACGGCTGAGGCGTCAATGTCCGGGGCGGGCCACTCGCAAAGCACGCGGCTCCATTTCTGCCGCAGCCTGCGCTCGTCGTACAATGTGGGCAGGCCCATCCCAACCAGAACAAGCCCGGCGCGGAGGGTTGTGTGAGTGGTTGAAACAGGCGGTCTTGAAAACCGCTTTAGGGGTAACCCTAACGGGGGTTCGAATCCCTCACCCTCCGCCAGCGCCTTCCTCCATTTCAATTCAAAACCGAAGCGCAGATTCCTTGCGCGGAGCGGGTTCCGCTGCCGCCAACCGCAGGCTATAATCCCCGGATGTTGGACACCCACCTGCTCGTTCTCTTCCTTGCGGCGGCAACGCTGCTGGCGGTCACGCCCGGCCCCGGAATCTTCTACGTGCTGGCGCGCACGCTGGCCGGTGGAAAGCGCGAGGGCATGCTCTCGGCGGTTGGCACCTTCGGCGGAGGCCTCATCCACGTGGTGGCCGCGGCCCTCGGACTTTCGGCGGTGCTGGCGGCCTCGGCCACGGCCTTTGCCGTGGTCAAATACGCGGGCGCGCTCTACCTTGTGTGGCTCGGTGTTCGCATGATCCGCACGCGCAACGTGCCCATGGACGAGCCGGCCGAGGCCGGCGGAGCGAACCACGCCTTCCGGCAGGGCGTGCTCACCGAAGTGCTCAACCCCAAGACGGCGCTGTTCTTCCTCTCGTTCCTGCCGCAGTTTGTGAATCCCGCGCGCGGACACCTTGTGGTGCAGTTCCTGCTGCTCGGCGTGCTGTCGGTCTCGCTGAACACGGCGGCCGACCTGCTGGTGGTCTCCTTCGCCGCGCCCATCGGCACGCGCCTGCGCTCAAGCTGGCGCTTCCGCCGCAATCAGCGCGTCGCCTCCGGCGTCGCCATGATGGGCCTGGGCGCCTTCGTCGCCTTCGGAGACACGAAGTAGAGACGCCGCCATCCGAGAATTCATTCGCACTCGTCACGCTGAGGGCTTAGTCTGTTCGTGAGTGCCGGAGCCCGATTTTTGCGAACAACCTGCGGATAAGGTCCACGCCGGGCAGAGAGAGTACAATCCGTGCCAAATCGATAGCGCAGTCAATTCCACCGTGGAGCTTGGAAAGTAATGGCTTTGACGAATGCGTACCTAGTGACCACCAAGAATCTCGAATCTTTTCTAAATGCTATACGCTCAGCAAAAGCCCCCGAGCGATTCACTAACAAATTCCTCACCAATCTTGAATTTTCAAGCAGCAACGACAGACTATTTATTGCTGTTCTAAAGGGTCTTGGATTCATTGATGAGTCTGGAACGCCTACACAGCGATACTATCTATTCTTGGACCAAACCCAATCGGGGCGTGTTTTAGCGGATGCTCTGCGGGAGGCCTACGAGGATTTGTTTGCTCTTAACCTCAAAGCTCAGGAAATGACTGTCGATGAGGTCAAGAACAAACTCAAAACACTTACTCTTGGGCAGAAGTCTGACAACGTACTTAATTTGATGGCGAACACATTCAAGGCTCTTGCTGACCTTGCTGACTGGGATGCGCCCGCCATCGCCACTGTCGTGGAACCGGTGACCGCGACAATCCCCCAACAGGCATCCCCATCTGCTCCATCTGATGAGAAGCCCGTTTCCCGCGACAATCTCCAGCTTCATTACAACATTCAGGTCCATCTTCCTGAGTCGCGTGACCCAGCCGTTTACGATGCAATCTTTCAAGCGCTGCGGCGGCACCTAGCGTGAGGTGCTAATGAATGACCAATTGTATTCGTTCGTGTTTAGGGGGCTTCTTGCTGACCAGACGCTAGACAAGACCCAGCGATTGAGAAGACACACAAATGGAGACCTTGACCCGGAACTATCAAAGAGGCTTCCAATTGATGTTTTGGATGAGGACTTGGTTTGTAAGGCTCGACGCATGGCGACTGTTTACGTGGCGATTGCAGCATTTGAGAACACCGTACGCGAGTTTGTCTCCAAGCGGTTATTGGAAAGCATCGGGGCTGACTGGTGGACCGTTGCAGTTTCGGAAAGGATTCGAACCAAAGCCGAGACTCGTCGCGACGACGAAACCAAAGTCCGCTGGCACACACCGCGTGGCGATCAACCAATTAATTACACAGAGTTTGGGGACCTCAGTTCAATCGTCAGCCAGAATTGGGAGCATTTTGAGAATTATCTCCAATCGCAAGATTGGGTTCGTCAAATCATCACAACCCTTGAACGTTCACGGAATGTGATTATGCACAGCGGCGAGTTAGGAGCGCAAGACGTAGAGCGCGTAGGTACTTCGATTCGCGACTGGATTCGACAGGTCGGTTCGTAACAGCTACGGAGAATCAAGTTACTCCGGCTCACTCTCGGCGGCGCGCTCCAAGGATGCTTCGGGGGCGGGCGTGTCCGCCAGCAGCAGGCTGAGGACGACCAGCGCGAGCAGGCTGGCGGCGAGGCCGGGGTAGAGCGGGTCCATGCCTCTGGGCCGCAGCAGGTGCCAGCAGAACGCGGTCAGCGGGCCGACGCAGGCGGCCGCCACTCCGGCCAGCGGACGCACCAGCTTCGGGAAGAACAGCGTGCCCAGCAGCGGGAAGAGCACGGTGCATCCGCGCAGGCTCATGGAGAGGAAGCTCCAGTCCAGAATGGTTGCACCGGAGTTGCCCGCGGCGAACCACAGCGGCACCAGCGAGGTCACCAGCAGCGTGCCGCGCTGCACGCGCAGAATCTCCGCCCCGGTCGCCAACGGACGCAGGTGCTGCTTATAGATGTCCACGGAGAACATGGTGGAGATGCCCAGCGCCAGTCCGGCCGAGCATCCGACGATGGTGACCAGCAGCGTGGCCAGCACCACGCCGGAGAGCATGGGCGGCAGCAGTCGCAGAGCGAAGGCGGGCATCGCCTCGGCCGATGCGGTGGCCGGGAAGTGCGCCTTCATGCAGAGTCCGATCAGCACTCCGGCCAGCCCGATGAGCGGAGTCGCCAGCGCCGAGAGGAACGCTCCCTTGCGCACCGCGCTCCAGTCGCGCGCGGAAGCCACGGCCTGAAAGTAACTCTGCGTGGAGAGCACGCCCAGCAGCATGGAGAAGCCCGCCGCGCCGTCCACCGCATAGCCGCGCCCGAAGAGTGAGAACCACGGGTAGGCAGGGAAGCTCGCGGTCAGCCCGCCGAGGCCGCCCAATGTCCGCCAGGCCACCACGGCGCAGCAGGCCAGTGAAACGTAGACCAGCGCGACCTTCAGCATGCCTCCCATGCCTGTGCCCCACGCGCCCCCGAACATGACATAGACCAGCATGAGCACCATGCCGAGCAGCGCCGAGGTGAGCGCGCGCGTGTGCAGCGTGGAACTGCACAGGGCCACGAAGGCCAGGCTGTTTCCAATGAAGCTGAACAGAATGCCGAGCGAGGTGAAGATGGCGACGAAGGGCCGTATGCGGTTTCCGTAGCTGCGCGAAAGCAGTTCGGGCACGGTGGTTGCACCGGTCTCATAAAGGCGACGCCCGATGCCGCTGGTCAGCAGCAGAAAGCCGATGCCCGCGCCCAGGCACCACCACCACGCGCAGAGTCCGAAGCGGAAGGCCACCTGCGAGGTGCCGACCGTGGAGGCTCCGCCGATCATGGTGCCCATCAAACTGCCAGCCACCAGACCGGCGCTGGCGCGTCGCCCGCCGACGGCGAAGTCCTCGGCGGATTCCACCTTGCGGGCGGCAAGGAAGGCCACGGCCGTAATCGCCAGAAAAACCAGTGCAATGCCGAATAAGAATGAATAGTGGGGCAAGTTCACTCCCTCTCGGAGCGTGAAGAATGAACTGCAAAACCTGAGAGCTTCGCACAATTCACGGGCGCGGCGCAATTGGCGCGCCGCGCGCCACCGGATCGTGCTCCAAGCAGAAAGGCGCGGACAAGTCCGCGCCTTCTATCTTATGCCTTGTTGTTGCCGGCTCCGCGACGAACGATCAAATCTGTGCGGGGTGCGAAGTCCGTCCGCCAGTGGGCGGGGCCTTCGGCTGAAGCTTGCGCTGCTCGGGCGTCAGCATGGAGGCAACCTTCTCTGCGGTCTGCAAGTGCATTTGTTGGATGAGCAGACCGCGCTGGTCGGGGTTGAGCGACGCATCGCTCAGGATGGCGATCAGCTTCTGTCCTTCGGCGAAGAAGACCGGGCGGATCCGCGCCTTCTGCTCGTCGGTCAGGTGCACCTGCGCATCCAGGCCCGCCAGGTGCGCGTCGGCAAAACGGTTGGGGTCTCCCATGATGTTGTGAGAAGGCGGCGCGGACTGCGCCACCGATTGTGCGATGGCCAGCAGCACCATCAGAGTCAAGAAAAGTAGAGATTTCCGCATGAAGACCTCTGGCAAAAAGTAGAAGGGCCACTGGGCCGACTTCACCAAGCCATTGTAGCCGGAAGCGGAAACTGCGCAGAGATTAAGCTTCGCGGGCTCCAATGTGGCTGGTGCGCCAGTTGTAGCGCATGGAGAGCAGACGCAGCAGGAAGCAGGTCAGAGTGCCCACCACGGTGCTGGTGGCGCGGCTGAAGTGCACAGCGTCGCAGATGAGGAAGGTGGCGCTGCCGCAGAGCGCGGCAATGGCGTAGAACTGCCCGCGCTCAAAGACCCTCGGCGTGCGTCCGCAGAGAACGTCGCGCAGCAGGCCGCCGCCAACGGCGGTCAGCAGACCGAGCAGAATGCTGGAAACGACGATGAGGCCGTCGTTGAGTGCGCGTGTGGTGCCGGCAATGGCGAAGAAGCCGAGCGCGGAGGCGTCGACGACATCGATGGCGCGGCTTACGCTTGGTCCCATGCGGTGCCCGAAGGCGATGGCCATCAGAGCGCCAACAAAGGCGATGGCCATGTAGCGTTCGTCTTCAAAGGCGAGTGGAACGCCGTGCTGGAGAATCACGTCGCGGGTGATGCCGCCGCCGAGCGCCACCACGAACGCGAGGCCGAAGACGCCGATCAGGTCGTATTTGTAGCGCGGGTGACGGATGGCGTAGAGAGCGCCGCTCAGGGCGCCGGCAAAGACGCCGAGAAACTCGACCGCGAAAAACAATCCGTCAAGGCGAATCAACTTCATATCTCCATTATGCCAACGCTTCGTGTGCACCGGCAGTGGCTGGCAGGTTGCTCGGGACTGGCGCAGATTGAATTGGCACAGATGCTTCTGGTCCGGTGTTTCTGGTCCGGCAGAACTCGATTGAGGCTTCGAGAGGCAGATTCGTTTCTTCGGCATGCAGGAGGAAATGCAATCTCATTTCCGGCCTGCAATCCAAATGAGGAATCCGCGTGTGTTTATCGCCGTCGGTTTCTGCGGGAAATGCCGCATTTCGCGGGATTCTGATTCCTGGCGCTGTTACCCGAGCGAGAAGGACAGCGCATCCCCCGGCGTGCGAGGGGTACCCCGCCATTCAGGTTCGAGGCACGAACGCTGCGCCGTCTGTGCGAATGGCTGGCCACCTTGCGGGGATGGTGTTTTGGAGAGTGCCTTTGTCGATTGCTCCTAATGTTCATGGCGCGCGGCGTTACCTGATGGCTGCGGCAGCAGTGGCGGCCAGCACGGTGGCAGCGCTGCTGCTTGGCCCCATCAGCCGTGAAGCGCCATTCCTCGTCTTTCTGCCCGCGGTGTTTCTGTCTCTCTGGTATGGGAGATTTGGCGGAGCCGTGGTGGCCACATTGCTTTCTGCGCTCTCGGCTGATTACTTTCTCATCGCGCCCTTCTATAGTCTGCAGTTGGGGCGCGCAGGGGTGGTCAAGGACGTCATCTTTACGGGCACGCTGATCCTGTCATCCTGGTGGATTGACCGCAATCGGCGCGAAAATGAGGAGGCCATCGCCCTGCGCGACCGCTTGGTTGAGTCGTCGGCCCAGCCGATTCTGATCACCGACCTTCAACATAATTTCCTATTCTGGAACGCAGGCGCGGAAACTCTGTATGGATGGAGTAGTGCGGAGGCGCTGGGCCGTCAGTCGCGCGAACTGCTCCAGACACGCTACCCCTGCGAATTGGAAGAGATCAACCAGCGGCTTGCTACCGATCCGCACTGGCGCGGTGTGCTCCACCGCACCACGCGGGACGGCGCAGAAGTCGTGGTGGATGTGCAGTGGACTCTCGATAAGCTGAGCGGATGCCTGCTGCAGACGGAGCTGGATATTACCGAGCGTGTGCGTGCGGAGGCGCAGGCGCTCGCAAATGAAGCCAAGCTGCGCAGCGCGATCGACAGCATGAATGATGGCTTCCTCATCTGCGATCAAGAGGGGCGGGTTCTTGAGTTCAATGACGCCTTCGGGAGCTTTCTGCGCTTCCCCGACCGCCCCTCTTTCCCAACTACAGTTTCCGAGGGCTCCCGGCTTATTGAGATCTTCTATCCCGATGGGGAGCCCGTGCCGCGGGACTGCCGTCCGATTACACGTGCCCTGGCCGGCGAGTCGGGCAGCCAGCTTGAATTCCTCACGCGACGCAAGGATACGGGAGAGAGTTGGATTGGAAGCTACAGTTTTGTCCCAATGCGTGATGAGCGTGGTGCGGTTATTGCGGCGGTCGTCAATGTTCGTGATGTGACCCAATCCAGGCAAATGGAGCGCGAGCTTTGCCGGACCAATCGTGCCTTGCGTGCGATCAATGCGGTGGACCGTGTTCTCATGCAGTCGGAAGAGATTCAAGAAGAGGAATTATTCCACCGTGCTGTGCAGGTGATTGTGGAAGAAACGGGCTATCCCCTGGCCTGGATCGGCATCCCGGACGAACTGCCCGAATGCCGCATCCGTGCCGTAGCTGCCGCAGGCCGCGGAAGCGAGTACGCTGGCCGCGTTACGGCAACTTGGAAAGATGATCCTTATGGCAGGGGGCCGATCGGCACGGCCGTGCGCGAGCGCAGGACGACCGTTGTCCAGAATTATCCGGAAGAGCCAACTCTCAAACTCTGGCATGCACTTGCGGCGGAATACGGATTCCGCTCTGTGATGTGTCTGCCGCTGCTGGTGGGCGGTGAATGCGTCGCGGTGCTTACCGTCTATTCGGAGGACGTTGCGTCCTTTGACCATGAGGAACTGGAGCTGTTCTCCAACCTTGCCGGGAACCTTTCCTTTGGCATTGCCTCGGTGCGCAATCGCCTTACGGCGGAGGAAGAACGCCAGCGGCGCGTGCACGCGGAAGCGCAACTGCAACAGGCGCAGAAGCTGGAAGCCATTGGGACCCTGGCCGGAGGCATCGCGCATGACTTCAATAATCTCCTGATGGTCATCATGGTGCAGGTGGAGATGCTCTTGCAGGAGGTAAGTGGCGGGCAGCAGAAACGGGCGGAGGCGGTAATGAAATCAGCCCAGCGCGCCGCCGAACTGACCAGCCAGTTGCTGGCCTTCAGCCGCAAGCAGGTAACGCAACCCGCTATTGCATCGCTCAATGCCATTCTTCAAGGCTTCCTTCCGATGGCCCGGCGGTTGTTGCGGGAGGATATTGATGTCAACGTCTCGCTGTGCGACGCGCTCTGGCCGGTCAAGGTAGATCGCTCGCAGTTCGAGCAGGTCATCATGAATCTGGTGGTGAATGCGCGCGACGCCATGCCTGATGGCGGCCTGCTGACTCTGGAAACCTCGAACGTCGAGCTTGGCGGCGAGTATGTGAAGACGCATCCGCTGGTACCGCCCGGAGACTACGTGCTCTTCGCCGTCTCCGATGACGGCGTCGGCATGAGCCAGGAGGTGCAGACACGCATCTTCGACCCATTCTTCACCACCAAAGGCCCGGGGCAGGGCACCGGCCTGGGCCTTGCCATGGTGTACGGAATCGTGAAGCAGGCCGGCGGCATGGTGTGGGTCTACAGCGAGGAAGGAAAGGGCACCTGCTTCAAGATCTATCTCCCCAAGGCTTCGTCGCAGGACGAAGCGGCTACTGCGCCCGATCCCAAGATGCAGGCGACGGCTTCCCGCAAGACCGCAATTCTGCTGGTGGAAGACGACCCGGACCTGCGCCGGCTGATCGATGAGTTTCTGCACAGCGCTGGCCATACCGTGATAGCCGCTGCGAGTCCGCAGGAGGCGCTTGACGCCGCATTCGCAAAACACAGCGGAATTGAAATCCTGTTGACCGACGTGGTGCTCAAGGGCGGCAATGGCAAATATCTTGCCGAGCGGCTGCGCGAGGGCGGCTGCCATTTCAAAGAGATCTTCATGTCCGGCTATACCCCGAACTCCATCGTGCACCGTGGCGTGCTCGACCCAGGGGTTCACTACCTGCAAAAGCCCTTCTCCCGTGCGTCCCTGCTGCGCAAGATTGACGAAGTGATCGGCCAGAACTGAGATGGTCACACAAGGAGATGTTCCGACGCGCACGCCGGTCTTTTTGTTCGCGCGCGCGTCGGAGAAAGCCACAACCTCTGCGTGTAGACTCGTAGCATGAAGTTCGCGCAACGTGGTTGCTTCGCACTCCTCCTGTTCATTCTCTTCAGTTTCAGCTTCACCGCTTGCAATCAGGTCCGTATGCCGCTTGGCCCCGCCAAGGTTGAGGCCGGGCAGGCCGAGGAGCATTTCTCGCCCGGCGAAAACCTGGAATCGATCGACCGCGACCACATTCAGCGCGCGCAACAGAGCATCGACATCGCCATGTACGCCTTCACCGATGAGTATCTGGCGCAGGCAGTGTTGGAGCGTGCCCGTGCCGGCGTAAAGGTGCGCATCTACCGCGACCAGCAGCAGTACGAGCAGGAGCAGGACCGCAAGAGCAAGCGTGGCCCGGTCATGGAAATGTTCTCCGGCGAGCGCAACGTGCAGATACGCGTGAAGGGCACAAGGGAACTGATGCACCTGAAAGCCTACCTGCTCGATGGCCGCGAGCTGCGTACCGGCAGCGCCAACTGGTCGCCCACGTTATGTGCACGTGGAAATTATGTATAGGTACTCTCAAAAGAAACGCCAGAATGCGCTGATTGTCAGCGCCACCATGCACATAATTTACTGAGAATCGGGCAGCCTAATGCCCCTGGCTCTACCGACGGCGCTCGTTGAGGTCCTCGACCTTTCGGAGTAATAGCGAAGGCCGAAGCCCGAGAGTTTGCGCAAGATCGAAAATCGCCTTCAGCGAGGGACTCTTTTCACCGCGTTCTAGTTGTCCTATGTAATTACGGTGGTACCCAGTCGCATGAGCAAACGAATCCTGCGAGTAGCCCTGCTTGGTTCTCAGTTGACGGAGTACTTCTCCAAAATACTTCTGCGGTCCTGATTTTCGCGATGAGAGTCGATCATTGCCCGTTCGCACATCATCACAATGGCTTCATTGACCACAATTGTGCGACCCACCTATAGTGTGTAAATGAAACAGCAAAACGGGGAACACAGTTTGTAAGGCGCGCCTGGGTTTCGTCCGTGCATGTTTAAGGTGTGAATTACCCGTGATTAAACTGGCAGTGTATAACCCGCGAACAAGAACTGGAAAAACGACGACGGCCATCATGCTGGCACGATTCTTCGCTGAAACCGGAAGAAAGGTACTGCTGATTGATGCAGACTCGAATGCCCCGAGAATCTCGAATCTACTCGGCCTAAAGCCGATTGCTTTCTTGGGCGATTTTCTTCTGAACCGATTCGCGCTCCAATATTGCATCACTCCCGGCGCTACAAACATCGACGTAATGTGTTCAAGCCGTGCTTGTTTGCGCCTGGAGGAGGAAATCGGACAGAACCTCTTTCCGGACGGTGTATTTAAATACACTCTTCGTCGAGCCGAAGATTCTTACGACATTGTCCTCTTCGATTTGGGATCGTCTATTTCATGGCTCCAGACAGCCGCATTTGCATACACAGAACAGGTGCTCGTTCCTGTCACTACGGACACTTTAGGAGTGCAGGGCGCCTATTCGGTGCTCGGACAGAAATACGCTGTTGATCACGTCGTCGGTAGCAGCGTTAGCATTATTGGATGGCTCCCCGTGATGACTGATTCCACGCGTCAGCGAACCAAAACAACAGTAGGAATGATAGAGCGTATTGCGGAAAACATGGGATCTGTGGTTTTCCCGGCAATTCGAGACGACACAACCCTTAGGTCTACCAACGCGAGTTTTGTTGATCGCATTTCGGATGGAGTGCTGTCCGACTACAAGCGGGCTGCAGAATCAATCTTAGAGGAACTCGATCGAGGGGCCGAAAACTCATGACGGACATTTGGCAAAGTGCCAGGTGGATTACAGATATCTCGCCTAATGAGTGAGGATTCAACTGAACAGGTTGATCACCCTGAAGCAGAGTAGGGCAGTCGTCAACACAAACAAATTCGGGTAGTGCTCGGGCCTGACTCGACCAACCGCGAACAATCCAACGGCACTGATTGTCGCAAGGCCGGGAGACCATTTGATGGTCGTTACGTAGTGCGGCATGATCGGCCAGACGCCACCTGCGGAGGCAACGGTCACCTCAAGGCGGGTGCCACTTACTACAAAGTGTTCGGCTCCAGAGTGCTCTAACTAATATGGTATGGTCGATACGACAAACCTGTCCGCATGGCGTTTTTGGTCGTTGCGCAGGCTCGCGAGTTGTACGGGGTGAGCACTGTCATAAGGCTTATCGAACTTCCGTGTGCTTCCAAAGAGGCATGCTTGCCAGCACAATGGGAAGACAAGCACCGAATCCGGGTGATTCAAGAACTCAATCGTTATCTGAGGGTCCTCTACGTTCCCGAGCAGGAATAGCGCTTGGTCGGTTGTACAGAAGGGATCGTCTTCTTTCTCGGTGTAACGAAGGCACCAATCGAGCGGGCGCATCCAAGATGCTCCAGTTTTGACCTCTTCCAACACCCTTGAGATGGTTATGTTTCGAACGCCACGCGCTGGCAACGGTCGCAACTCTAGGGAATCTACTTCGAGAGTATGTCCATCCGGATGGACTTTGGTGATGGTCGCGCCCCGAAGGCTGCGTGCATATGCTTCTTGCTGTTGCATCGCAAGCGGGGACCTCGCGCGTATCATCTGCATAAACTCTAGCAAGAAGTCTTTATGTTGTTCCCAATTCTCGAAGCGAGCGGCAATTAGTTCTTCACGCCGCATCGGGAACTCGCGCTCCAAGATGGCAAATGCTGAATCGGGGTGAGTAGCACTGGAATAGTCAGTTCCGTCCGCATAATCGTAGAATCCCTTACCGTAGGCAATCTCGCTCGTACTCCTCTCTTCCCATCTCTGCTTGTGGGTGAAATAGCACCACAGCGGCCTGAATCTTGAGACGCGAGATGGACCGATGAATCCGCGCATGTAACCCTGCGGCAACCAATGGTCCTTTCTGTTACGGGTCTGCGTAACCTGGCCTGACTGTTTCTTACTCATTTCACACCGCGACAATCAACTGTATCGACCACCCGAAGATACACAGATGTTCCTCCCGTCCTCCTTGCGCAGTGCAACTCGCCGGGATGGTGTGAAAACCCGTACGTGCCACGATCCGCCGGAGAGAGTTTCGTCGAAAGCCCCGGAGAGATCAGTTCTTGCCCGCACCTATTGCTTCTGCCTGGTCTGGGGGCAGCTGCGTGTTCTTTCTGGCATTGCACGCGCGATGTGCGATCTGTCCATTCTCCGGAACAGTTTTTCCGCCTTTACTGTACGGAATTATGTGATCAACAGTGCTGTCCTCGAAGGAGTGTATCTGGTTGTTACAAATTGCGCAGACGCTCGACTTTTCGAAAAGGCCTTTCCGAAACTGGTAGTCGAAGAAACGTGGTTCTATGAGGGTCCCCGCAATGATCGGGTCGACAAGTTTACGGAATTTCTGCCATCTGATGAGAGTCTGCGCTGTACTTCCGGTGCGTTTAGAGATGGCGTCCTGCATCTCCAGATCTGTCAGCATCGTAAACATAAATAGTTCTCTGATCTGTTCCGCAGCCTGTTGAACCTTACCTGTTGGGCGGTTCATCAGAGCAGAGAACTGAATGTCGAGAGCCGTCACCGAAAATTTCTTGTCCCAGTCACCTCGGGTGCTTCGATTCGAGACGTCGTACAGTCGCGCAGCCTTGTCGCCAAAAACGGCGTATATGTTCTGTACTGTCTGTTTGAAAAGACCTGCATGAACCTTAAGCTGCTGCTCGTCTTTAGGAGCAAACTGTCCCATGTAATCGTTAAGAAACTGTTTGAGATTGCCGCTGTACTGTGGGAGTCGATTCGCAAACGCAAAGACGCGCAGGATTATCTCGCGCTCCTTGAATCGTCCTTCCGGCTCTATGCCGCCTTTGACCTTGCGCCAAGTCGGATCTTTCTCAAGTTCGGCTAGTAGTTCATTGAATGGCCCGCGGAAAACACAGTTCCTAAGCTCCTGCTCGTTCAGGGCCATCGAACCGCGATTGAGTCGCTCAAATATCTCGAAGCGCAGTTCCGTATTGCCGGCCGCGTCAATAACAATGCTGCGTATCGGCGTATCTAGGATTTTTTCCTGTTGTTCTTTGGTCAAGTCTTTGAAGCATTTCTCGTTTAAGCTACTCATTCGCCGTAGCTTCCGCAGCGCAAACTGGTTTGTTACGTACTTCACCAGTGTCGTCAAACGCTGCTGCCCATCGATCACCTCGAGCCGACCTTCTGCAACTTTCCCGAAGTAGATCGGTGGAATCGGAATCTCGAGCAGTAAGGACTCGATCAGTCGCGACGGTAATTCTGGGCGAAGGGCCCAGACGTATTCTCTTTGGAACTTGGGCTGAAGATCCAATTGCCCGCGCTCGAGCTTGTCTCTAAGTGCAGAGATTGTCCAATCGCACACCTGACTCGTAATCGGCCTGTCATCTGGCTTGGAAGTCGTCACCTCATCGCCGTTCTCCGGTTCGAGTTCGTCCTCCGAGGAAACTGAGTTCTCTGTTAATTCAGCGAGTTCGGTCTTTGCGGGCTGGGACTCAGTATTCACGGCGGTCTTATCTGAGCTGATGGTAGCTTCCTCGCCAGAGGAACTTGGCGCCAGCAGCATGAAGCGCACCTGGTCATCTATATCAGCGGCTTCAATCCCCGGCTCGCTTGCCATATCAAAGTGCTTCAGCGTCGCCTGAATCTCGTCGAGTACCTTCGTCCCTCTGCGCGAAGCACCAAACCACTTTAGAATTCCTCGCACTCTGTATCGTCTGGACAATTCTCCCGGGTTCAGCTGCTGTGCCAACGTGACGATTTGCTTAGGTACGTCTTTCATATCTGCTGCGGCCCTCAGTCTTTCTACAGTTGCGCGATGCCTCTGCGTCTTGAATCGCGGTGCGACTTGGGGAGGAATGAGAAGCATGAGGCCGCTAAGTTACAGAAAGCAGTAATCCTTATCACACGTGAAGGTGACATTACCCTAGCCCGGGCTGTGTTCATCAAGCTTTCGAAGTCAAAATATCACCTGTAGTCAGGATCTGCTTTCTGGCGGCACGCGGTTCTTCGCACAGATCTCGGTGCGGCTGTTAGGGACGGCGTGAGGAACAAAGATGTGGTCAGCCAGTGCCTCCACGAGATGGCTATGCTGCGATTGCAATCGGGAATAGCCGAGGGCGCATGTTATGGTGAGTCCATGCTCCTATCACTAGAGGAAATCAAGGCGCAATTAGCCGCGAGGATCACTCCAGAAGGGAAGTTTCTCTTAAAGGGACTCACAAGCAAGCAGTTGGCATCTTGGGGAGTTACCTGGCCTCCACCCAAGGGCTGGCTGAAGAGGTTGCAAGTGGAGTGTGGCCTTCGAGCTAGTGGGGCGGCTTCTGAAGTCGCACCGGACAGCCGTGTCGAGGTCCCCAGCAATACCAAAAAGCTGATCGGCGCCAAGAGCATCACGATCTACACCGACGGCGCCTGCGTTGGCAATCCCGGTCCCGGAGGTTGGGCAGCGGTGCTGATCTACGGCAAGCATCGCCGCGAAATCGACGGGGTAGATTCCGCTACGACAAACAATCGCATGGAGCTTATGGCGGCCATCAGCGCCCTCGAAAGCCTGAAGGAACCGTGCGACGTCCATCTACACTCAGACAGTCGATATGTTATAGACGGAATAACGAAATGGATACACGGCTGGAAGCGACACAATTGGATCCGCAAAGGCTGGAAAGCAAAAGACGAAGCTAGAAGTTGCTCAGTGCTAAACGCTGATCTCTGGCAACGCCTAGATGCCGCCCGCCAAGCTCACGATGTTGAGTGGATTTGGGTCAAAGGTCACGCGGGCACAGCCGAGAACGAACGTTGCGATATTCTCGCCGAAGCTGCCGCTAAAAGAGCGTCTCAGGAAACCCCACAAATCCGCTTCACGGTCGACGATTTCGCTAAATCTTAGCTGGAACGATGATGCCTGATGGAGACATTATCTCCGGATCCACTCTTGTGGAACGAGTTTCACGCCATCTCTCCAGTTCTCGACGAGGTTGACGCCGGGAACACCTTCCCAAACAAATTGGGGTGCATGATCAAAGACGATGCATTGAAGTCGATTCTGGCTTTGCTCGACGGCTAGAGACAAGGCCCTAAAAACACGATTTACAGCCTGGACATCTTCGTCAGGCAGATTACTAACTGTTTCCAGATTGTCGCTCTCAGATTCTCCCAACCTCTGTGGAAAGTAAACCTGACTGGGCTGATCGTAAACGAGGAACGCCGGAACCGGTGAGTCATCCTGTTGCAGGAAATAAAGCTGAAGTGCTAGTGAAATGGCGAGATGGTACGAAAGCCAATTGGAACCACTGCCAATTTCCGACAAGTAATCTTCGCGATCTACAGAACCTACCTTCACGGTGAGATCAGTGATCGACAGACTCACTGGATCCGTTGGACGCTCCACATCGAGTTCCAGCACCAGTGGGCTACAAATCGCAGTTAATTGCGCGAGAGCTCGCTGAAGGCGGGCTCTGACCTTGTTCGTAGCAACTTCCTCCTCCAGCGACCTGAGGCGTCTTGCAAGCTCATTCACTTCGGCTTGCAACTTGCTGTCCACACCGACATTCTCTAGAGTTGCCAAATCCGACTCAAGCTTCCCAATGAATCGTGAAGTACCGAGCTGAGTGTATCGCCGTCGCCTTTCGATATCGGATACCTGCGACAATGCCTGAAGACGCGACTGAGTCGCGGCCAAGGACTCTGAGAGTCGGCTCATCTCAGAACGAACGCGCTGATATTCGCGGTCGAAAGTCGCCGGCAAAGCTTCGAAGTGACCTGAACTGGTTTCTAAAGCCTCTAGTGAGCTGAGAAGTTTGTCTATCCGCTCGTCTTCCCTCGTGAGCGAGTTCCCACAAACCGGGCAGTCACTTTCGTCATGGCTCTGCTGCTTCAGCCAATGTGCAATAGCAAGTCGGTCGCGTTGTGCAAGAAGCGCGGAACGATAATCTGCCGCCGACTTCCTCAACTCAGTCATTTCGAAGTAGCGCTGTCGCAATTGCGCCACTTCAGTCGACAAAGAAGATTCCTTTTGTCTGAGTGCAACCAGATCGTCAGCGACGCCTTCAATGGTCTTTGCAGTTACTGCTGGAGTGCTTTGCTCGGATGTCACTATCCTCTTTAGTGCCGGCAATGCGGTCTCACGAGAAAACGGCCTCACTTCTTCTTCCGTAACCAACCCGAGTTCCAACGCACGATCTACATATGTCTGCAACTGCCCCAGGAATCGCTCAGAGACGTGTTTCACACTCTCTAATTCCTGTTGTTTGCGACGAAGCTGTCGGCGAAGGTCCTCGAGTTCGTGCTGTTTGGCGAGCATCGCAGGTGTTATTGCTCCTAACACATACGGAAAGATCGTCCTGAGCTTCTCTCGATGCTCGAACGATTCGATTTTGTAGAAAAGCGTTGTGGGATTCGCAATTACGTTTTGTGGTTGAAAAGTGAACGCCATCAGATCACGGAAGCTCGGACGGGCACGAAACCCTATCTGGCCTTCCACTGCAAAGTCTAGCGAAGTAAGGCCGGCGAGATCGTCCAACTGTGATTTAACGATATCTACGTTAGTATTCTTTCCCGAAATCCGATGAGGTATCTCGATCTGCTTGCCCTCGATAACGTACATATCACCCGTAGCGCGCAGGCTACCGGGCTCGCGGCGAGCGAACAGTTTCTGTCCCTGCGATGTTGCGACCAGTACGCCAAACCACTCGCAATGGTCTCGAATTGTATTCACCGGGATCGTGCACTTATCGGAACCGAGGCAGTAGTCGATTATTGGAATCATCGCTGATTTCCCCGTGCGGGAAAGGCCGGTTATGACATTCACAACGCCTTTTTGAAAGCGCACGACTCTCGGCGCGAATTCTCCCGTTCGAGGCCACAGAATGACCGCTTCAATGTCGAATTTCATTAGAAAGAAAGCCTCAATATCACTGATGTTTCATAAAGAGTTATAGCGCTTGTCCAATGACCGAGATGTCTTGCGGCTTTAAGAAGTGGTTCAACGCTTTCGGGCAATTCTTGCTTTAGTCCTCGTGTCTTTGAAGGAACTAGTTGTCCCTTGGACACATCGACCGTGCCCATCTTGGCCCGGAGCAGAAACCGTAGCGATTCCAGAGTCAAACCCCGATACGCGAACACGCGCGATTGAAGAGCCAGAATCCGGTCAGACTTTCCAACCTTGGACGCTGCCAGCTTTTCAGTGAACGCTCGAAGTCCAGAACTCTTCCTTGTGCTGAGTGCCGCACTACGGATGTCCTCGTCGAGAACGACGGGCAGTACAAGAAACAGCAGTTGTAAAGGAGGGGCATCGTGGGTTGGGCTGGAATCGTAGTACTCATCCGCAAAGTTCCAGAGCGACACGGCCCCGAGGGCAGGGTTCTGAATTGCTCGAATTTCGCCAGAGAGTACGCCCATCACTTCTTCTCCGAGATCTTACTTTTGTAGTCCGGATGCCAGCCAAGCTCCAGGTGATCAGCAAGCGTATGAAAACTGCCGGGCGTAAAGTCGTCTGGGGTCGTCTTTCCTTCTAGTAAAGCTCGGTGCTTCATGCACTCGAGCAGAAGTCTCTGACCTTGCGTTTCCGGGGCCTCTGAGCAGTGGTCTAGCGACTGCTGCTTCTTGGTGTTTCTCCAGAATGTAAGCAACGCCTCTTCGAAAGGGTCAAGACTCTTCTCCCAAATCATCCCCCGATTCGCCCATTCCACTCGATTCTGCGCCGAGCGAAGATATGCATTGATCGCACGCAGAATGTCTTCATCCTCTTCGCCCACGAACTCTAGTTGCCGGACGTAGTTCTTCAAACGGTGTGGGGTAATGTCGCCCGCGCTAAGATCGCTGGCAAAATCATTCAAGAAGGTGCGCATCTGAAGTCTGCCCACGTAGGCACTGAGTTCGCGGTTGAAGTCGTCCGCTGTTATGCTGCGAGGCCCGTCTTGTTGAATCGAGTCATCGAGTTTCTGTTTCACCCATCCAAGGGCTTTATGCAGTACGTCCTCGAGTGCTTCGGCAGGCGCCCATTTGGAAAGCAACGCGGTGTGAAGATCATTCGAGGTAAGTCCGCTGCCAAAACTCAATTGGAAGCGCTTGATGATATCGACCAGCACCTTTTCATCCTTCTCGAAGAATGACGTTACATATTTTCTGATGCTGTTCGGCAGGGCGTCGACCGGTCCCAACGCCTTCTCGGCTGAATTCAAGGCTATCTTGGCTGCTCGCTCCGTTGTTGCATTTGCGAATGATTCGGCGATTTTCCCAGACCTGTGCGAAAAGACGTGTATACGGAACGTCGTGTTCGAAGGGTCGAGTCGTTTATCTTGAACATCAGAAGCCCAGTTATAAAATGTCTTCCAGAAATCACGCGCACGATCGGCAATGGGATTCCCATCGTCGCCCACACTCTTTGTCTGGATAGCCAGATGTTCACCGGTTGCGGAAGTTGTGCCCACGTCTTCGAATACTTCAAGGCTGACCACGGTTCCGGGATCAGCAATCAACAATTGCCGAACGAATTCGGAAACCTGCAGCGAATATCCAAGTAGCTGGCCTGGTGCGGAAGACGGGGTTGATTGATCAGGCATTTTTTCGAGAGTGTAATGCTACTCAGATCCAGTAATGAATGCAACGAATTAGATTGCTGTCAACCTCTCGTGATATCAAACTTCTGCAAGGTCAACCTTAGCTGCAACCAGAACCCATCGGCAGACCGCGATGCCTGGGCATTTCGCGATATGCAGATTCACAGCTGCGTTTTATTTTGGATAAGTGATGAGAAGTTATAACCGATGTCCGCAGGCTCGCTCAAGATTCCATAGTGAAGAATGCTTCATTACACCTTCAGGTTGCGCAGAGGTGGCGAGGCACCATCCCTAAGCCTGACGGTTTACATTGGACCTTCGCTTCCAACGATCTAAAATAGGTGTTTCGAGAGTGACTGGTGATCGAAATAGCTGATAATCAAAGGTGTGATTGAGTTGCAGACCCGACGTGAGGGGGCTAATTGTTCACGATTCTACATATTTCCGACTTGCACCGATCGCGCGAAGAGCCGATCGATAACGACTCTTTGATCGCGGCGCTACTTGGCGACAGCGACCGTTACCTAGGAGACGCACCGCCGATCCCGCAGCCCGGCGCGATCGTGGTCAGTGGCGACCTGATTCAAGGAGTGGGTGTCGGTGCGGATAAATGGTTGGACTCCATGCGCGACCAATATCAGGTCGCCGGAGCGTTTCTCGACCAGTTGGCCAAGCGGTTTCTAGCGGGAGATCGCAGCAAGATCATCATCGTTCCTGGCAACCATGATGTCTGTTGGAACACATCCTTTGCAGCAATGGAACGTGTTCCGGCGGATCAATGGCCGGAGAATGTTCACTCGGCACTGGTCGAACCCGACAGTGACTATCGCTGGTCCTGGCGCGAGCGGGCCTTGTACCGCGTTTGTGATCACAGCGCCTATGCCAAGCGCATGGAGTTCTACTGGGACTTTGTAGAGGCCTTTTACAAAGGCATTTCCCTCCCTCTCCCTATTGATCGAAGCCGTGGCTACCAGCTCTTTGAGCTGTTCGATCGAAAGATCGTCGTCGCAGCGTTTGAGTCCGTCGATCGCAACGATTGCTTCAGCTATTCGGGCGCGATCCCTCGCGGTGCTGTCGCTCGGTGCAACCTCCATCTGCGCGACAGCCTGCATCGGTATGCCCTCCGGGCCGCAGTCTGGCACCATAGCTTCCAAGGCCCGCCTAAGAGGGAAGACTATATGGAAGCTGGTCAGGTACGTGAGATGGTTGGATTGGGATTCCAACTCGGAATGCATGGACACCAGCATGTTGCAGAGGCGACCACTCAATTCATCTATGTCAACGAGACCCAATCGATGGGCGTGGCTTCAGCAGGTTCGTTGTGTGCCGGAGCACGGGAACTGCCGCGTGGCGTAAACCGCCAATACAACCTGATCGTGATCGACGATGCATTGCGTCGCGCCAGGGTCCACGTCCGTGAGCTAGCAGATGGAGAACAGTTTGGCGCCAAGCGGAACGGTGCCTTCCTGCAGGGATTTTCAGAACTCACTTGGCAAGTGGCAACAGACATAGCCGGCCGTCCCGTCGACGCTGCCAAGGCAAATGACAGTGCCTCCATCATTCAAGCGGAGAAGTCCCTTCATGCCGGACGCTTGGATGATGCGATCGGATTCTTGCGCGATATGAAACTCGCTCCCGGCTCCTATCAGCGCAAGCTTGCCATCGATGCGTTTCAGCGAAGCAGAGACTGGAAAAGACTGAGCGAGGCGATCGGATCGCCTGAGACTGTCGAGGAAACGGTATTTCTCGTCACAGCCTTGATAGAGCTTGATCAGTTCAGCAAGGCGACGTCAATCCTTGAAAACGCGACTGACTTAGACACGGCCACACTTCAGTCCCTTCGGGACCGAGTAGCCGCTAAGAAAGCTATGAGGGGCCGATGACTGACCTAATCCCGTTCCAAATTGAGGCGCAACGCGTCATTCAACTATTGGCCAAGCAGATATATCAGTCACCTTTGGCCCTCTTGCGGGAAAACGCTCAAAACGCGTTTGACGCTGTTCGCCAAAGAATGGCTTTTGACGTGGAATTTTCGCCGCGGATCGACATCCAGTTGGCGCCCGATCGGGTCACGATTTCGGACAACGGAATTGGCATGACGCCAACCGATCTCAAACAGCATTACTGGACCGCTGGCAGCAGCAGCAAGAATAATGACGCGGCGCGCGCGGCGGGGGTTGTTGGCACTTTTGGCATCGGCGCCATGGCCAACTTTGGCATAGCTGATGCTCTCACAATCGAGACGGAGAGTGCGATCACGGGTGAACGGACTATCTGTCGGGCTCAAAAGACTAAATTGTCGCTTAAGGACGACTGCATCGAGCGCGAGGTCATTGCATCGCAAGCTCAGCCTGGGACGACGATCATCGCTCATATCGCGGCCGACTCACACATAAACGTTCAACAGGCCCGCAACTACATCGCGGAGTTCGTATCACTTGTGGAAGTGCCCGTTTATGTCAATGGCGAACTTGTAAGCCGGAGGCCTATCGATGAGGCAGTGCCTGCCGTTCCCGAGGCTTGGCGCTTGAATCGCACATCGGAGAAGTTCGGGGAAAGGCTAACTGCTGATTTGGAGCTGGTCCTCTCCAACAATGCGGACATCTGGCTTAAGTTGACCAATATTGTCTGGGCGCAGAAACAAATCTCCGGCCGTATCGTTCTGCGCACAGGCCAGCCAACCTTGCGGACATTCCGGAGCGGCTTTGGCTTGGCAACAGCTTCCGTGACCTCCACCTATCAGTTTGGGGGAATTGTAGATCTGCTATTGCTCGAACCTACAGCAGGCCGAGAGGCTATCACTGTCGATGGAATGCAGTTCCTGCAGTCGATGATGACTGAAATCGACGCCTTTGCGTCGCGACTGCTATCCGAAAGGGATGAGGCAGACGCTAGCACTCCGTTCATGAACTGGGTGTTAGCACACAATCGGTTCGATCTTTGCGGTCGTCTCCGCATGACGCTGACTCCAGGCGACAAAATCGAACTCCGCGAGGTGAGCGAACGTTCTAAGGCGGTTCCGATGATGCTCTACGAGGGAGCTGACCAGGGAGTGATCAAGATGCACGCCAGCGAGGATACCCCATTGCTTATCCTCGCGCGTAACAACCCTAGGCGGCGATGCGAGCAGAATTACCTTCGTTTGCATGCGAAAGTGACCGCAATTTCCGATCACCCGGTTGTCAAGGGACGACGCGGGATAAGCCAGATGAGTTTGGCCGAGAATGGGTTGGCGTTTCGCGTCCAGACGATTCTGGAGTCGGACTATTTTCTGACTTCCGATGTCGAGTTCGGGGCAATCAGCCATGGCCTTCCTGTCCTCGCGGAAAAGCAACAAGAACGCGTCAGAATCACCCTCAATCCGGACGGCCAAACGGTGAGGTTGCTTCTTGGCCTCTATGATTCTGAGTTCACTGCATTCGGAAGCATGGCCAAAGATTTCGTGCGGACCGTAATCTTCCCGCGCGTCGCCGACTATGTTCCGAGCAGCACGCGGCAAGGGGCTGAGGCGTTTTTGAAGGCTATCCGCCGTCCCCGCGAGTTATTTGAGTACGCGGATGACGACCTGGGAAGTCTTCCCACCATTTGGGCCGACTACAACGATGGAAGGATTACGCTCGACCAAGCGGTGGAGCGGTCACGAACGGCGGTACGATCAAGTGTTCAAGTGGTCGATCACGCGGCCAGCGCGCGGGACGTTGTCCCAGACGTGATCCAGAACGAACAAGTCCTGCAGAATGCCGCGGCCGAGGTCGCCCTCAATTTAGACCCAGCACCAGCTATCACGAGGCAGGAGGCCACGACACCGGCCAAGCTGCTAGTGATCGACGATAGCGAACCGGCGTTGCGCGGCTACCGCTGCTTTCTGGCAATCACCGACAAGGCACGAGAGGAAATGGGCGAATTCTTCTTACAGCCTCATCGCACGTCGATCGTCTGGGGCGGACAGAAAACCTTGTTCATCTTTCTGCATCATTCCGGGCAGTTTGGGCTGTACTATGACCTTCAGACCAAGGAGCCTGTGGATGCCCCAGCCGGAGGCGGCCCGTTTCCTACCGCTACAATCGTCTTAAAAGATCGTCTGTTCATTCCGATTCCGGACGCGATCCGTTCTAGTTTCGTTCCAGTTCAGGGCGAACGTAAGCGATTTGAAGTGCGAGCGGATATCCTGCGGACAGACAGTTCGGACTAAAGGCCGACATTGGGCGATTGTTCGGCACTATCGCGCAGGACGCCATCGGCGGCTTTGCGCGCATCGTGGACTTCCTCACTTTGGCCCCAAAATGCAATCGCCGGTAGTTGTATGAGAATCGAATACAATCACCCAGCTTATTGCAGGCCGGTGGGCGGCTAAGTGTCGCTACGGTTACAGGCGGCGGGTGCGCAGGTTCTTGCAACATTGGTGACACCGAGAGTCCTAATCGGCGATAGCGCCTGGCGGTCTGCGCAGGGCGCACTAACTGGACCACAAAGACTGTTCGCGGGAGGGATTGGTCCGCCTGCGTTGACCCCAAGAAAATGGCCGAATAGATCATGCAGCAGTTTACGCGATGTCAACCGCTCGAAGATTCCAGGAACGTTTCGCTGAACCACGTGCTATGCTCGATCTCACATCCTTGTCACCGACTTTCAACTCAGGGTTTCGAACCTCTGTTTTACTGCTCGAAGGTCGACTCCGTTTGCGATGGCTCATGGCGTCCGCACTCGGAACTGTGAGCGGCAGCTTGCCGAGCGCGTCGAGGAATTCCAGGACATCGGGATTCTTATTCCACTTGGGCTGCACTGAGATTTTCGGCTTGTCCACCTTTTCGATCGCCTGCCGCTTCATTTCAAGATCCGCCTGAGCGTACAGATACGTAGTAGCAGGGCTTGCGTGACCGAGCCATTGCTGAACTAGAGTAATGTCGTTTCCCGCTTTGAGCAGATCGCTAGCCGCGGTGTGCCGCAGTGTGTGAGGCGTAATATGTTGCCCTCTCATTGCGGGGTAAATGCGGATGTTTTGAAGAACATATTTCTTGATGCGTGCTCTGGCACCTGCTGCACCCAATCGCGTGTGAGTTCTTCCCTGGAAAATCGGCTCATTAGGCTGGATGGAGTTTTCTTTCGCTAGGCGCTTGAGAAGACGAGCTGTCTCCGGCCAAAGAGGAACTATTCGTACCTTGCCCCCTTTGCCAAGTAGTTCGACGTTTGCGGGCTCATCAAAACGAATTTTCTCGACGTCGACCCCGACTGCCTCTGATATTCGGCATCCGGTGTTGTACATGAACATTAACAGCGCAAAATCTCTTCTCCCAATCGGACCAGATTGATCGGGCGCTTTAAGCATGGCTTCGAGTGCTGGTCGGCGCATCCCAACAGGCGCCCATTTCGGTCCTATTTTGATCGGTATGTTTAGAATGGATACACACTGAGCCGCGTGAGTGGGGCTCTCGCCGATCACAAACTTGAAGAATGTATGAATGGCCGCAAGCCGGGTGTTTCGTGTTCGAACTTTAGCACCACGCTCTTCTTCCAAATAATCCAGAAAAGCCAATACACGATCTTCGGTGAGATCTTCAAGAGAAAGTGCCGCAACATTCTTCTTGCAGGCACGGGCAGCGTATCTGAGCAACATACGTATGGTGTCTCGGTAAGACAGAATGCTATTGGTAGAGAGACTCTTTTCGCGGGTGCACCAGTACCCGAAGAACTTGTGAAGAAGTCCCGAAAGCTCTCGACTGTATGCCATGCGTGATCCTCAGCTGACATTCCGTAAAAGCTGGCGATTGAAGTATCGGTAACGCCGATTGCCTTCCTGCAAGAGTTCTTTTGTGATCGTTATGTACACGGCTGTGGACAGGAGGTCGCGGTGGCCAAGGAAAGTCCATAGAAACGGAAGCCTAGGAGTCGGATCAATTCCTTGCTTGTACCACGTTAGAATCCGGTGCACTACAAAAGTATGCCGAAAGTCGTGTACCCGCGGCCCAATATAACCGGCTCGAGTCTTAAGCGCTGCTGATCTGAAAACTGACCTAAGAAAAGCGCTCGCTGTGCCAACCCCATAGTGCTTACCCTCGCCATGGCAGAAAAGCGCAGATGTGGCGTCTGTTGGCATCCCAGCTTCTGCGCGCAGATGGAGGTACTCTTTAAGTACCGCCGCAGTGCTCTTGGAAACAGGAAGATGACGAGTTTTGAAGAACTTTGTCCCAATGATCTCGATGACATTATCCTGCAAGCGATAGTCCCGTAGCCGAAGGCGTACCAATTCACCAAGTCGCATTCCCATCGAATAGGCAAGGATTACTAGCGTGGCAAAAACTATATGACGAAACGGAGCCCGCTTAGTCTGTGAATTCTGAATTGTCCGGATGACAGTCTTGATCTCGTCGATCGAGAAGATGTGAGGCTTTCGTGCATGTTGTTCCGCAACATGGCTAGCTCGAGAGTCGAATGGATAAAGTTCGATCGGGTTCCCGGCCCTTAACAACGCCTTGGTTGCTAGTCTTCCGACACTCGCTCGTTTGGACCGTGCATCCTCTGAACGTCCGGCATCTTTCCACTTCTGAACTGCCGGGTGCACGTGTTCAGTAACTAAGACACCATTCTGCTGGAAATATCGGTCTAGCTGGCCCAACAGATGTTCCTCTAATACATATCGATATCCGAGTGCCTGCTTGTGTTGGACATACGCGCGCAATTGCGGGCCGAATGCGCTTCCGAAATGAGGGTACCGAGACAGTTCAGTCAGTGCACCTTCTGGATCTGGCTTGACTAGTGCTCGCATGACAGCTATTAGCGAAGGTCGCGTACAAGTGAAACGAAGGTCCCGAAGTGGATTGTGGGATAGGAGCTTCCTGGCTACCATCCAATCAAGAAACCGGTATACGACCAAGGCGCGATCGAGCCGATGTTTAGTGACTCCATCCTTTGTCAGTTGTTTCAAAAGAAGAGTAAAGCTCTCGGTGATTGTTGTTTGTGATCCACCTAGTTGGTTCCAGTGTGTGCAAAATCGCGTAAGTATAGATCGGCTGTGCTGTTTGTATTTTCTGCAAACGGACAGCGTTCGAAGATACTGAGCGACGAAGTCGGACATATCAGCAATCATCGTATTAGATCGGCGATGTCCAGCGATATCGACCGAAGATCATCAGTCGCAAGCTTCAGGTAGGGGGATGTCGACCTCGGATTTGAGTGGCCGAGAATATCGCCGATGCTTTTCTTGTCTACACCGGAGCGCAAGAGGCTTACAGCTCGGCGGTGCCGCAATGAATGACTGCCGTGCCTGCCTTCAGGAACCGCACCGCTTTTCTTGATCAATCTAGTAATTAGACCATTGATGACACTGGTGCTGATTGGGCCATGTGGTGCAACTGAAGTTAGGAACACTTCTCGCCTAGTGCTCTTGGGGCGGCCTGTTTGTAGATAGGCGAGGATGGCGTTGCCGACCTCAGGAAGAAGAGGTTGGGCCAATGGGACTCCTGGCTTTGATTGCACAATCGTTATCGTATTTTCATGCCAATCGATTTGATCCAACGTAAGCGCAGACACGTCCCCTCCACGAAGACCATACGTTTTAAGTATGAGAAGGATGGCGTAGTCTCTCAGACCTGAAGCAGTCTTGTCTCTGTTCGCCGCACGCAGAATTGCTGATGTAACCTCATTGCTCATCGCTGACGGAATCCCTTCGTTTGCGTAGCCCGAAGGGGTTTCGACCATTGCAGCGAAATTCGAGGACAACAAATGCTGTCCATACAGGAACCTGAGTAGATTTCGAAGTGTCTTTGCGACGGTGGCTTTTGTTGCCCGCGCCTGTCCTACACTTTGTGAATCTTGGAATTCGTCAATATCTTTGATTTCAAGCCTTCGCATTCCGTCCGAGGATGCGCGATTTCCAAGCCATTGGAAGAAGATCTTGGAATGCCGGAGATTGCTTGCAATAGTCCGCGCTGCAAGTCCTCTGACGTGAGACATCCATCGAACGTAGTTGCTGAGTATTGATTCGGTGAAGATTTGTTCGGGTGTTGTTGGTTTTGAAATTGGCGGCCATACGCCTTGCACGGTTCGAAGAAAGTGCCTAATCGGAGCAACCGTAGCTGCCCATGCGCGTTGGAATTGCGATGTTGTTCTCCCTGGTTTCCGCCAGTATGAACGCGAATAACATTTCCGATAGGCTTCTATGTGCTCCGTATTTGCGGTTTGCGGAGTGGCGGCGTTCTTGAGCAGGAATTTCTCCAATTTTCGAGCGACAATAAGAGCATCCCGTATCTGTTCAGGCCTGTAACTCTTTTCGACCAAGACTTTACGAAATCGCTCGACTTCTTCCGAATCGCGCGGCCACTGTCCGAAAACTAAGCGCAGCATCCGACGTATTGGCTTCAGCGCATTCCTTTGTGATTGTTTCTCGTTTTTGGCCCCAGGACACCTTTTCCTGAATTCTCGTAGCCAGATAGTTGCGTATTGTTCAAGGTCGGCTTCTGATACATCATGTCGTTTGACACCCCTGCTCTCGAGAGACACGAGGAACCTCTTGCATTTCTTC
The DNA here is from genome assembly GCF_059726245.1 of Oryzophilus luti. Classification (NCBI taxonomy): domain Bacteria; kingdom Pseudomonadati; phylum Acidobacteriota; class Terriglobia; order Terriglobales; family Koromonadaceae; genus Oryzophilus; species Oryzophilus luti. Next base: position 3,557,544 of record NZ_AP040874.1, read on the forward strand.
GAATACGAGTTTCGAGTTCTAGTGTCGAAACCCGCCAGTTTGAGGTCCTCGTCCAAAACCTGGAGCCAGGGTCGGCTCGTCTCTTTTGGGGCAGAGCTTAAGTTTGTCCGACGCATTCGCATAGCGGGGGCAAATCCTGGACATAATCTCGCGATATGTCAATATCGTTATCAATTGCGTAACATATTGTGTTTTCAGCAATATCGAGAATAATCTCACTATGGCTAGCGGCGAATAAAGCACGAAACTACAGACGCAATGAGGGCGCATGCAATTCGATGGAGGAAGATCAGAAGCACAAATCAGATTACTCATTGGTAACGCCACAGTCGTCGATAAAGTTCCTGAATTGATGAGGGAAGGCTGGGACGGCGAAAAGAGGCTCGGTAGGGTTTCTAGCACTCCGGATCGCCTGCGATTGTGAAGAGCAATGAGAGAAGCGCCAGCGTGCTCACGCGCGGTACGAAATCACAACCGCCGGCGAAAACTCACTCTCGTCACACAGATCATGAAGAGCGTTTCGAGAACAAGCATGTACGCCAAGTGCCGGGTAGCGATAGCGATCATTTCACAGCACCTGCGGATCGAGCTTGATTGATTTGCAGGAAAACCGCATACCAATCATCGGTGATCAGTCTTTGCGCCTCTTGGAGAGACATCTGTCCCCTACAAACTTCCTTATGCAGGTAATTTTCCACCCTGTCCTTATCCTTAGCCCTAGCATCTGTATACGACTGCATCCAGAGGTTTTCAGCGCAGTCAGGGCATCCACCAAGCTCTAGTGGAACGACATGATCAAGCTCATAGTCGGACATTTTGCCAGCCAAAGGAATCGATACCATCCGCTCACGCTTGATTCTGTATGTGTAACTCTCGGGTGGGCGGACCATCGCAGTGTAGCCGTGCATGCAAATGGTTGAGTTAATGTTCTCCTGTGTAACTTGCGAGTCCACCTTACCAGCATTATTGGTGGGCGGATAAAGTGCCGCCGCCCCAACCCGGTTTCTGTACACCAGGTTGGACACCTGTTTCCCCTGCTGACGGGTTGGCTTTAGGAACAAGAGGAACAGGAAGACGACTACGGTGACTGCAACTAGGAGTAGAAGAAATGAGCCCTTATTTTTCCGTAGCATTCGATTGTGCCAGCATATCATCTCAAGTTGGTTTTGGTTCTAAGGTCGGCTCCTATGAAGGCCGTCGACCGCGAGAAATTGACGGTTGGATGTGCCATGCGCAAGAGCTCGGTACAATTGGCGTGAGAAAGCCGCGCCGCCTGGGAAGTGGCGGCTGGATTTCGAGGAGCTGAGCCAACCGGGAGTCCTCCTGTGTGAGCGCGAGTAACTCTGCTGTGGCGCCTTCGCGGGCACACCCCTCGCTCTTCACTCCTTGGAGCCAAAGAACGGTATTAGAGGGCGCCATGTCGGACTTCGTCCCACCTAAGCCAATCGACAAAACAATCCGGCGTTTTGCCAGCAATGAAGAGCAGGAACTGGAAACGCTTCGCTATTGGCAAAGTCGCACACCAGAGGAGCGGTTCCTTGGAGTGTGGGAAGCAACGGTGGCGGCTTATGCGGCCAAGGGAATCCATTGCGATCCTACCCAGCGATCGCGAAGGGCTATCAGAAAAGTACAGCGTGAGAGCAAGGAGTAGTTTCAGTTCGCCGAGTTCAGTTCACATGGAGCGTCTACGCTCTCCATCTCGCCTCACCGGGACGCGATCAAGCACGTACACAGGTCGAGAATGCCTGCTTCAAGATGAATCCGTCCGGACGGACTTCGCCGGACGCTTATCTTAGGCAACCATTAAGAATGACCAGTCCGAAGTTACAATCTTGGGTCTACTGGCTCACTCTCAAGGGCGAGTACTCCGAACACGCCTTCATGAACCCTGCGCAACGGTTCTTTATCCACAAAGCGCTGCAGCGCCTCAATACCCATCGCAAACTCGCGCAGCGCAAGCGAGCGCTTTGTCCCAAGCCCACGCGAGCGTAGGCGATCAAGGTTTTCGAAGGCTGTGTATTCAGGCCCGTAGATAATCCGCAGGTATTCACGGCCTCTACATTTCACGGCTGGTTGAATCAGCCCACGTCGATTTCGTGCGACAAAATCGAGTGGCTTCACGACCATTCCTTCGCCGCCAGCAGCAGTGAGTTCCTCCCACCATGCAATTCCCTCGGACTCACTGGCTGAGTCCGCAAGCGATACGACGCGAAACGGTGTCGCGAGGATCAGGCCGGCATCGGCGGCAGAGAGCTTCTGTGCAATCTCCATGTGCCACAAGTGATTCTTGTCGGTGTGTAGCGCACCCTCACTTGCCAGCAGGTGGAAAGGCGCGAGTTTGAGATCAGCAAGCGAATGCACGGGCCAGCAATACCGTCTGTAAGCTTCGATGTATTTCTCAGCCATCTCCTGCCTCTGCGTATAGCGGGCAAAGAGATCCTGCGCGTCAGATTGGTGCCGTGCTGTTTGCTCAAGCGCGGAGATTGCCTGTGCCAGTCCGGCGCGTGCGGCCGCACCGCTCGGCGCGTACTGCAGCCGAAGCAGTTCTTGAGCCTTGGCTGACCACGGCATCAACTCACAATCAAGGCACAACCAATCGGTCGACAACTCATCCCACAGCCCTGCTGTACTTGCCGCGTCTCGGATCCGAGTGAGAAATTCGCTTTCAAGCGCTGGCTCATTGAAGAAGCGGCGGCCCGTGCGCGTGTAGCAGACACCGATTTCGTCTTCCAGTACTCCAAACCGCTTGCGAGCCACATCGCGGTCGCGGCACACAATCACGACCGCTCGCGACCCCATATGCTTCTGCTCGCAGATAACTTGATCCACGTGTTCTCTCCGGAAGTATGCGAATGCCTCGGCCGGATGCTCTAGCAGTCCTTCTAATTTCGTCGTTTCGGAAGGCGACATCGTTGGCGGCAAGTAGATAAGCCATTTCGGATTGGCGGCGAAACGGCTCATCACCTCAAGGGCGGCGATCGCGTTCTCCTCGCGAACCGTTAGGTTTCCATGAAGCCGCGTGTTGATGATGCGTTTCCCGATCACGTCATCGATGTCCAGCAAATCGTCGAGCTGCTGTTGATGGGTAAGTGAGGGGCTCGGCGCAGTCACCTCAGCAAGAAACGGCTTGGCTGGTGCGTAGTACTCGCGCGCAGCAGGAACCGAAATCAGTTCCTTTTCCGGGTAGCGCAGAGCTGTAAGCTTACCGCCAAAGACACAACCCGTGTCGATGTTGATTGTGCGGTTCAGCCATTCCGGTTCAGCTACAGGCGTATGTCCGTACACAACCATGGCTCGACCGCGATATTCGGCCGCCCAGTTGTAGCGAACTGGAAGTCCGTATTCGTCGGTTTCTCCCGTCGTCTCCCCGAACAACGCGAATGCGCGAACAGCACCCGATCCGCGTCCCTGCATTTCCTCTTTCATGCCAGCGTGCGCCACGACGATTTTGCCGTCGTCCAGCACATAGTGGCTGACAAGGCCATCGATAAAATCGGCCGCCTTTTGCTTGAACTCAGTCCCTTCGGCGTCGAGTTGCGCGATGGATTCTGCGAGGCCGTGTGCCATCTTCACGTCCTTGCCGCGAAGCGCCTTGTGCAACTTCATGTCGTGATTGCCAGGCACACAGAACGCACTACCTTCACTCACCATGGACATCACAAGTCGTAGGACGTCGGGGATGCGCGGACCACGGTCGACTAGATCACCAAGAAATACAGCCTTTCTGCCCGTCGGCGGGATGACGTGCCATGCCCCGTTCCCCTGTTCGAGTGAGTAGCCAAGTTGGCGCAAGAGCGCCGACAGTTCGTCGAAGCATCCGTGGACGTCGCCGATGATGTCGAACGGGCCGTGTTCGTGCTTCAGATTGTTCCAGAGGGGCTGCCGCGCGATCTGTAAGCCCTCTAGTTCCTCGGGGGCAGTGAAGATATGAACATGGCGGAAACCCTCCCGCTCTAAACCGCGAAGAGAGCGCCGCAAGTGCTGTGCTTGGTTACGAATCACGTGCGGCCCAAAGTCTCTATCCGGCCGATTCCGATTTCGCTCTTGGCAGATCTTTTCCGCAAAGTTGAAGACAAGTGCAACCGGTAGAACGTGAAATTCGCGCGCCAAGGCGACCAGAGGCTTGCGTGCGTCTGGTTGCACGTTCGTGGCGTCGATTACCGTCACCTTGCCAGCGGCGAGCCGCTTTCGAGCGATGAAGTGCAAGACCTCGAATGCATCTTTCGTTGCCGCCTGTTCGTTTTCGTTGTCAGAAACCAAGCCTCGGCAGTAGTCGGAGGAAAGCACTTCAGTCGGTTTGAAATGCGTCCTCCCAAAAGTAGATTTGCCACATCCGGACGGACCGATCAAAACAACCAGGGAGAGTTCCGGGATGGTGATCTTCATCGTGTGAACACTCCCATCTGAGTCGGTGCGCCTAGTTCAGGGTCCTCATTCCCAACAGGAAGGAACTTGACCGAATAGCCGAAACGATTCGCAAGCCCGTTCGCCCAGTTCCGAAACTCCGCTCTTGTCCATTCGAATCTGTGATCTTTGTGACGGAACTGGCCTGCCGGCAGTGTCTCGAATTTCACGTTGTAATCCGAATTGGGCGTCGTCAGAACGATGGCATTTGGCTTCGCGTGCTCGAATAAAACACGCTCAAATGCCGCCAAGCGCGGTGGATCAAGATGCTCGATCACTTCAATGACCGTCGCTGCGTCGAAACCTTCGATGCGCTTGTCGCGATACATGAGCGATCCCTGGAACAGGCGCACACGCTCCTTGAGCTTCGCGGGCATGGTATCCAAATGCAACCGCTCGCTGGCTACCTCAAGGCTGCGGTGAGAGACATCCATTCCGGCTACATCAACGAATTGCTTCTCCTTCAGTAGCTCGCGAAGAAGTTTCCCCTCACCACACCCAAGATCGATTACTCGCGCGGCGCCGGTCCGTTTCACGGCTTCTGTTACGGCAGACAGGCGCATATCATTTAACAACAGCGGTTTTTCGATTGCCTCTTCCTGCTCCGCCCTTTTCTCCTGCTGTTCTTCTGCGCTAGGCTCTTCTTCGCCAATCAGACGTTCAAGAGCCTCAGTTGCCAAGCGTTTCTGGTGCTTCAAGTAGCGCTTTACGATCAGTTCGCGCTCGGGGTGCGACTGCAGCCACCCTTCGCCTCGCTTTAAGAGCTTCTCGACCTCATCCTGCCCCACCCAGTAATGCTTGTCGGAATCGAGCACCGGGATGAGCACATACAGATGGGTCAGCAAATCCTTCAACGGCACGAGTTTTTCAATCTCGACCGTGTAGTACGGCCCCTCACCCCACTCAGGAAAGTTCTCATCAAGCCCGTGATGCTGAGCCCGCACCGCATAGCCGAGCGGCTCAAACAACCGACGCAACAGGTCTTCACCGCCTCGACAAGGGAGAACCGATATCACTGCTTTCAATGGAAGCGGTTCATCGACGAGCTCTGGCCGGCCTTTGCTAGCGCCGCTCATCGCACTCGCCAGGACGCGAGCAATCGCAACACTCATAAATGAGGAGGCGACGTAAGGACGGTCGTTGACGTACTGCTCCAGCGCTCCGCCCTCTCCCGCAGGACCCCGTCTTGTCCGGACCAGTCCCACCGGGTCTACATCGAGTAGAAGTGCAGCCGTACAGCGCTCCTCGCTCGCTTCTGGATAAAAGACGTGCGCCTTTCCGAATGAGAGATCAAAGGACTGTATCCGATTGGGGTTCTTGTGCAGCAGGTATCCCAAATCCGTAGCTGGTGGGCGTGTACTGGTAATGGTCAGCAGCATCTACAGGAAGTATCGCGCACAAATCGCGAAACTCAAATGAACTCTTGTTTGCAGAGCGCCGGCGGCAACAAGAAATTGCGAGGCGGAACTACACGCGTACTGATTTCGGATGCTGGCGCGCCACGCGGACGTGGTGAGCAGGTTGCAATCCACGTTGCCTTGCCAAACATAGACTGTGCGGCTTCAGCGGGGCATAATCCATGTACATGTCCAGCCACAAGACCGTACTGATATTCGCAGTGTTGTGCCTTGCCCTCGTCGCAGTAGTCTACGCGACGTCGACCGTCATCGAGGGCAAGTATAACCGCGTCAGGACACAACCGCCATACGTCGTGTCACATAGCACCGCGGACTTGCAGCAGAGGCTTTTTATTGCTGACCTTCACTCTGATTCGCTGCTTTGGGGCAGAAATTTACTGCACCGCAATACCACCGGACACGTCGATGTTCCGAGACTTCAACAAGCTCACGTCTCGCTGCAAGCGTTCACCGTCGTCACGACGATACCTCGTAATCTGAACATTCAGCGGAACGATGGTTCTTCAGACATGGTCCGCTACTTGGCCGTTGCTGAAGGTTGGCCGCCGCGAACTTGGAACAGTCCGAAAGAACGCGCACTTTACCAGGCGAGCCAATTGCGCGAGTTTGAGGCAAGATCTGGCGGCCAACTTCTCATCCTGCGGACACGGGCCGACCTGGCGAGCTTTGTTGCAACACGGGAGCCGCACCGCGTGGCGGCACTCCTTGGAGCAGAAGGTGCACAGCCGCTGGAAGGCAGACTTGAGAACCTCGATTCGCTATACGCTGCCGGATTCCGAATGATGTCGCCGACCCACTTCACGGACACCGATATTGCTGGATCGGCTTCAGGACAGCGCAGAGGTGGTCTAACCGACCTTGGCCGCAAGTGGGTCCGCTCAATGGAATCGAAGAGCATGCTTATCGATTTGGCGCATGCCTCGCCGGGAACAATTCGAGATGTGACTGCGATTGCGACAAAGCCGGTCGTTGTCTCTCACACGGGGGTGAGAGGGACGTGTGACAACAACCGGAACTTGTCTGACGAGGAACTGCGTGCTATTGCACGAACAGGAGGCGTTGTCGGCATCGGCTATTGGGAAACAGCCGTCTGCGGTCGCGATGCACGGTCAATCGCAAGAGCAATTCAGTACGTCGCGAAGGTCGTTGGTGTGGAACACGTGGCTTTAGGTTCGGATTTCGATGGCGCGACCACCATGCCGTTTGACGCAACCGGGATCCCAATGATCACCGAAGAACTTAGAAAGGCTGGAGTTTCCGAGCGGGACATCCGTCTAATTGAGGGCGAGAACGTATTGCGAGTGCTTTCGCAGACCCTGCCGGAGTAGCGAAATTCAATCAAGCCCGAAAACATTGCCACAGAGTTGCCGTTTAACGTTTCCTGTATTCCGACCGACCGAGTAGCATCGCGATTTTTCGTCCCTGACGAAGATCGAATCGTCCACAAGTTTCAGATTGGTTATGAAAACCCACTGAACATCCTCTTCTTTCCAAAACTCGACCCGAGTGTGAAACACTTTGGTTCTCCACTTCTCCTTACCAGTCGCGATGTCCGTTGCGACCAAGTATTGATCCCTTCCGTCTCCACTTGCGGAATAACGGACTCCGTCCGCGACGATGGGAGTGACTGGCTTTGGCGGTATTCGTTTTGCCAGAGCAGTTGCGGAGAAAACGATTGAGATGATGCAAAGGATTTGCAATCCTCGTAGCTTCATGTCGGATGACCTCTACTTTTCCGGCGGCACTTTCGCTCCAGGTTCATATTCGCAATGATCGGCTTCTCCCACCGCCTTCGTTGGATAAAGCCAACACGCAAGACGTAGCGTTGATTCCTTTTGACAGGGCCCCGTACTGAAGTGCGCTGTCATGACCGCAAGATCCGCTACCGGCATCCATTCTGAGTCCGGGATGTGGTTGCGGTCGGTCCAAAAATCAACGCTGCATTGGGTCCTAGGAGGGCACAATACTTCGCCGATTTCTTTGTAATACTCACGATCGTGCTGTTTCGTATCAGGCACGAGCACGAGGTGAATCGGTCCTGAGTACTGGCTAGAAACAGATCGCACCAACTCCCACTCGGCTCCACTCGCATGGGCACGCTTTGCGAGTGAAGAAGCGTCGGGTAGCGAAACGCCCTTTACCTCCACGCAATCTTCCTCGTACTTCAAGATCGGATGGGTGTCTTTGGTGCATCTGTAATGGGTTTCCCAGCCGTCCCCGCTGCGTTCTTGAATCTCGTCTTCGCTCACCACTTTGAAATTGGGATCCTTGTTTATGAACGTGAGTCGTCCTTCTTCGGGCTTCCCGCAGCCACCGGGACCACAGAACACGATTGAGTATTTGCCGTCCGTTCCATAATGCATAACTTGCAATCCGAACGGCTGTTCACACTTTTGTTTCCAGAAGCCCGTGAAATCTTTGGTTGAGTCAGCCTCTCCAACGTAAGCAGCCTTGGCAATCTCGTTGCGAATGTCGGCAACGGTCCGATACTCGGACTTTGTTGGGCCAGCGCCGTAATCGTACATGGTTGCACCGCCGTCCTTTTTTGTCTGGATGCCGAGACCAAACACATTCCATCCTTCAAGCGACATGTGGTCGTCTATCCTGGCGTTGAAAGACTTCGACAACTCGCCAGAGAAAACGGCCTCCTGTTTCGTTCCCTTATCGGACGGCTTTTGCTTTGCGGTGAAACTTAGAGTTAGCTCGTACTCAAACACATCGCCGGAAATGGATCGGACCTGCCCGCGCACATGCCAAGGTGCAGGTATATATCCCTCTGCGCTGGGCGTCGCAAACTGAATCCCGGTTTTCTCGCTGGTGAAGTCGATCTTTCTAATGCCTTGTACTTCTACGGGCCCTTTCGGCAACGATGCGCCGAGCAGTCGACGGAGTAATTGCAACTCGAGTACCGGTCCGTCCAGCGCATCTATCTCGTAGCCCGGCTCAGCAAGTTTTCCATGGATCGCGAGGACGCGACCGCCAACCATGAGAACTCTCCCTTTTTCGGTTTTGGAGCCATCGAAGTTCTCGACATCGATCTGAATGTCGTTCGAGGTGGGGTCGAACTCTCCTTTCCAAAGGGAGTACCCGGCATTTCCGAATCCAGTCACTTTCAACTGAAAACGGTTGAACTCATCCCAAGCAGTTGGTTTTCCGCAGGCATCGTCGCATCCCTTGTCTTGTGCCAGCGACATGTTCGTCAGTATCAGGAGTAGGGAGATAAGAAAGACGCATAGACCGGCTGTTCTTCTCACGAGGCTTCGTTTGCGATCCATACCATACAGGGTGTCTCTGCAGCACGTAGTCCCGCAAGTTACTATCGTGCGTCGAGACGCGAAGTGCGGCAGAATTCACCGGGCTATGTTGAAACTTCCGCCCATAATCACGATGAAATGAACTCTGCGACCACAGTTACGCCAAAGGCCCTTGCCGACTTCCTGCTGAACGTCGCACCGGTGCGCCTGGGATCGGAAGGCCCTCCATCGTCCAACAATTCGCCTGACGCTGTCGGCCTGCCATGCGTTTCACTTTTTTGGAAGCCAACTGGCGCCTGAGGACTTGATGCGGATCTCAGCTTCCGTTTACGCTGAGCGGGCCCGTATTTCGAATCGAGTAAGTCTAAAGTGTCGGGTCGAGCGTTGGTGCGAGTACCCATATCCGACCAAGGCTGATTCTCTGAGGCTTCTACGAGTGCCGAATTATGTGCAATTGGTTCGCGCTGATTTGTACTAACAGCGGGATTTTAGCTCGGCTGGTTAGCATAATTTACGAGTTCACATAAACTCGGTTATGTGAAGTGTCTCATAACCCACAGGCGAGAAGCGGCAGGACAACAACGCGCATTTCACCACCGACCCAACACAAGTCAAAGCCTTCCAACAGACGTTCGAGAGCATCTGGTCGCGCGACAACAACCAGGTGGTGCAGTAGCGCGAGACGAACGAAGCTTTGAGAAAGAGAAACGCCCGGGGCATGTGCTCCGGGCGTGCTTGTCTCTACCGAAATGCGCTGCGAGGTTACTTCGCTTTGCCCTTCGGATTTTCCACAAATTTCGGCGGATGAGTTTCGTCGGCGAAGGCCCAGCCGGAGAGATACGCCAGCCGCAGGATGTTCGCCATCTTCGGGTAGTTGATTTTGTCGGCCGTGTCGGTGATGTGGTGGTAGTCCGGGTGGAAGCCCGTGAACCACCAGAAGGCCGGCACGTTGTGCAGCACGAACGGGAATTGGTCGCTGCGGAAAAAGACGTTCAGCGCCGACTCATGATCGAAGCGGTCGTCGAGTACCAGCCCCACCTTCTTGTTCTGCTCCTCCACCGTGTGCTTGTATTCGGGGCTGTACATGCTGCCGATAAGGTTGAGCCGGTTGGTGGTGTCGGCCGGGATCGTCATGAGTCCGTCGGTCTGCGGGCTGGGTGCTTCGTTGCGGCCAATCATGTCAAAGTTGATCATCGCGCGCGTGGTCTCAAGCGGGCTTACCGGATGCGCGGCTAGGTAGTAAGCGCCGAGCAGGCCGCGCTCTTCTGCGGCAAAGACCACGAAGAGGATGCTGCGCTTCGGACGCTCCGGGTTGGCGGCAAAGGCGCGCGCCAGCTCAACAACGCCGACCGTGCCGGAGCCGTTGTCGTCGGCACCGTGCCAGATACCTTCCTCGGTGATGCCGTCGTGGTCGTGGTGTCCGCTGATGATGACGGTTTCCCCGCGCAGCGTGGGCGAGCTGCCTTCGAGGATGGCACCGATGTTCCAGCTCACGTCCTGCTTCTCATACTGGTTGCGCAGGTGTATCTCTGCACTCGTGCCGGGCAGCGCGCGCGACTGCGGCTTCAAGTCGCGGTCGATGATGGTCTGCGTCTCGGCCGGCGAGTGGCCGGAGCCTTGCATCATCTCGGCGGCCACGGCGTCATTCACGGAGACAATGGGAATCTTCAATTCGTCGTCCACCAGTGCCTGCGAAGCCGGCGGCAGGTGGCGCGTGGCGGAGCCGCCAATGTTCAGCCGTCGCTCCTCGTTGGTGATGTGTTTGCGGTTCGGCTCGGCCACCACCAGCAGTGCGACGGCGCCGTGCTGCTGCGCAATCAGGGCCTTTACGCGCGTGGTGGCGTAGCGCGTGTTGCCGGTACCGTTGAAGATCGAGGCCGCGTTGGTCTCCTGCGGTTCATGGTCGAAGACCAGAACGATCTTTCCCTTCACATCGAGCCCGGCGTAATCGTCATAACCAAGCTCGGGTGCAGTGATGCCGAATCCGGCAAAGACCACTGGCGCGCTGATGTCGACGGCGTGCTTGAAGGCGCCGAAGGCCTCCGAGGGCTGGAGCTTCTTCTCCTGTCCGTTGCGCGTCAGCTTTACGTAACTCTGCGCGCGGTCAGCGCGGTATTCGATCATCGGAACCCTTTGCAGGTAGCTGCCGTTGAACGCGGGTTTCAGCCCGGTCTTGGCCAATTCGGCGGCAACCCACTGCACGGAAACCTCATCGCCCACGGTCAGGGACATGCGGCCCTGGAGCGAATCGGAGGCTATGAAGCCAAGATCGGCGCGAAGGTCCGCTTCGCGGATGGCCTTGTAGCCCGTGGCAACCTTAGCAGGCACCGCCGGCTGTGCAAGCGCCGCGCCCACCAACAGCGACGACACAAGACCGAGTACTGCACCACGCAACATTTGCACTGGAATCTCCTGAGGAACAGCTTGCATTGATGGTAACGCAACACCACGGATGATGTACCCTGTGGCGACACCATGCCACTGGACTTCACATGCGGAACGCTGGCCGCCGGGCTGGCATGCTACGGGCGCGGCGAGTTCTATGCGGCGCACGAGCACTGGGAGCACGCATGGCTCGCAATGGGCAAGCTTTCGACGCCGGAGAAACTCTACCTTCAGGCGCTCATTCAGCTCACATCGGCGCGGCATCACCTTCTGCGCGGCAACCTCGCGGGGGCTGCCTCTCTGCTGGCAAAGGCGCAAAGTGGATTGGAGAAGGAAGCGCCAGCGCTGACGGGCGCCAATGCGGCGCGCTTCCTTTGCGATGCCGATGCGATGCAGCGCGAGCTGCAGGCGCGACGCGAACAGCCTTGAGCGCGCGTCATATCTTGAGTGCCATCGGAAAAGCGCACAATCTGATGCTCGCGCGGCCTCCGGTTCATCTATAAAGAAGCTGATACCTATTGAACGCGGGAATCGGGAGCCATTGAATCTCTACAGCCTGGTCACGGCGGTCCGTCTGGCGCTGGACGCAATACGCGCGCACAAACTGCGCAGCTTTCTCACGCTGCTCGGCGTCATTATTGGCGTTGCCAGCGTCATTCTGGTCGGCGCAGCCATTGACGGCCTTGGCGTTTACGCCGACCGCATGACGGCCAAGACCTTCGGCACGGACAGCTACCTCATTGCGCAGGTGGCGGCCGTCGGGCGCCTGACGGCCAAAGAGCGCGTTGCCAAGCTGCGCTACAACAAGCGCGTGCTGCCGGACGATGTTGCCTACCTGCGCACCGAGACCGGCGACCAGATTCTCTATTCGCCCTACCAGCAGCGCACCGAGGACATCAAGGGCGGCGACACGGTCTACGAGGCAGGCAACCTCATCGGTGTCTCCTCCAGCATGCCGGAGATCCGCGATGTGCCGGTGGAGCAGGGGCGATTCTTCAGCGAGACTGAAGAGCAGATGCGCGCGCCGGTGGCCATCATCGGCGAGGCCATCCGCGCCAAGCTGTTCCCGAACGTGAGTGCGCTCGGTCAGACCATCCGCGCCGGAGGACGCGAGTTCACCGTCATTGGCGTGCTGGAAACGCAGGGCTCCTCATTCGGGCGCACGCTCGACAATCCGGTGTACATCCCCAGTTCGGTCTATACAGCCATGTATGGGGCGAACACGGGCCTCGCCTTCTTTGCCAAGCCGCGCAGTGCCAGCGGCATGAGCATGGATCAGTCGCTCGACGTGACGCGTTCCGCGCTGCGCGTCCGCTTCCACGCCGCGCCCGGCAGGCCGGACAACTTCGACGTGCTGACGCCGGATTCGGTGCGCTCGTTTGTGGATCAGGTGCTGGGCGTTATCTCGGCCATCGTGGTGCCGGTCACAAGCATTTCGCTGGTGGTTGGCGGCATCGTCATCATGAACATCATGCTGGTCTCGGTGACCGAACGCACCCGTGAGATCGGTATTCGCAAATCGCTCGGCGCGCGCCAGCAGGAAATTCTGCTGCAATTTCTGATTGAGTCGATGATGCTCTCGCTCGCCGGAGGCGCGCTGGGCGTGGCCTTGGGCGCAGCGTTCGCGGCGCTGGCTTCGCTGGCCTTCGGGCTTACATTGCACGTCTCCGCCGGATATGTGGTGCTGGCCATCTTTGTCTCGCTCGCGGTCGGCATCATCTCCGGCATCTATCCGGCACGCCGTGCCGCCAAGCTCGACCCCATTGCCGCCCTGAGGGCCGAGTCATGAAGACGACCTCGGCGGCAATGCGCATCAATCTGAATGAGACCTTCAGCATGGCCGGGCGCTCGTTGTGGACGCACCGCTTCCGCTCCGGCCTGACCGTGCTCGGCATTGTCATCGGCATCACCACGGTGGTGACCGTGGCCGCGCTGCTGACCGGCGTGCGCGCCAAGATCGTCGAGTTCTTTCAGGAGTTCGGCCCGGAGAGCGTTTTTGTCGCCCGACTGAGTGGCGACCCCAGCGGCATGAACGCTCCGCCGCGCGAGTTCAAACGCCGCCCGCTCAGGCCCGAGGACGCCGACTACCTGAAGAACGTGGTGCGCTCCATTGACGATGTCGGCATTGCGCTCTACTACCTGCCTCCGGCGGGCAAACTGATGACCGCCAAGGTGCCGGGGTTCGAGTCGGATGAAATCTCCATCACCGGCCAGACGCCGAACATGTTCGACATTTCTCCGCGTGCGCTACGCGCCGGCCGGCTGTTTACTCCGCAGGAGGCCAAGCGCGCCGACAAGGTCGCGCTGATTGGCGCAAGCCTTGCCGACGCCTTGTTCCCGAACGGCGATGGCATTGGGCAGCAGGTCGTCATTGATGGCGCCGAGTACACGGTGATCGGCGTCTTTGACAAGGCCAAGGGCGGCTTCTTCGGAGAGAACGGCCTCGACCGCCAGGTGACGATTCCGCTTGAAACGCTGCGGCTGCGCTATCCGCAGGCCGATAACTTCTTCCTGACCGCGCACGCCATGACCGGCCGCCGCGATGACGCCATCGAAGAGATACGGGCCGCCATGCGCCGCCTGCGGCATGTGCCGCTTGGGGTGGAGGACGACTTTTCCATCTCCACCGCCGACTCGGTCATCAAGAACTTTGACCAGATCACCGGCATGGTCATTCTGGTTTCCATTGCGCTCAGCGGCATGGGGCTACTGGTGGGCGGCATCGGCGTCATGAACATCATGCTGGTCTCGGTGACGGAGCGCACCCGCGAAATCGGTGTGCGCAAGGCACTGGGCGCGCGTCGGGCAGACATTATTCTGCAATTCCTATCGGAGGCCGTGGCGCTTACCGGCATCGGCGGTGTGCTTGGCATTGCGGTCTCGCTGCTGGTCTCCGCGGTGCTGGGCGCGGCGATGCCCGCGCTGAACCCCACGGTGCCGCTGTGGGCGATTGCGGCCGGCATGCTGATGTCGGTCGGCACCGGCATCTTTTTCGGTGTCTACCCGGCGGTGCAGGCCTCGCGGCTGGACCCGGTGGAGGCGCTCCGCTACGAGTAAGCCGCGGAAAACACGCACTTTCCGGGCAGATAAAGCCCGGTCTGCAAGCTCGGTAAGAGCGATAGCCGCGCTTTATAGACCCAATAAAAAACTTCGATAAGCTGTGTTGCACATTGTGTTAGCCGATGGCCCCGCGTCACGTTAACCTGAACGTACCGGTCTGTCCAAAATATCTATTCAAGCGTCCACCGACCCTTGCAAGGAGGTTCATGTCTACGGAATTGCGCAATTTTCTCGAGCTCCCCTACGCGGAGTTGGAAGAGCTTAACCTGAATGCAAAAGAGCAGCGCAAAAAGCGCGTGCCGACCGATCAGATTCGTGAAGAACGGCTGAAGTACCTGACCGACGAGAAGCGGATCAAGGCCGTTACCGTGCTGTTCAGCGACCTCGAAGGCCGCCTGCACATGCTCGACTATGACAAGAAGTTCCTTCTTGGCGCCTATAACAACCTGACCTTTGACGGCAGCTCGATCCGCGGCTTTACCGCGCAGCGCGAGAGCGACCTTCGCCTCGCCATCGACTGGGGATCCTTCTACTGGGTGCCGGCTGACATCTTTGCGCCCGGCAAGGTCATGGTCTTCGGCGAAGTCATCGACAAGGACGGCACGCCCTACTCGGCCGACATCCGCGGCGTGCTCAAGCACTTTGCCCAGGCGCAGTATGACAAGAACGGCTACACGCTGAACGCAGCCAACGAAATTGAAGGCTTCCTGTTCAATGGCATCGACGCCGAGCGCCACTTCCATGAGACCGGCAAGTTCGAACTGGTCGATACCGGTGGCTACTACCACTCGCTGCCGGGCGAGCCGCTACGCGAATTCATTGACACCACGGCTGAAGTGCAGCGCGCCATGGGCTTTGAGAATGAGAAGGACCACCCCGAGGTCGCGCCCTCTCAGTTCGAGATCAACTACAGCTATGCCGACGTGCTGACCGCCGCCGACCAGATCCAGCTCTACAAGCTGATCTGCCGCCAGGTGGCCACCAAGATGGGCATGAGCGCCTCGTTCCTGCCCAAGCCGGTTGTGGGCGTCAACGGCAGCGGCATGCACACCAACGTTTCGGTCAGCAAGAACGGCAAGAACCTGTTCTGGGATCCGAAGGGCCAGGAGATGCTCAGCAAGTTCGGCTGGGAATTTACCGACCGCATCCTGACCGCCGGCAACGACCTGTGCCTGATGCTGAACGCCAGCGTCAACGCCTATCGCCGCCTCGATCCGCACTTTGAAGCGCCGAACCAGATCAAGGCTTCGGCCACCGATCGCGGATCCATGGTGCGCATCCCGATCGGCAACGAGCGCTCCATGCGCGTCGAAGTCCGTTCGGTGGGTCCGGACGCCAACCCGTACATGGTCATGCTGTCGGTCTTCAAGACCGGCCTCGAAGGTCAGATCGCCAAGATCAAGAACCTGCGCCAGGCCGAGCGCTACCTGCCCGACAACATCTACACCGCGCTGGATAACTTCCGCGGCTCCGAGTGGGCCACCAAACTGCTCGGTGCCGACGTGAAGGAGCGCTTTGCCGAACTGAAGCAGAACTCGGCCGACCGCTGCCCGCGCCTGCTTGGCACCATCGTCAAGCCCAGCGAAGTTCAGTTCCATCACTTCGTCTACAACCAGAGCCTCTGGAACATGTTCTAGTCTGCTCTGCGCGCATCAAGCGAACGCCCCGGCCATGGCCGGGGCGTTTTGCGTTGCCTGCAACGTCAAGCCGCTACTTCTGCGGCGAAGTCTCCAGCAGTCCATTGCGGA
This sequence comes from Oryzophilus luti, assembly GCF_059726245.1. Classification (NCBI taxonomy): domain Bacteria; kingdom Pseudomonadati; phylum Acidobacteriota; class Terriglobia; order Terriglobales; family Koromonadaceae; genus Oryzophilus; species Oryzophilus luti. The sequence continues at coordinate 3,573,813 of NZ_AP040874.1, forward strand.
AGAGCAGTCCGGCCACTACTCCCGCAAGGCTCGGAACCACCAAGAACAGCCAGACCTGCGCGAGCGCGTGTCCGCCAACCAGCAGGGCCGGGCCAAAGCTGCGCGCCGGGTTCACCGAGACGCCCGTGATGTTGATGCCGAAGATGTGGATCACGACCAGCGTGATACCGATGGCCAGCCCCGCCATCTGCCCGGGCGCCGCCTTCTGCGTGGAGCCAAGAATAACGATGACGAACAACAGCGTGGCGACGAACTCAAAGGTAATGGCCGCCGAAAGCGCGTAGCCTGCGCCGTAGCCTTCGCCCCAGCCGTTCTGGCCGAGTCCGCTGCCGGTTGTGTAGCCCGTGAGCAGCCCGGTGGCGATCACCGACAGCACACCAGCTCCGGCAATGCCGCCGAGAAATTGCGCGGCGATATAGCCAGCCATGTCCCCAATGCTCATGCGCCCAGCCACGAACACTCCGAGGCTGACCGCAGGGTTGATGTGGCATCCCGAGATTGGCCCGATGCCATAGGCCATCGCGATCAGCGCGAAGCCAAATGCAAACGCGATGCCCAGTACGCCCACACTCTTTCCGGCCACCACGGCCGTACCGCAACCGAACAGCACCAGCGTGAAGGTTCCGATGAACTCAGCCAGGTACTTCTTCATTGCGCGCCTCCTGGAGCAGATGTGTCTTACTTGTTGGCACCGTGGGGGAACAGGCTTCTGATGTTGCCCAGCATTTTCAACCGGCGGCCAGCATCGCGCAAGCGATAGTTGTTTGCGCGACGGTGTCTTGCTTTGATACTCCATCCGCCCTTGTTTCACTGGTGACTGTAACCGCGCTTCTGAAATTTGTTTCTTCGATTCTGCTCTACCAAACGAACGCCCCGCTCATGCCGGTGCGTTCTGCGAATTCAGTTCCATTTGCTTCGTTTCCGCGCTAAGCTGCTGCGCGAAACAGGAACGGTGGTCGAGATCATCTCAGTAGATCGAAGGGTCTCCTCGGAGGTCCAACGCAAGTCTAAGATTGAAACTATGAAGCGTCTGGAACCAAGAATCAGGCTCACCGTAAAACCGGCAGAGGACCCTCAGCATCCTGTGGATGCACAAGATTTTTTGACGACAGCCTCGAAGTGGTTGACAGCTCTTTCGGAACTGGCATTGTCAACAGGGAAACAAGTGAGGTGGGAAATCACCGCACTGGAGCGTTCCTCAGCCATTCTCGAGGTAGAGCCTGTAGATGCACAGACGGGTGTCATCGCTGGCGGCATTGTTGAGCGTTGGAATGCTGTAATTGACGAAATAGAGCATACAGGCAAGGCTCCTGATGGCGTCAAGCGCACTGTAATCAACGCGTTGGCTGACTTTGGCAATGCTACGACCAACCTGAACGTTTCAGTTTCAAGAATTGATAGTAGTGAACCAAGACCAATCACGGTATTGACGCAAAAAAGGATGAATGAGGCCGTCGCATCTCTCCCATCAGAAGAGTATGCAATGCCAGGAATTATTAGGGGTAGACTCGCGGTTCTGAATAGCTGGAATCCAAAAGAGCGTTGGTTTAGATTACAACTTCCACTGGCTCCCGAGAGACATGTGAAGTGTTTCTATTCTGACGAAGGATTTATTGGGAAGTTGGGGGAGACTTTTGAACACCTGCTGGATGTGTCAGGGCTGCTCTACTACCGTTCTGGTGATCCATGGCCCTATCAAGTAAATGTGGAGAATGTGAGGCAGCTACCTGAAACTCCATCTCTAAGCATTGAAGCCCTTGAAGGGGCTCTGCGTCTACCGGAGGGATTAGATTCCGTTGCATTCGTGAGGAGACTACGCGATGCCGACTAAGGCTCCTCAACTTATTGTTTGGGATACATGTTGTTTACTTGGGTTCTTTAATAAGGAGGAAGATAAACTTCCAGGCTTAAACTACGAGTTGAGCGAGTGCGAAAACCATAGATGTATTATCGGCATTCCTACGGCAGTCCTGGGAGAAGTTGTTCGAGTCAATAATGACCAGCCAGCGGAACACGTACTCTCTGCTTTTCTCGATTATCCCTTTGTCCAGCAGTTAAACAACAACAGAGACGTCGGTCTTCTTACAAGCCGTTTGGGTTTTCGATTCGATTTTCGGAACTCACCCGAGATATTGGCTCGTGCCATTGATCATGGTTGTCCCTCAGATCAGAAGCGCCTGAAATCAAAAGATGCCGAAATTCTCGCAACGGCAATCATATATAAAGCCACGAAATTGACTACATATGATCCATTTCTGTTGTTCGTGGGACATGAGTTCATTAGGGCCGAATATGGATTATTGGTAGATACCCCTAACTCTGCATTATTGCCATTCACCTTGTAAGAACAGAGTGTTCTACTTTTCCTCCATAACGAACGTCTGCATGTGTTTCTCTCTGCAAAATGAACGACTGAATCCTGTTTTTCTTATGGCGGAATTAGCTTGACAGCCTGAGGGGCGGTGGGTAGAGTTCCGGGCTGCCCGGCGGTAAAAGCGAATGTTCGTTTTCGTTTTTGCTGTCGGGGATTGTGGGCCTCGCAAAGAAAACGGACGTTCGTTTTATTGGGTACCCGAAAGACCGGATTTCCACCCCTCGGAGACCACGGCCATGCCCAAACTGCAAGGCGAGACCGTCGAGCGCAACCAGATCCACATCGAGGACACTGCGCTCGCCATCTTTACCCGACAGGGATACCACGGCACCAGTGTGCGGGAAATCGCCGAGGCCGCCGGCATCTCGCTCGGAAACATCTACAACTACTACCGCACCAAGGAAGAGATTTTCGAGAGCCTCGTCCGCCGCTATGGGCTGCGCATGGCCCAGGTGCAGGCTGAGACCCTGACCCCGCTGCTGGGGTCCATGTCGGAGGAGAACCTCGGACGACTGGCGCAGGCTGTGCGCGAGATCGTCGCCAACCACCCCGACTACTGGCGCCTGATGTACATCGACGTCGTCGAGTTCGGCAACAAGCATTTCCGCCACATTTTCCAGGACCTTCCTTCGGCGCTGCGGGCCATGAGCCCCAACGCGTTTCCCAAGAAGAGTCCCAAGGGTGTGGATCCGGCGCTGGCCTTTGCGGCCGTGTACCTGCAGTTCTTTCTTTACTACCTCGTTGAGACGCTATTTGGTGGCCATGACCACCTCGGTGTTCCGGAATCAGAAGCGATCGCCCACTTCATACGGGTTGCAACCCAGGGTTGCGGCAATCAGACGCCGAAGCGGAGCGCGCCCCTCGCGCCCCGCCGGGCGGATCGTTTGATCGGGAGCCGACACAGGAGGAAGAAATGAAGTCCACACGCATCCACTGGATCCTTTGCCTTGCGCTCGTGCTGGTCCTCGGAGGCCAACTGCTGGCGCAGACCGCCACCACCGGGCAGGTCTCGGGCACAGTCACCGACCCCTCGGGCGCCGTCGTCACCACCGCCAACCTCACGCTGGTCAATGAGAGCGGCGTCAAGCGCACGGTGCCCACTGACGCCACCGGCCACTACGCCTTTCCGCTGCTGCCACCGGGCCTCTACACGCTTGAGTGCTCGGCCAAGGGCTTCTCCCGCGTAAAGGTGGAGCAGGTGTCCGTGCGCATCACCGAAAGCGCGTTGATCAACCTGTCGATGAAGGTTGCGGCTGCCGGCAGCGAAACGCTCACGGTCAGCGCCTCAGCCGCGCAGGTGAACACCGAGAACGCCACCACCGGACAGGTCATTGAGCAGCAGACCATCACGCAGTTGCCGCTGCCCACCCGCAACTTCACGCAGTTGCTCACGCTCACGCCGGGCACCAGCGGCTCGCTCGCCAACAGCAGCGAACTGGGCCGTGGCGATGCGGTCATCAGCGTCAACGGCTCGCGCACCACGTCGAACGCCGTGGTCATCAACGGCATGGACGCCAGCTCCATTGGCACCGGTGCCACGCCGAACCTTGCTGTGCCCGCCACCGACACGCTGCAGGAATTCATCGTTCAGACCAGCCTCTACGACGCCACGCAGGGACGCAGCACCGGCGGCGTGGTTGCGGCCGTCACCAAGAGCGGAAGCGACCAGTATCACGGTTCGCTCTATGAGTTCCTGCGCAATGACGCGCTCAATGCCAACAACTTCTTCCTGAAGCAGCAGGGAACCGATCGCCCGGTCTACAAGCGCAATCAGTTCGGCGCCGCCCTGGGCGGACCGATCGTGAAGGGCAAAGCGTGGTTCTTCCTCTCGTATCAGGGAACGCGCGAAACCAACGGCACTTCGCTGCTGAACTCGCTGTCGACGGTGACGGTGCCTGCCGGATTGACCAGCGATCGCTCGGCGGCCGGTGTAGCTACTGCCGTGGGACTGCCCTCGGCGCTCTACGTCAACGCCATCGCGCTAAAGATGTTCCAGGCCACGCTACCCAACGGGCAGTACCTGATTCCGTCGGCCATCAACGGCAGCGGAACGGTGACCATTCCTACCACTTCGAAGTTCCAGGAAGACCAGTTCAACACCAATATCGATTTTCAGGTGAACTCCAAGAACCGCCTCAGCGCCAAGTTCTTCTGGGCGAACAACCCGACCAAGCAGGGCTTGTACAGCTTTGCCGGTGTGCAGAACCCGTTGCAGGCTCCGGGTGCGGCCACCGAGGTCGACATTCACAACCGCGTGCTGTCCTTCAATGACACGCACGTCATCTCCAACACGGCGGTCAACGATTTTCGTCTGGGAGGCAACGTCATCACCGCTGCCGGCAGGCCCGACGAGCCGTTCACGGCGGCCGGTTGGGGCATCACCTCGCCGCTGGCCAGCATCTTCCCCGGCGCGCCCACCATCGAGGTCAGCAACTCCATTGACCTGAACGCCTCGCCGCTGGCCGACCAGTTCAGCCAGACAAAGACTTATTCGGTCAATGACACCCTGACGCTCACTCGCGGCAAGCACACCATCAAGCTCGGCACCGAGTACAAGCGGCAGGAGATCAACCTGACGTTCAACGCTTACACCCGCGGCCAGATTTACTTCTACAACTACGCCACCATGGCCATGGGCATGCCGCTGCTCACCATCATGGGCTCCGGCGATCCTTCGCGCGAAAACCGCGCCAACGACTGGGCGGCATTCCTGCAGGAGGATTACCGCGTCAACTCACGCCTGACCCTGAACTTCGGTCTGCGCTACGACTTGTTCGGTCCGTTCTATGAGACCAAGGGCCGCTTTGTCGGCTTCGATCCGAACAAAGTGGTTTACGACGCCGCGACCTACACCATGACCGCTGGCTTTGTGCAGGCGGGCAACGGACACCTCGAGGGCGTGCCCAAGGTGACCAACGGCCTCGTCTCACTCGACGGCAACAATCTTGCGCCGCGCTTCGGCTTCAGCTTCCGGCCGCTGGCCAGCGACAAGATGGTCATCCGCGGCGGCGCCGGCATCTACTACGACCGCATGAACTCCCGTCTGTTCAACAGCCAGGTGTTCAACACGCCGTATGACATGGTTGCCGTCAGCCCGGTCTCCAACTTCACCACCAACATCATCAACCTGGCGGCGCCGTTCGTGAACGTGCCGCTGCCCAGCGCTTTCCCGCTCAGCACGGCCTCGTTGCCGTACTATCTGCCGGGCTCTCCGCTCTACGGATACACGGCGACCGCGCAGCCCGGCAGCGGCATCTTCCCGGACATTCACAACTTCCGCACGCCGTACACAGAGCAGTACAACCTGGGCGTGCAGTATCAACCGGCGCGCACCTGGCTCGTCGACATCAGCTATGTCGGCTCCAGCGGCCGCAAGCTCACGCATCTTGTGAGCCTCAACACCATCACCGACCCGCTGGCGCAGCAGCCGTATCTGGGCGCCATGTCGAACTTCGTCAGTCCGGTGCTCGGCACCTATGTTGAGCAGACGACCGGCAAGTCGAACTACAACTCGCTGCAGGCCAGCGTGACCAAGCGCTACTCGTTCGGCTTGCAGTTCCTGGCCAGCTACACGTGGTCGCACTCCATCGACGACTACTCGGGCGGCGATGTGAACGACCTGGTGGGCATGCCCGGCAACACGAAGCTGCATTACTTCGCGTCGTCGGACTTCGACCGCCGCCACCGTTTCATCGTCAGCTACATGTACGACGTGCCGAAGCTCTATCGTGGTGCCAACAAGACGGCTGCCAGCCTCATCAATAACTGGCAGATCGCCGGCATTACCACGTTCCAGACGGGCACGCCGTTCAGCATCGTCGGCTCGGCCTCGGCCTTCTCCAGCGTCTTCGGTCAACTGGCCAGCGGACGCACCGTGGATTCGGCTGTCAAGCATGGCGACGTCATGAGCCGGCTGAATTCGTACTTCGACACCACGGCCTTCACCACGGTTCCCGCCTACACCTATGGCAATCCGCTGCGCAACGTCATGCGCGGGCCGGGGCAGTCCAACTGGGACTTCTCCGTGGTCAAGTTCTTCCCGTTGACTGACACGCAGAAGGTCGAATTCCGCAGTGAGTTCTTCAACATCTTCAACCACACGAACTTTGCCAACCCGGTCAGTGTTTATGGGACAACGTTCGGCCACGTCATCCGCACCTCGACGGGACCGCGCGTGGCGCAGTTCGCGCTGAAGTACAACTTCTAACCCGGCGTCATCCGTCCGGTGGGCCTGCTTCGTGCAGGTTCACCGGACAGGACCGCCCGAACAGGTCTCCATGTTGGAGACGGGGGAACCGGAACCATGAATGAGTTCGGATTGCGTGACAAGGTTGTGATCGTCACCGGCGCCTCGGCAGGCATCGGCAAGGCCACGGCGCTGCGCTTCGCCCGTGAAGGCGCACGCATTGCAGCTTGGGACGTGAACAACAAGAACGCCGCGGATCTCTCCGAGGCCATCCAGCAGGCGGGCGGGCAGTGCCTGTTCCAGGTGGTGAACGTCGCAGAGAAGGACGCGGTTGAAGCCGCCGTCGCCGAGGTTGTTTCGCGCTGGCAGCGGGTGGACGTACTGGTGAACAACGCGGGCATTGTGCGCGACGCGCAACTGGTGAAGTTCAAGGATGGCGCGGTGGTTTCCACCATGACGGACGAGCAGTGGGATGCGGTCCTCGGCGTGAACCTGAAGGGCGTCTTCCTCTGCACGCGGGCCGTGGTGCCGGTCATGATCGCGCAGGGTGCGGGCGTCATTCTCAGTGCTTCGTCGGTGGTGGGCCTCTATGGCAACTTTGGCCAGACGAACTACGTGGCCACCAAGGCGGGCGTTATTGGCATGACCAAGACCTGGGCGCGCGAACTGGGCAAGTTCGGCATTCGCGTCAACGCGGTTGCGCCGGGCTTTATCGCCACGGAAATTCTCAGCGCTATGCCGGAAAAAGTCATCGAAAGCATGAAGCAGCATACGCCGCTTGGCCGCATGGGCAAGCCCGAGGACATTGCCAACGCCTACTGCTGGCTCGCCAGCGATCAGGCCGCCTACGTCAGCGGAACCTGCCTCTCGGTCGACGGCGCGCTTGTGGTCGGGACATAACCAGAAGCGGAGAAGATAAGCATGCGATACGCAACCATTGTTTCCACCGCAAGATACGTGCCCGAGCGCCTGGTGACGAATAACGACATGCGCCCGCAACTGGCGCACGTGCCGGAATTCATCGACAAGATGGAGGCCGGCAGCGGCATCCGCCAGCGTTACTACGCGCCCGACGACTGGGCCACCAGCGACGTGGCGTTGCCCGCCGCAAGATTGGCGCTCGAGCGCGCCGGACGCAAGCCGGAGGATGTCGACCTCATCATCCTCGGCACCGATTCGCCCGACTACATCACGCCCTCCACCAGCGTGGTGCTGCAGCACAAGCTGGGCGCGAAGAACGCTGGCACCTTCGACGTGGGTTGTGCTTGCGCCTCGTTCCCCACGGGGCTTTCCGCGGGCGCGGGCCTGATTGCCACCAATCCTTCCATCAAGACCGTGCTCGTGGTCGGCGTCTACCTGATGCACAAACTCGCCGACCCGCATGACCCCATGATCTTCTTCTATGGCGACGGAGCCGGGGCGGCCGTGCTTGAACCCTCCGACAGGCCGGGCTACCTCGGCTCCGCCTTCCAGGCCGATGGCAGCTACGCCGACAAGTGGATGATCGCCGCCGGTGGTACCGCCGAACCCGCCACGGTCGCCAACGTGGAGAACGGCCGAACCAAGGTCAGGATGTATGACCGCTATCCGCCGGAGATCAACGACGAGGGCTGGCCGAGGCTGGTGCGCAAGCTCCAGACCGATATTGGCTTCTCGCTCGAAGAGGTCACGCAGATCATCTTCACGCAGGTCCGCAAGGGCACCATCGAACTGGTGATGCAGAAACTCGAACTGCCCATTGAGCGCGCGCATATGATCATGGGCGAATACGGTTACACCGGCTCGGCCTGCGTGGGCATGGCGCTCGACGATGCGATCGAGAAGAAGAAGATCGGTCAGGGCGACCTCGTGTTGCTGGTCGGTTCCGGCGTCGGCTATAACCAGGCGGCGGCGGCCTTCCGCATGCCGTAATGCTTGCGAGGGGTGATGCAGGCAGCATCGCCCCTCACCGTCTCACGGGGGAATTATGTTCAAGCTGGTCCTGCTCGTGATCGTCGTGTTCGTGGTGTTTGCCGTAGTGCCTACCATGGTGTCCATGTGGCGTTCGCCCATCGCCATGCTCTTCCGTCGTGACCGCCGCGCGCTGCAAAACGCTGGCTTTGTGCGCTCCATCGTGGAGAGCGGTGCCGGGCCGCAGTGTGTCTTTGAGAGCGGTTCCGGCCCCATCCTGCTGTTGTTGCACGGCGCGGGCGACCACGCCGGGACCTGGGCCAAAGTGGCGCAGGGCTTTGCAAGCAGTTACCACGTCATCGTCCCCGACCTCGCCGGACACGGCGAAAGCGCTCCCTCCAGCGGCCCGCTGCACGTCGGCTCCATCCTTCAGGGGCTGGATGCCGTCATTGCCGCCAAGGCCGCGGGAACGCCGCTGATCATCGTCGGCAATTCGCTTGGCGCGTGGGTGGGCATGTACTACGCCTTCCATCATCCCGAGCGCGTGGCGCGGCTGATCGCCACTGGCGGCGGCGCGGTGCGTGGCGAGCGTCCCGATCTGGTGGAGATTCCGCAGAGCCGCGAGGAGATGATTCGCCTCTTTGAGGCCACGATGGACGCAGCCACACCCAAGCCCGCGGGCTTTGTGCTCGATGACCTTGCGCGCCAGTTGCGCGAAGGGCCGGTGGGCAGGCTTGCAATGGTCGGCAAGGAGGAGATGTCGCAGTACCTGCTCGACGGCCAGCTCTGGCGCATGCGCGTGCCGGTCGATCTGCTGTGGGGAGAGAGTGACCGCCTGGTGCCGTTGACGGTCGCGCGCCGCATGATGCAGGAGTTGCCCGCCAGCCGCCTCACCACCATTCCACATGCCGGACACGTTCCGCAGCAGGAGCATCCCAAGGCCTACGCCAGCGCGCTGCGCCAACTGCTGCTGGCGGAGGTGCCCGCGCCTGCCAACCATGCGCAACAGGAGACGAAGGCGTGAATGCCGGAGACCTGCTCGGCGCGCGTGCACGGCTGACGCCTTCGCGCACGGCCTTCATTTCCGTGGCCGACGGCGCAAGTTACACCTACGCCGAGGCTGACGCACGCGCCACGCGCTGCGCACAGCTCTGGGCCAAGCTCGGTATTGCGGCCGGAGAGCGCGTCGGCATCATCGCGCGCAACCGCATGGAGTATGTGGACGCGCTGTTTGCCGCTGGCAAGAGCGGTGTCATTCTTGTGCCGCTCAACTACCGGTTGGCCCCCGCCGAACTCGAACAGATTGCCCGCGACGCCGAGCTATCCGCCATCCACTACGAGGCATCCTGCGCTCCGCAACTGGCCGCCATTCGTGCCTCGGGCATTGTGCGTCACTGGGTCGCCCTCGACGAAGCTAAGGCACCTACCGATGTGCGCTACGCGCTGGCCTGCGCCTGCTTCGAGCCGCACAACTACGTCGTCCATCGCGCCGCACCCGACGACATCTACTGCATGCTCTACACCAGCGGCACCACCGGCGTTCCCAAGGGAGTCATGATTCCGCACCGCCAGGTGATGGCCAACGCCTATGGCACCGTGCTGAGCTGGGAGTTGAGTTCCGCGGATATTGCGCCCGTGGTGTTGCCCATGTGTCATGCCGGAGGCCTGTTCGTCTTTCTCACGCCGCTCGTGGCCGCCGGAGGAACCATCGCTCTGCATCGTGGCTTTGACCCCGCCGAACTGAGCGCGGCCTTCGGACGCTACGGCTACACGGTGGCGATGGCCGTACCTACGATCTTCAAGATGCTCATCGAGCACGAGTCCTTCGCGCAGGCCGACCTGTCGCGTGTGCGCTGGATGATCAGCGGCGGCGCGCCCCTGCCGCTTTATCTACTGGAGGCCTATCAACAGCGCGGCATCCACTTCAAACAGGGCTACGGCATGACCGAGGTCGGCGTGAACTGCTTTGCGCAGACACTGGAGACCGCGCGCGAAAAGCCCGGCTCGGTCGGTGTGCCGTTCCTGATGACCGAAGCCCGCGTGGTTCGCGCCGACGGCTCACCGTGTGCGCCGGATGAGATTGGCGAACTTCAACTGCGTGGTGCGCATGTCTGCCTCGGCTACTGGCGCAACCCGCAGGCCACCGCCGCCGCCATCGACGCCGAGGGCTGGTTCCACACCGGAGACCAGGCGCGCTGCGACCGCGACGGTTGCTTCTACATCGCCGGGCGCTCCAAGGACATGTTCATCAGCGGCGGCATGAACGTCTATCCGGCGGAGATCGAGAACCTCCTGCTGCAACATCCGGCCGTGCAGGAAGCATCGGTCGTCGCCGTGCCGCATCCAAAGTGGGGAGAGTCGGGCGTGGCTTTTCTTGTGCTGCGCCCCGGTGCGCCGCCCCCACATGAAAGCCTTAACGTGCTGCTGGAGGCGCGGATCGCGCATTACAAGTTGCCGTCGGATTATGTGTTCGTCGAGGAACTGCCGCGCAATGCGCTCGGCAAGGTCGTCAAGCCGCAGTTGCAACAGATGTACCGCGAGCGCCATCCCGAGCTCGCACCGCGCACCTGACGCGGGATTCCGAACCAGAGGACAACCATGAAGAAGATCTACATCGCTGGATACACGCAATCGAAGTTCGGCAAGCTGATGGCCATGACCGTGCCGGAGATTCTCAGCAACGCCATCACCGAAGCCTGCGCCAATGTCGGCTGCGAACCTTCTGTGCTTGACGTGGGTGCCGTCGGCGCGGCCTGCAACATCTCGCTCAACGAGCAGGGCCTCTGCTCGGGGCTGGTGGCCATGGTGCCCGGGCTGGGCGGCAAGCCGATTGAGGCGGTGGAGAACGCCTGCGCCTCCGGCGGACAGGCTGTGCTCTCCACCATTCTGAAGCTGCAGGCTGGCTGGGGCGACGTGGGCTTTGCGCTTGGCTATGAAAAGATGCGTGACGCCGAAGGCAAGATGGATGGCAAGCTGGTCGGCCGGTCGCTCGGCGTCTTCTCGCATCCCGGCGAGCGCGAGGGCAAGGTTTACATCTTTCCGCACCTGTTCGCGGAGATCATGCGCGACTACATGGCGGCCTACGGCGTCAGCGAGCGCGACCTGGCGGCCATTTCTTCGGAGGAATACGCCAACGGCAACCGCAACCCGTATGCGCAGATGCAGAAGATCAAGGTGACGCTCGACGAGTGCGCCAATCTTGGCGAGCGCAACCGCTACATCGTCGACGGTCTGCCGCTGAAGACCTACGACTGCTCGCAGATCACCGACGGCTATGCCACGCTCATCCTCGCCACCGAGGAAGGCCTCGCCAAGCTTGGGGCAAAGAAGCAGGATTGCGTGGAGATTGCCGGCTACGCGCAGGCCACCGACCCGCTGATGAAGGCCGGCCGCGATGTTCTGCATCCGGCGGGAGCGCTGGGCGCCATGCACAAGGCTTATGCGATGGCCGGTGCCTCCGCCGCCGACGTCAACGTGGCCGAAGTGCACGACTGCTTCACCGTCATGGGTGCGCTTGGCACGGAAGTCATCGGCAAAGCCGCGCCGGGCAAGGGCGCGCAGTACTGGGTGGACGGCCGCGCGCGCGTGGATGGCGAGTGCGGCATCAACCTCAGCGGTGGACTCATCGCCAAAGGCCACCCGGTGGGCGCCACCGGCATCGCCATGATCGGCTGGTGCGTGTGGCAGTTGCTGGGCAAGGCTCCGGCGGAGCTTCAGGTGAAAAATCCAAAGCTGGCCGCGACCTTCAATATCGGCGGGCCGGTCTGCGCCTCGGTGTGCACGGTGCTGCGCCGCGCCTGAGCCAGAAGCTGAATATTGCGAGCGGGCGGCCATGCTGCCCGCTTCGTTTTGCGCGCAAGGCAGCATCATCTCCGGCGGAGTCCGGTAGAATGCGAGCGAACACTGTTCCGCGCGAGGGGCCATGCACGCCGACGTGAACACCGCATCTGAATCTGTTGATCTGCAGCACTCCATTCTTGACCGCCTGGCGCCGTGGCTGCCGTCTTTGCTGGCCATTCTGGCCTACCTTCCCACGCTCGGCTATGGATTCGTCTGGGACGATCAGTTTGCAATCGTCGGCAACGCGACCCTGCGCGACTGGTCTACGCCGATGCGGCTGCTAGCCGGAAAGCTCGATGCCACAACGATGATGTACCGCCCCGTCACCGGAATGGTCCAGTTCTTCGAGTTCCAGTTTTTTGGCCTGCACTCCTGGGGATACCACCTGACGAGTCTGTTGTTGCACGCCGTGGCCTGCGCGTTATTCTTCCGGCTGGCGCTGGCGCTCTGTGCGGATCGCCGCGTGGCGCTCATCGCAGCCGCGTTGTTCGCGGTGCACGCCGTGCACCTTGAGGCCGTCGCCTTCGCCTCCACCGTCGCCGACCCGCTCGTAGCCTGCTCTATCTGCGGCGGCATGCTGGCCTATCTTCACTATCGCCGCCAGCGTAGCGTCCTCAGCTTGGGAATGGTCTGCCTCGTCTTCTTCCTCGGCCTCTGGACCAAGGAGACGGCAATTGTTCTGCCCGTGCTATTTGCGGCCTATGAGTTTTTCTTCGCCGAGGAAAGCGACCGCTCCATCCGTGTGCACGCCGTCCCGGCCATTGCGCTCATCGCCACCGCAGCCGTGTATGGGGTTCTTCGGCAGCGGGCATTCCAGGGTTTCTTCGGCAATGAAACGCATCTGCCGCTTTCCACGATGGTGTTGACGTGGCCCTCGGCGCTGCTTGCCTATCTCCGCATGATGGTGTGGCCGCATTCGCTCAGCCCGTTCTATGACCTCGGTTATGTCACCTCGCCGGGGCCGCAGTTCTGGGCGCCGCTGTCAGTGCTGATCGTAGTTGCGGCGGTGCTCTTCTGGTTTGCCCGAAAGCTCGAGGGCGGTGCGCTCGTGGGCTTCTGCTCAGTGGCCATGCTGGCGAGCTTTGTGCCGGTGCTTGACCTGAACATTTTCCAGATCAACGTGGTGGTGCATGACCGCTTCACCTACATTCCCTCCGCCTTCTTCGCGCTGCTGGTGAGTTGGCTGCTCTGGCACGGCGCGCGCAAGGTTTCGCCAGCCAACGCGCTCAAGGCTTATGTGGTGGCCGGTGTGCTGCTGCTGGCGTGGCAGTCAGCCGCGTTGCTGGCACAGGAGCCGAACTGGGCCAACGACCTCGCCCTGTGGTCGCAGGCGGCCAAGGTCGCGCCCCAAAACACGCGCGCTGCGTACTCGCTGGCCGACCAATACCTCCAGCGTGGAGACCTGCCGGCGGCCGAGCGGCAACTGGAGCATGTGGTGGAGCTGGTAGCTGCGCCGCGCGCGCTGTTTCAGCTTGGTCAGGTTCGGATGTTCCAAGGGAAGTTCGCCGCCGCCGAGGAGCCGTTGCGCCGTGCCATTGCCATTACGCCAGACCGCCCTGCACAGCACTTTGTGTTCGCGCAATGCCTGGAGCAACAGGGGAAAAGAGATGAAGCCGTGGCCAACTACCGCGCCGAATCAGTCATCCCTTCGCCGTACCAGCAACAGGCGCGCGCACGCCTGACGCAACTCGGAGTGGCGGTGCAGTAGCGCGCCGCGCGTAAAACCAGAGTGAAGATGGAGTTCACGGGCCGCAGCGTTCGCTGCGGCCTTCGCGCATCGCAGCTTCTAAAGGCGGGTCTTGCGTGCTTTTCGAGTGGTCGACTTCGCCTGCGGGCTGAAGTGCTGCCATCCCTGCGGCACCAGCTCGGTCACGTAACCGTTTTCGTGCTCCAGTCCCAGTTCATTGCCTTCGGTGATGTAGCCGATGAGCGAGATCGCCACGCCGGCAATCTGGGCGGGTACGCGACGGCCCGGAGGCACGGTGAACAGCAGTTGATACTCGTCGCCGCCGTGCAGGGCGTGGCGCAGTTCCACTTCGTGTCGGTTGAGCGTCGCAACCGGAATGGCGTCCTCGCGCAGTACTGCCCCCACCTGGCTTTCGCGGCACAGGTTCGACAGGTCCGTAGAGAGTCCGTCGCTGATGTCCATCATCGCCGAGGGCAGGCCCTTTTCGCGCAGCACGCGCGCCACGGCCAACTGTGGTTCGGGATAAAAATGCGCGGGGTACGCCTTGGCGCGGAAGCGCCTTGTCGGTTCGGCAAACATCTGCTCCAGCAGCGCCATGGGCGCGCCCAATTCGCCGGTCACGTAGATGCTGTCACCCGGCTGCGCTCCGCTGCGCAGAATGGCCTTACCTGCCGGAACCGTGCCCAGCACCATGATGTCGGCCAGGATTCCGTCGGGCGACTGTGCAATGTCACCGCCGGCGAGCGTGACGCCGTGGCGTCGTGCCAGCCGCAGCATCCCTTCCATAAACTGGTCAACCCAGCGTTTCGGCGTCCTTGCGGGCAGTGCCAGGGAGAGGAAGGCCGCTGTCGCCTCGCCCCCCATGGCGGCAATGTCGCTCAGGCCGCGCGTCAGGCAGCGGTGACCAACCGAATCTGCCGGATGCCACTCGGTGCGGAAGTGCACACCTTCGAGACTGAAGTCGGTGGTAACCAGTATCTGCTGCCCGGGGGCGGCCTCCAGCACCGCGCAGTCATCGCCGATCGAGCGCACCACGTGCGCCCCAGCCTCTTTTCGCGGAGATGCCGCCGCCGATGCCTGCCGGATGCGGCGAATCAATTCCTGTTCCACCAGTGCCATGTGCCGAGAGTAACGCGGAGCCGGACGGCAGACAACTATTGCCGGCGCGCTCGAAGCGGGATGCCGCTCGCGCCGCCGCATGCTACTTTTATGGCAAACACCTGCTACCCACAGATGCCTACTTGCCCTGACATTCGCGCCGCCGCACCCGAGCCTTCGCGGTCGATTGGCCCCGCGCTCTCCCGCCGCCGGTGGTTTGTGGGCTTTCTGCTGGTGCTGACGCTTGCCGTGGCGGTTCGCGGTGTAAATGTGGTGAGGCTTGCTCAAAGCAGCCCGGAGAACCTGGAATCGCTCAGCTATCAGAGCAATGAGATGGGCGCGATTGCCCTGAATCTGGCCGCGGGGCGCGGTTTTAGCTCGCCTTTCAGTCCGGGGTTGGAGCCAACCGCATGGGAGTGTCCGCTGGTTCCCGGCGCCTACGCTCTGGCGCTGCTCGCCGCGGGTTCGCCCGAGCAAGCCAACGCCATCCTCTATGCCATGCAGGCCCTCGTCGGTGGACTTGCCGTGGGCTTTTACTGGCTGCTTGCCCGCAGGCTGGTTGCGCAGGCATCCGGCAGGATCGCCCGGTGGTTGCCGCTGGCGGTGGTGCTGCTTATGACCTTCTGGCCTGAATCGCTCTCGAATGTACGCAGGACCTGGTACTTCGTCTGGCAGGAGGCGGCGCTGGCGGGCTTCGTTCTGTTGGCCATGCGGTGGTGGGACGAACCGAATCGCCGCCGGAGCGTTGCGCTGGGGCTCGTCGCGGGTGTCATGCTGCTGATCAATGTGACGCCGCTGCTGATTATTGCGGTCGCGTTGCTGGTGCCGATCCTGCGAATGCGCGCCAACCGGCAAATCCTTCGTCAGGCGGCGCTCAGCATTTTCTGCCTGCTGCTGGTGATCACTCCGTGGCTGGTGCGCAATGCGGTTGTCTTTCACCAGTTTGTTCCGCTCCGCTCTAACAGCGGCTTTGAGCTGTTTCAGGGGAATAACGCGATGGAGTGTGTGCTGGCGCCGCTGCATCCGCCGCACCCGGCGAGTGACCCAGTCGAGGCCCGGCGCTACCGGGAGATGGGCGAGATTGCCTATTGCCGCTACAGCCTCGACCGAGCCAGGGATTACATCCGGCAGCATCCCGGCCAAACGCTGCGCCGTGTGGCCCAGCGCATCTATGCGTGCTATCTCACAGACCTGACTGCACGCTGGAGTGACGGTTCGGAAGGCGCATGGTGGCAAGCTCGCGGGCCGCTCTTGGTTCGCCAGCTTGTAACGCATCTCACTCCGCTGGCTGCATGTGTCGTGTTTGCCTGGGGAATCTGGAGTGGACGATGGAAACGGTTGCCATACGCATCCCTGCTGGTGGCGGTCGTGGTGCTGCTCGCTCTACCGCACTTCCTCACCTTTGCCGATGCGGAGTACACCACAGGGGTTCGTGTCTGGATGGCGTTGCTGGCGCTGTTTCTCCTGGCCGTGCGGCCACAGGACGCGAAATCGGACGATGGCATCGCTCTAAAATATTGATACTAAAGTGAGTGCTGCGTTCGTCGGAGGGGCAGCGCCCCTTCGTGCGGACACTTCTGGTTGACACTGCCCCCCTCGATTGCTAGCCTGAATAAGTAAGTTCTGAGGTTCGGCCGGATTGATTCCGCTTTCCACAGCGGTTGTCTCCGGCTTGTGATGTTTTGCGAGCCAAGTTTGTTTTGGCAGCTCTGAACCTCGACCTCAAACCGGAGATCCTGATTTTGCGAAAGCGCTTCTACATCCTGTTTGTTGCGCGTGATTCCGAAGGCCAGCTTCGCAAGATTCCCATTCCTCTCCACTATCTCTATGTCTTCCTTGTCGGAGCCATCATTGGCATGTTCACCATTACCGGCATGGCAGGCAGCTACGTGCGCATGCTGGCAAAGGTTTCCAACTTCAATCAGCTCCGCACGGAGAAGAACCAGCTGGCTGCCAACTACAACCGGTTGGAACAGGAGAGCAAGGAAAAGGACATTCAGGTGGCCTCGCTGGGAAGCATCGCCGGCGAAGTTTCCGCCCTCTACGGTTTGAAGAACGAAAATAAGCTGCTGCCGACCACCGAGCAGGTGAAGCCGGAGCAGTACAAGGCATCGCTCGACCAGCTTTACGCCCTGCGCGGCTCGGCCCTGAGCGGCGCGGCAACCCAAGGTCTGGGTACCGGCACACGCGTGGCTTCGCTGACTGATTGGGCGCGCGCAGCGGCGGCTCCGAACCTCTGGCCTGTCATGGGACGCCTGACCAGCTCCTTCGGCGAGCGCATCGATCCGTTCCGCGGAGAAGGCGCATTCCACAGCGGCGTCGACATCTCCGTGCCCTCCGGCACACCGATTGTCGCCCCGGCCGATGGCACCGTTACCTTCGCAGACTTCGAGAGCGGCTACGGCCGCCTGATCAAGCTCAGCCACGGCAACGGCGTCAGCACGCGCTACGGACACCTCTCCGGCTTCGCCGTCACCTCCGGACAGAAGGTCCATCGCGGACAGGTCATTGGCTACGTCGGTTCCAGTGGCCGCGTTACCAGCCCGCACCTGCACTATGAAGTTCGCATCGGCGAGACCCCGGTAAATCCGCACAAGTATCTGCGCGAGGCGCCGACCAAGTCTCTGCTGGCGCGGGCCGCCGGCAACAACTAACCAAAGTTCAGCCTTCAGTTTTTCCAATCTGGGGAATTCGTGTCTCTGTCTGCGCGCGGGCGGCGGATTCGTGCTGCTTGGAATAGAATCGTGCCCGTAGCTTTGGAGGCTTTTGATGACACGTTGCTTCGGGCAGTCTCCCTCTGCCCTCTGCTGCATCCTTGCTCTCTGCCTGATGGCCTCGGTTTCCGCCGGAGCACAGAGCGCGCCTGCCAGCCACGGCATCGCCGTCGGCCACATGGACCGCTCGGCCAAACCGGGCGACGACTTCTACGAATTCGCCAACGGTTCCTGGGTCAAGCGCACGGAAATTCCCGCCGACCGCGGCTCGCTCGGCGTCTTTGCCGTGCTCGACGACTTGAGCACCAAGCAGACTGCCGCGCTGATCGACGAGGCCGCCAAGGCCTCCGCTCCGGCTGGCACCGACGCCCGCAAGATCGCCGATCTTTACCACTCCTACATGGACGAGGCGACGCTGGAGAAGCGTGGCACCGCAGCGCTCAATCCGCACCTCGACAAGCTCGCGGCCATCAAGGACCGCCGCGAACTGGCGCGCGCCCTCGGCGAGAGCCTGCGCGCCGACGTGGACCCTCTGAACAACACGAACTACCACACCATGAACCTGTTCGGCATCTGGGTGGCGCCGGGCTTTGAGGACTACCAGCACTACACGCCGTACCTGCTCCAGGGCGGCATTGCGCTGCCCGACCGCGAATACTACCTGGCCGGGAGCGAGCACATGAAGGAAGTGCGCGCCAAGTACAAGCTGCACATCGCGGCCATGTTCGAGCTGGCAGGGCTGAGCGAGCCGGAAGCGCGCGCCGAGCGTGTCTTTAACCTCGAGCACGCCATTGCTACCAAACACCTGAGCCTGGCTGACAACGAGAACATTCACCACGCCAACAACCTGTGGTCGCAGGCCGACTTTGCCAAGAAGGCGCCGGGCCTCGACTGGGCCGAGTACTTCAAGGCCGCCGGTCTGGCCAAGCAGAAGACCTTTGACGTCTGGCAGCCCTCGGCCTTCGCGGGCGAGTCCGCGCTGGTGGCCTCCGAGCCGCTTGAGGCCTGGAAGGACCTGCTTGCCTATCACCTCATCGAGAACTACGCCGGAGCGCTGCCCAAGGCGTTCTCCGACGAGCGTTTCGACTTCTTCGGCAAGACGCTGACCGGCACGCCGCAGCAGCGTCCGCGTGAAAAGCGCGCCGTCAACATTGTCAACGGGCTGCTCGGTGACGCCGTGGGCCAGCTCTACGCCAAGCGCTACTTCCCGCCGGAAGCGAAGCAGCGCGCACAGGAGATGGTGGCCAACATCATTGAGGCCTTCCGCCTCCGTATTGACGCGCTTCCGTGGATGGCGCCCGAGACCAAGAAGGAAGCCAAAGCCAAGCTCGATACGCTCTACGTTGGCATTGGCTACCCGGAGACCTGGCGCAGCTACAAGAGCTACGAGGTGAAGGCCGACGATCTGTTCGGCAACCTATGGCGCGCCGAGCAGTTCGACCTGAAGGAGCAACTGGCGCGTCTGGGCAAGCCGGTCGATCGCCACGAGTGGTCGATGACGCCGCAGACGGTCAACGCCGTGAATCTGCCTTTGCAGAACGCGCTGAACTTCCCGGCGGCGATCCTGCAGCCTCCGTTCTTTGACGCGGAAGCTCCGGCGGCGGCCAACTACGGCGCCATCGGCAGCGTCATCGGACACGAAATCAGTCACACCTTCGACAGCGAAGGCGCGGCGTTCGATTCTCTGGGCCGTGTTCGCAATTGGTGGACCAAGGAAGACCTCGAGCACTTTGAGGCCGCCACCGCCCGCTTGGCCGCGCAGTATGACGGCTACAAGCCCTTCCCGGACTTGGCCATCAACGGCCGCCAGACATTGGCGGAGAACATCGCCGATGTGGCCGGCATCTCGGCGGCCTATGACGGCTGGCGAGCTTCGCTGAAAGGCCAGCCCGCGCCGGTGCAGGAGGGCTTCAGCGGCGAGCAGCAGTTGTTCATCGCCTTTGCTCAGAACTGGGCGTCAAAGGTGCGTCCGGCCTCGCTGCGCCGTCAGGTGATGACTGATCCGCACTCACCCGCGCAATGGCGCTCCTACACGGTGCGCAATATCGATGCCTGGTACCCGGCCTTTGACGTGAAGCCCGGCGACGCTCTGTATCTCGCCCCCGCTGACCGCGTAAAGATCTGGTAGGCGGCACGGCAGACAGGAACAATAAACCCCACTCAGGCTCAACCGCTTGAGTGGGGTTTGTTTTTCGTGTGTTGTTGTCGAGCTATTTCTTGGGCGAAATCTTCGGCTCGTTCTTGCTTTTGGTTTGCGGCGCGGGTGCAGCCTGTGGAGCCGTTGCTGGCGTTGCGGGCTGGTTGAAGCTGGGAGCGGCGGCAAACAGCTTCTTCAGCAGGTTCACGGGAATTTCCGCGGTGAGCACCGCGCTCTTCTTGTCCTGCACAACCTTCAGGCTGGTGAGCGCCGACTTCATCTCGGCGTCGTCGCCGGAAAGGTTCATGCCCTGTTGCAGGCTCTCAAACAGGTTGAGCAGAGTGTTGGCCTGCGCGGTGAACTTCTGCGCTTCATCCTCGCTCGGAGCAATCAGCTCAAAGCGGGCGCGCAGCGTGGTTAGCACGCGCACGCTTGCCACGTAGTTGCTCTCGGCCGGGACGAAGACGTCGATGCCGCCGGGGAGTGAGAGTGTCCGCTGTTGACGCGGGTTTCGCGGATCGGCCTGCACGCGTCCGATGATCCACGCGAGGCTGCCGAAGGGCACATGACTGTACTGTTCGCGCACCAAGCTGGGGCCGCCCAGGGGAAGCGCAGACTCCTTGTAGCGGTCGATTACGCCGTGGATGACCGAAGCATCGTCAACGTTGGAGGCCGCGACGGAATCAACGCCGATCAGCGCCACGCGCAGCATCCGGTTCTCCACCGGAATCGAGTAAATATCGACCTGCCGGTAGCTCTCGGTTGAGCGCGAGATGGAGCGTAGATAGTTTGCGAGTTTCTCGTGATTGAAGCGGCCGACGAGAAGCTCCGAGTAGCGGTTTTCGCCATTGGCAAGGCCTGCGTGAACGGCCAGCGCGGCTTCGTCCAGGTCGCGCTCCCACACAATGCCTGTGTCGCGCACAAAGCGGTCGTAGGCCGGTTCGCGGTCGGCGCTCGATTGCGTGCTGAAGCTGGTCAGCAGGCGCACGTTGCGCAGGTTCAGGTAGGCGACCGTGTCGGCCTCGGGCAGCAGGCGGACGGTCTCCGGCAGGGCGTGGCGGCGCATTGCCACCACCACGGCCAAAGCTGCCACAAGGACAAGGACGAAGATCAAAGCCCAGTAACGGCGGCGTAGTTTCATGCGTGTTTGCACGGGGCGGCGGGAGCGGTCCGCGCGCAGTAGCCAGTCGAAGAATTTTCCTGTAAAATCATCTGCGGTGCCGAATCATAGCATTCGCGCGGGCGGTTCGTCGCGCAGCGTATTCGGTGGTGCCGTTCCCGGGGCAAGGGCTGCAAGGTTGGCTTGCGTGGCGGAAATGCCTGTGTTAGTTTTGAGCACGGTGCCGAACGCCGGGAATGGTCAGGAGCGGTCTGCCTCCAAGTGAGGCCGTCTGTGGCGGCTCCCACATTGCTGGCGTAGCTCAGCTGGTAGAGCATCTGATTTGTAATCAGAGGGTCGGGGGTTCAAATCCCTTCGCCAGCTCCAAGTTGAACGAGAGCGCAGAGCGCTGGCCGCCGATTGGTGGCAGGGCGCATGCGATGAGTGGTTGAAGCTCTCGAATTCCGGCGCGCTTCAGGCGTGCCCATGAGTCCCGCAGCGCGAACCTCTCACGAGAACGCACTTGGGTCTGTAACCGGCGGTAGTTGCCGGTTTTGCGGTGTGCTTCGGCCGTAAATGTGCCGGGCTGGTTCTTTGCAAATAGAGCGCGGGGCTGGATGCGAAGGTTCGGCCGGGCGAATAACGAAAAAGTTTCAGCGTGCACAGGTGGCCGAGTGGTTAATGGCAGCAGACTGTAAATCTGCCGCTCTAATGAGCTACGGAGGTTCGAATCCTCCCCTGTGCACCAGGAGTTCAAGTGAAACGTCTTGCGAAGGCGTTTGCCGCCTACGCGGTGCTGGGTGTGCTGGAGTGGAATACCCTCGGCGATGAGCGGATTACGCTGGCCGGCGGAAATTTTGTCACCACACCTCGTAGCTTAGCGCTGGCTGTCTTGGCCGTGCTTGTGGTATTAACTCTACTGGCCCACTGGCGGCAACAGATGAGAGATCGTCTGGCGCGGCAGGATGGGCAGCGTGATTGAGATGTGCCGCGCGGAGTTCGGGCGGGAGTAACTCAGTGGTAGAGTCTCAGCCTTCCAAGCTGTTGGTCGCGGGTTCGATTCCCGTCTCCCGCTCCATGTAAGTTTTCGGCGCTGTTTGGCGCCGGTTGTGCAAGCTGATGTAGCTCAGTTGGTAGAGCACTCCCTTGGTAAGGGAGAGGTCACCAGTTCAATCCTGGTCATCAGCTCCAGTTTCAACGGTTTCATCTGTGGCTGTTGCGTGTGTGGTTTCCGCCGGTCAGCGGTTGAAAACGTGGATTGATGCCGATAGGCAATTGCGAGACAGGGCGAGTGATCGTCCTGTCTACGCCTGTCTGATTGGCACTGCCCTTTGGAAAAGTCTCCGGTCGGGTCTCGTATCTGGCAGTGGATCCCAGTACAAGGCAGGAAGTGCGCTCCTCGTGGGCGCGGCAGTACGGAGTCCGGCTTCGGCCGGAATGGCGTATTCGCGACATTGAGCAAGGCCAGAATGTGGAGCCAATTGGTGGGTTTCATGTTCCGGCGGGCCAAAATTTACAGTAACTACTAGGGTATAAGCGTATGGCGAAAGAGAAGTTTGACCGCAGCAAACCGCACGTGAACGTGGGCACGATTGGTCATATTGACCATGGCAAGACGACCTTGACGGCGGCGATCACGAAGGTGTTGGCCAAGCACAACCCCGGCATCAAGTTCCGCTCGTTCGACTCGATCGACAACGCGCCGGAAGAGCGGGAGCGCGGCATCACGATTGCGACGGCGCACGTGGAGTATGAGACGGCGAACCGTCACTACGCGCACGTGGACTGCCCGGGCCACGCCGACTACATCAAGAACATGATCACCGGCGCGGCGCAGATGGACGGCGCGATTCTGGTGGTTGCGGCCACCGACGGACCGATGCCGCAGACGAAGGAGCACGTTCTGCTGGCGCGCCAGGTTGGCGTTCCGTACATCGTCGTGTTCCTGAACAAGTGCGACGCGGTTGAGGATCCGGAACTGATCGACCTGGTTGAGATGGAAGTCCGCGAACTGCTGTCGAAGTACCAGTTCCCGGGCGACGATCTGCCGGTGATCCGTGGCAGCGCGCTGGGCGCGTTGAACGGGGAAGAGAAGTGGGAAAAGTCGATCGACGAGCTGATGGAAGCGGTGGACAAGAACGTACCGCTGCCGGCGCGCGCGGTTGACCAGCCGTTCCTGATGCCGATCGAAGACATCTTCTCGATCTCTGGCCGCGGCACGGTTGTGACGGGCCGTATCGAGCGCGGCAAGGTGAAGGTCGGCGAAGAGTGCGAAATCGTTGGCTTCCGCGAGACGCGCAAGACGGTTGTGACGGGCGTCGAAATGTTCAAGAAGCAGCTGGATGAAGGCATGGCGGGGGATAACGCCGGTCTTCTGCTGCGCGGCATTGCGAAGGAAGATGTTGAGCGCGGCATGGTTCTGGCCAAGCCGGGTTCGATCACGCCGCACACGAAGTTCAAGGGCGAAGTTTACGTGTTGTCGAAGGAAGAAGGCGGACGTCACACTCCGTTCTTCAAGGGCTACCGCCCGCAGTTCTACTTCCGCACGACGGACGTTACGGGCGTTGCGGAGCTTCCGGCGGGCACCGAGATGGTGATGCCGGGCGACAACGTGCAGCTTCAGGTTGAGCTGATCACTCCGGTTGCCATGGAAAAGGGCCTGCGCTTCGCCATCCGCGAAGGCGGCCGCACCGTCGGCGCCGGTACCATCAGCGAGATCCTGCAGTAACGGAATTCAGTGGGCGGGGCCGCATGTGCGGCCCCGTCTGTGGTACTAACCGCCGGCGAAAGGCCGGCTAAGGGGAGCCTGGCGGCGGGGCCAAGATCGCGCCACCAGCCAGGGACGCCAACGCCGAACATGGCGACGGGGCCAACCAGCCCCGGGAGCGGAGCCCTTAGAAATACGATCTTTGAGAGAAACCACAGTGATTGGCAAAGAACGAATCCGTATCCGCCTGAAGGCCTACGACTATCGCGTTCTCGACCAGTCCACGGGCGAAATCGTGGAAACGGCGCGCCGCACTGGCGCACAGATCGCCGGTCCGATTCCGCTTCCGACGGTGAAGAACAAGTACTGCGTACTGCGTTCTCCCCACGTGGACAAGAAGTCGCGCGAACAGTTTGAGATCCGCACCCACAAGCGCCTGCTCGATATTCTGGAGCCGACGCAGCAGACGGTGGACGCTCTGATGAAGCTCGACCTGCCGGCCGGCGTTGACGTTGAGATCAAGGCCTACGGCAAGGAACACAAATAACTGAGGGAAGCGGATCCTTCGCTTTGCTCAGGATGCCGGTAGCGGGCTCAGACGCCCGCAAAGCACCGGCACCTACAGTGCGCACCCTGCGGGGCACGCATGATGAGGAGACAAGAACATGGCAGTAAACGGAATTCTGGGAAAAAAGATCGGCATGACCCAGCTGTTCGACAGCAAGGGTGAAGTTCGCCCGGTCACGGTCATTCAGGCCGGTCCCTGCGTAATCACGCAGATCAAGACACAAGCCCATGACGGCTACGACGCGGCCCAGATCGGCCTCGTCGAGTTCGTCAAGCCCTCGCGGCTGACCAAGCCGATGAAGGGCCACTTCGACAAGAACAACCTTCCTCCGGTGAAGTTCATGAAGGAAGTTGCGGTCGCGGTGGACGGCGAGGGTGAGGCTGCGCCGACCAAGGTTGGCGACAAGGTTCTGGTGGACCTTTTTGACGGCGAGAAGTTCGTCGACGTGGTGGGCAAGAGCAAGGGACGCGGCTTTGCCGGCGTCGTGAAGCGGCACAAGTTCGCTGGCGGCCCGGCTGCCCACGGACACATGTTCCAGGTACAGGGCTCGATCGGCGCTTCGTCGTTTCCGTCGCGCGTTTTCCCCGGCCAGCGCATGAGCGGCCACATGGGAGACGTTGCGGTGACGGTGCGCAACCTGCGTGTTCTCGGCATCGACAAGGACGAGAACCTGCTGGTGATCGAAGGCGCCGTGCCGGGCCCGCGCAATGCTTACGTGGTCATCACGAAGTCGAAGAAACCGCCGAGAGAGCGTCGCGGATTCACTGGTGAGCAGACGGCGATCAACCCGTTGAAGGCCTCCAAGCGCGCAGCCAAGGGCAAGTAAGAATGACATGCGGGCGGCCGCGTAAGGCCGCCCAGGAGACTCGCCGGAACCTTATCGGCGGGTGCGAGAGAAACAGACATGGCAACGATTGACGTATTGAATCTGGCGGGCGAGAAGGTGGGAAGCCTCGAATTGGCCGAGGAAGTGTTCGGCGCAATCAACGAGGACCTGCTGTGGGAGGCTGTGAAGCACTTCCGCTCGGCCCAGCGTGCCGGCACCCACGCCACGAAGAACCGCAAGCTGGTCAGCGGCTCGGGCAAGAAGCTGTGGCGGCAGAAGGGCACGGGCCGCGCCCGTGTGGCTTCGATCCGCAGCCCTCTGTGGCGTCACGGTGGCACGGTTCACGGACCGCAGCCGCGCTCCTATGACTACGCTTTCCCGCGCAAGAAGGTGCTGGGCGCTCTGCGTTCGGCGCTGGCCGCGAAGCTGCAGGATGGCAAGCTGGTGGTGGTCGACAGCCTGAACATGGCCGAGATCAAGACCAAGACGCTGCGCTCGGCGCTCGACAAGCTGAAGGTCGAGAAGACGGCGCTGCTGGTGGAAGCCGCCGGTCCCATGCTGAACGAGAAGCTGGAACTGAGCGCGCGGAACCTGGCGGGCGTTGAGCTGCTGTACGGGCCGGAAGTGCACGCCTATCACCTGCTGCGCTATGACCGCGTGATCATCTCGCGCGAGGCGCTGGACAAGTTGCAGAGCGCGCTGAAGGCTTCGGCGCCGAAGCACAAGGCGGAGGTGGCCTAATGCAGCAATCTGCTTACAAGATCATCAACCGGCCGATCATCACGGAAAAAGGCCTGGGCGTGAAGGAAGCCGAGCAGACGCTGGTGTTCGAGGTGGCCGCTGGGGCCACCAAGACGGCGATCAAGCAGGCGGTCCAGTCGATCTTCAAGGTGAAGGTGGCCGAAGTCCGCACCGCGAACTTCTTCGGCAAGGAACGCCGCCGGGGCAAGTTCTCGGGCTATCGTCCGGACTGGAAGAAGGCCTACGTACGGCTCAAGGCGGGCGAGAAGATGCCCGAGTACGCGCAGAACCTGTAATTCTGTGCCTGGGCCAAGGGCCGCGCGGCAAGCTGAGCGCGGCGCAGCCTGCGGGAGAAACAAGAACCTATCCGCAGGCGTGAATGCTCCGGGGCGCGAGCCCCAAGGAGCCGGAAGAGAAGAACTATGGCGATCAAGACATACAGACCGGTAACTCCGACCCTGCGTTTTCAATCGACGCTGGTGCGCGAGGAGATTACGACCGACCGGCCCTACAAGCCGCTGACCGAGCCGAAGAAGGGCACGGGCGGCCGCCGCAATTCGGGCGATTTGACGATCTGGCACCGCGGCGGCGGCCACAAGCGCCGCATCCGCATCATCGACTTCAAGCGCGACAAGAACGGGATTCCCGCCACTGTCGTCTCGGTCGAATATGATCCGAACCGCTCGGCCAACATCGCACTGCTCAGCTACGCCGATGGCGAAAAGCGCTACATCCTTCACCCGGTGGGCCTGAAGGTGGGCAGCAAGATTGTGAGCGGCCCGGACGCCGACATTCTGGTTGGAAACGCCCTGCCGCTGCGGTTTATCCCGGCCGGCACGGTGGTTCACAACATCGAGCTGAAGCCCGGCAAGGGCGCGCAGATGGCGCGTTCGGCCGGTGCGCAGGCGCAGCTGGTTGCCAAGGAAGGCGACTATGCGCTGCTGAAGCTGCCCTCGGGCGAAACCCGCAAGGTTCTGGTCGATTGCATCGCGACCGTGGGCCAGGTGGGCAATCTCGACCACGAGAATGTGTCGATCGGCAAAGCCGGCCGCACCCGTTGGATGGGCAAGCGCCCGGTCAACCGCGGTGTGGTTATGAACCCGGTCGATCACCCGCATGGCGGCGGCGAAGGCAAGACTTCTGGCGGCCGTCACCCGGTTACCCCGTGGGGCCAGCCGACGCGTGGCTACAAGACTCGTAACAATAAGCGGACCGATAAGTTCATCGTGAGCCGCCGGAGCAAATAGGCAGGAGCACTATGGCACGTTCAACGAAAAAAGGTCCGTTCATTGACAGCCACCTGGCGGAGAAGGTCGAAGGCATGAACGCGCGCAACGAGAAGAAAGTCGTTCGCACGTGGTCGCGCCGCTCGACCATCATCCCGGAGATGGTGGGACATACATTGGCCGTTCACAACGGCAAAAAATTCATCCCCGTGTACGTCACCGAGAACATGGTGGGTCACAAGCTGGGCGAGTTCAGCTTCACCCGCACGTTTAAGGGACACTCGGTGAAGGCTGCCGCGGAGACCACGGCCAAGCCGGCGGCGAAATAGGTCGGGGAAGGAAGATAGATGGCTATGGAATTCACAGCAAAAGCCCGGTTCCAGCGGGTCTCGCCGCAGAAGGCGCGCCTGGTGCTGGACCTGATCAAGGGCCAGCGGGTGGAGACGGCGTTGACGACGCTGGCGTTCACCAAGAAGGGCATCGCTCCGGCCGTCGAGAAGCTGCTGCGCTCGGCGCTGGACAACGCCAAGTACCTGAGCACGGAAAAGGACGTCGACATCGACATCGACCGGCTGTACGTAAAGTCGGCGGTGGCCAACGACGGGCCGCGCATGAAGCGCATCCGCCCGGCGCCGATGGGCCGTGCCTACCGTTACCAGCGTCGCATGGCGCACATGGAGATCGTGCTGGCGGAGAAGCCGTCGGGCCTGAAGGCCGGCGGCGAAGGCGAGCCGAAGAAAGTCGCAGCCAAGAAGGCACCGGCCAAGAAGGCGGCTGCCAAGAAGGCTCCGGCGAAGAAGGCTGCCGCGAAGAAAGCTCCGGCAAAGAAGTAGTGACGATGCGCGCCTGGCGCGTGTCCCGAGAAATCGAGCGGCCCTGAGCGGCCGCGGAGAGAACAAACGATATGGGACAGAAAGTCCATCCTTACGGATTCCGCCTCGGCTACACCAAGCCGTGGAAATCGCGGTGGTTCATGGACCGCGACTTCGACAAGATGTTGATCGAAGACGTCAAGCTGAAGGAAGAGCTGAAGGAAAAGCTCAAGTCGGCCGGCGTCAGCTCGATCGAGATCGAGCGTCCGGGTAACAAGCTGCGCATCATCATCCGCACGGCCCGCCCGGGCATCATCATCGGCCGCAAGGGCGCCGAGATCGACAAGCTGAAGCAGGACATGCAGAAGCGCACCAGCCGTGAAGTGCACGTCGACATTCTCGAAGTGCACAAGCCGGAACTGGACGCGCAGCTGGTGGCCGAGTCGATCGCGCTGCAGCTGGAAAAGCGCGTCGGCTTCCGCCGCGCCATGCGCAAGTCGGTCGACAGCGCTCTGCGCTTCGGCTGCAAGGGCATCAAGGTTCGCGTCTCGGGCCGCTTGAACGGCAATGAAATCGCCCGTTCCGAGTGGTACCTCCAGGGCCGTCTGCCGCTTCACACCCTTCGTGCGGATATCGACTACGGCTTTGCCGAAGCGCGCACGACCTACGGTGTGATCGGCGTGAAGACCTGGGTCTACAAAGGCGAGATCCTGAACCAGAAGCGCCGCGAACCGCAACAGGCGGCCGCGCCGAGTTTCTAACTGGTCCCTGGCCCCGCAGGGGGCCGGACCCGCATCATGACGGCCAGCTATGCGCAAGCGCGCGGGCCGGGAACTGAGAACTGCATATGTTGATGCCGAAGAAAGTGAAGTATCGCAAACAGCAGCGCGGACGCATGGCCGGCAAGGCTTGGCGTGGCAGCGACCTGTCGTTTGGCGATTACGGCCTGAAGGTGATGGAGCCGGGCTGGATTACCGACCGGCAAATTGAAGCGGCGCGTGTCGCCATGACCCGCTTTGTCAAGCGTGGCGGCAAGATCTGGATCCGCCTGTTCCCTGACAAGCCGGTGACCAAGAAGCCGGCCGAAACCCGTATGGGCAAGGGCAAGGGCGCACCGGATCACTGGGTCGCCGTCGTTCGCCCGGGCAAGGTCCTGTTCGAAATGGAAGGCGTCAGCGTGGCTGATGCGCAGGAAGCCATGCGGCTGGCCTCGCACAAGCTGCCGCTGGTGACCAAGTTCGTGGCGCGCGAGACCGCTCACTAGAAAGCCAGCGCCCGTTGAGGGGCGGCCGGCCGCACCGGAGAACCCGTCTTTTTTAAGATGGAGGCCAACGGACAGCCGGCAGAGATGAGATACTAAGATGAAACCGGAAAAGATTCGCAATTTGACCGACGCCGAGCTGAAGCATCAGGAAGCTGAACTCAGCGACGAGCTCTTCAAGCTCAAGTTCCAGTTGAACATGGGCCAGACCGAGAGCCTGAAGAAGATTCGCGGCCTGCGCAAGGACATCGCGCGGATCAAGACGATCCAGCGCGAGAAGCAGATCGCCGGAACGGAGACCAAGTAGCCATGAGCGAGACAGAACAGAAGAGCAGCGGACGCAAGGAAATGGTCGGCCACGTGGTCTCGACGAAGATGGCCAAGACGATTGTGGTGGAAGTGCGCAGCCAGAAGGCGCACCCGCTCTACCGCCGCGTCGTGGCCCGCTCCAAGAAGTTCTACGCGCACGACGAAGAGCAGACCGCGCATGTGGGCGATGTGGTGCGTATTGAAGAGACGCGCCCGTTGTCGCGCCTGAAGCGCTGGAAGCTGGCGGAGATCGT
Organism: Oryzophilus luti; assembly: GCF_059726245.1. Classification (NCBI taxonomy): domain Bacteria; kingdom Pseudomonadati; phylum Acidobacteriota; class Terriglobia; order Terriglobales; family Koromonadaceae; genus Oryzophilus; species Oryzophilus luti. The sequence goes on from NZ_AP040874.1 coordinate 3,603,542, forward strand.
GAAGCGCTCGAAGCTGGCTGGCGGCGAGCCGGCGGCGGAGCAGAAGAACTAGCTTGCATCTGCGGCGGGCGAGAGCCGGCCGCAGTCAACTCCGCCCACTCCGTGGAAACGGAAAGTAGCGGATGAGCCGCGCCAAAGCGCGGCGATCAGGAGACAGAACCATGGCAGTGATGATGAGAAGCATTTTGGAGGTTGCCGACAACAGCGGCGCCCGCAAGCTTCAGATGATCCTTCCCGTCGGCGGCTCCACCGGCCTGAACGCCGGGCTGGGTGACGTTGTGACGGCGGCGGTGAAGGAAGCGTCGCCGGACGGCAGCGTCAAGAAGGGTTCGGTGGTGAAGTGCGTGATCGTGCGCACCCGCAAGGAACACCGCCGCAAGGACGGCAGCTACATCCGCTTCGACCAGAATGCGGCCGTGCTGATCGACGCCTCCAACGAACCGGTGGGAACCCGCGTGTTCGGACCGGTGGCGCGCGAACTGCGCGAGAAGAAGTTCCTGAAGATTGTGTCCCTGGCCCCGGAAGTCCTGTAGGCCGGAGAGTTGAGTACGCTGACTTGTAAGAACGGCAAGTCAGTCCGCAGATGACAAGCGAGCGAGGCTCGGTGTCATCAGGAGAGGAAGCAATGGCAACCGTTGACATTCGCCGCAACGATCAGGTTGTGGTTATCGCCGGCAAGGACAAGGGCAAGCAGGGTCGCGTGCTGCGTGTCGAACCGGCCAAGTCGAAGATTCTGGTCGAGCATGTGGGCGTGGTGAAGAAGAACGTCCGCCCCAACCCGCAGAAGCAGATCAAGGGCGGCATCGCCGAGCAGGAGAGCGCGATTGCGATCTCCAACGTGATGCTGTACTGCGGCAGCTGCAGCAAGCCGGCGCGCGTCGGTCACGAAGTCCGTGGCGAGAAGAAAGTGCGCGTCTGCAAGCGTTGCGGGAACACGCTCGAGAAATAACTCCGGGGCTTGCCCGCCGGGCTGCGGCAGCCGCCGCACCGGAAGGCAGCACCGGAAATTGACGACCTCACGAAACCGTAACGCGCAAGCCGAACCGGAGACCGTGAGAGAAAGTGACAAGAGAAATGGCTGAGAAGGAAAAGAAGCCACAGCAGGCCAAGGCCTCGGCAAAGCCCAAGAAGGCCGCCGCTGAACCGGAAGCCCACCACGCCGGTGACAAGCCGGCCCGCCCGAAGCTGAATAACGATGCCAGCGCTCGCCTGCGCAAGCGCTACTTCGCCGAGGTTCGCCCGGCGCTGATGAAGGAACTGGGCATCGCCAACATGATGGGCGCGCCCCGCCTGGTGAAGGTGGTCATCAACATGGGCGTGGGCGAAGCCACGCAGAACGCCAAGGTTCTGGATCCTGCCGTGCAGGAACTGGGCCAGATCACGGGTCAGAAGCCGGTGGTCACCAAGGCGAAGAAGTCCATCGCGGCCTTCAAGGTTCGCGAGGGCATGCCGATCGGCTGCATGGTCACCCTGCGCGGCGACCGCATGTACGAGTTCCTGGACCGCCTGATGAACGTGGCTCTGCCCCGCGTGCGCGACTTCCGCGGCGTGAGCAGCCGCAGCTTCGACGGTCGCGGCAACTACACGCTCGGCCTGCGCGACCAGTTGATCTTCCCCGAGATTGATTACTCGAAGATCGAAAAGCAGAAGGGCATGAACATCACGGTGGTCACCACGGCAGAGTCCGACGACCACGCCCGCGCGCTGCTCAAGGCGCTGGGCATGCCGTTCCGCCAGCAGTAAGCGAGTTTTTGGGGCGGGAGCTTCGGCGCCCGCCCGCTTGATTCACCGGTTTTGATCGCGCATCCAAGGATGCGCATGGAAAAGGAAACGATGGCCAAGACATCGAGTGTTGCCAAGGCGAACAAGACTCCCAAGTTCTCCACGCGCCAGCACAACCGCTGCAAGCTGTGCGGGCGTCCGCGGGCTTACCTGCGCAAGTTCGGCATCTGCCGCTTGTGCTTCCGCGGACTGGCGCTGCGTGGTGAGATTCCTGGGGTTTCCAAGTCGTCCTGGTAAACGGAATCCCTGACGAGCGGGGGTGAGCCCCGCGAAGGCTGGCACGTGGCCCAGGGCGCAAGCCAGGGCCGTTCCGCCGCAAGGCGGAAGTGAGAATACGTCGCCGCAGGTTCTTTCCCGGGGGAGGCAGGCCGAAAGGCAGAAGCTGAACCCATCGCGCCAGGCCAGCGTGCGCGAGAAAGAGAACGGGCGATGATTTCAGGAGAGCAACAATGAGTTTTACTGATCCGGTAGCAGATTTCCTGACCAGAATCCGCAATGGCATCAAGGCGCGTCACCAGAAGATCGACGTGCCCACCTCCAAGCTGAAGCTGGAATTGGCGCGCATTCTGAAGGAAGAGGGCTACATCGCCAACTACAAGCCGGTGGAAGAAGAAGGCAAGAAGCTGATCCGCGTGTACCTGAAGTACACCCCGGACAACTCCGGCGCCATCAGCCACGTCACGCGCGTGTCGCGTCCGGGCTGCCGTGTTTACGTCGGCAAGAACGAGATTCCCCGCGTTCTGGGCGGTCTGGGCATCAACATCCTGACCACTCCGAAGGGCGTGATGACCGGCAAGCAGGCGCGCAAGGAAGGCGTCGGCGGCGAGATCCTCTGCGAGATTTACTAACCAACAGTTCCGCCTGTTCGCGCAGGCGGAACGAGCAGACGTGCCCCGGCAACGGGGCCGGAAGCCCGCGACGGACCTGGTTCCGCGCGGTGTGGAGAGAAAGAAATGTCGAGAATTGGTAAGAAGCCGATTGCCCTTCCCAAGGGCGTGACCTTCCAGACCGAAGGCAACACCGTTACCGTGAAGGGCCCCAAAGGCTCGGTGACCAACCATCTTCCCGCCGGCGTCAAGCTGGAGGAGAAGGACGGCAACCTGCTTGTGGAGCGCGAGAGCGACCAGTTCGCCGCCGTGCACGGCCTGACCCGCGCCCTGGTGAACAACGCGGTTCACGGCGTCACCGCCGGCTGGACCCGCGATCTTGAGATCGTCGGCATCGGCTACCGCGCCGAGCTGAAGGGCAAGGGCATCGTGGTCTTCACCCTTGGCTATTCGCACCCGATCGAGTACCCGCTGCCGACCGGCATCGAGTGCGCCATCGACCCGAAGCAGACCAAGCTGACGCTGACCGGCATCGACCGCCAGAAGATCGGACAGGTTGCAGCCGAAATGCGTGCCCTGCGTTCGCCGGACCCGTACAAGCAGAAGGGTGTCCGTTACGCGGGCGAGAAGCTGAAGAAGAAGGTTGGCAAGACCGGCGCGAAGTAGTTGCCGCATAACCGGGCGTCTGAGCCCGGTTGGCAACTACCCTGAGCACGCAGTGCGAAGGGTCTCTTCACGGAAGAGCAAAGCGCCTCCACCTTGAACGCGAAAGCGGTGCAGGGTGGGCAGGAACAAGTTTCACCGGCCGCCAGCGGAGCACCCCATCAGTCTCCGCCGGCGGCATGACCAAGACTGGAGCAGAAAGGCAGCGGATGAGATTCCGCCACCCCTGCTCCCCTAAAACCGGTCCCCGGTATGGCCCGCGCGGCCAGTCCCGGGAGTCGGCCGGAGAGGACGAGAAACAAAATGCATTTGAAGACTTCCAAGGACGCGACCCGGGTCAAGATCCACACCCGTATTCGCAAAAAGATTGCCGGCACCACCGAGCGTCCGCGCCTGAACGTATTCCGCTCGGTGAACCACATCTACGCGCAGGTGATCGACGACAGCAAGCACGCGACGCTGGTTGCGGCCAGCACGCTGGAGCTGGGCAAGCAGGCGGATGGCAAGAAGCACATCACCGGCGGCAATGTGGCCAGCGCCAAGCAGGTGGGCAAGACGATTGCCGAGCGCGCCAAGGCCAAGGGCATTGAGACGGTTGTGTTCGATCGTGGCGGCTATCTGTACCACGGGCGCATCAAGGCCCTGGCAGAGGCGGCACGCGAGGCGGGCCTGAAGTTCTAGCGCATTCTGTCGCCGGGAGGGCCGCCGCATGGGCGGGGCACTCCGGCAGGCGACGCGAGGTTCACGCGGGCGAGGCGCAAGCCGTTAGTTCGCAGAAGTCAGGCAGGCTGAATCGGCAGTCTGCCAGGAGAATGAACAGGAAATGGCAATCGTTAAGAAAAAGCTCGATGCCGCACAGTACAACCTGAAGGACCAGGTGGTCGCCATCAACCGCGTGACCAAGGTGGTCAAGGGCGGCAAAAACATGTCGTTCGCGGCGCTGGTTGTCATCGGCGATCCGTCCGCGGCCGTGGTCGGCTATGGCAGCGGCAAGGCCAAGGAAGTTCCGCAGGCCATCCGCAAGGGCATTGAATCGGCGAAGAAGAACCTGATCAAAGTGAACATGAATGAGACGTCGATTCCGCACGTCTCGCTGGGCCGCTATGGCTCCGGCCGGGTTCTGCTGAAGCCGGCTCCGGAAGGCACCGGCGTCATCGCTGGCGGTGCTGTTCGCGCCGTGATGACCTCCGTGGGTATCCAGAACATCCTGACCAAGTCGATTGGCACCACCAATCCTCACAACGTGATCAAGGCGACGTTTGACGCGCTGAAGAAGCTGCGCGACAAGCAGGAAGTCGCCGCCAATCGCGGCAAGTCCGTGGAGGAGCTCTAAACCATGGCTCGCATTCGAATCAAGACGCCCAAGGTAGAGGCGCCGGCCGGCGCGAAGATCCAGTTGAAGTACGTCCGCTCGGCCATCTGCGCCCCGAAGAAGCAGAAGATTGTCGTCAAGGGTCTCGGCTTTACACACCTGAACCAGGTGGTGGAGCGCGTGGACACGCCGGCCGTCCGTGGCATGGTTGCCAAGGTGCCGCACCTGGTCGAGATCGTCGGCAAGTAGGTGGCCTGCGCCGCTTTGGCGGCCGCAGAGCGTTCCATGCCAGCCGCCATTGAGGCGGCGAAGCTGGAACACCCTACAGGAAACAACCGAGTCCCCGGTTCATCCGCCGGGGGCGTCAGGCAGCAAGGCGCGCCGATGGTGCGCGCCAGCGGAGATAGAAGGCAATGAATCTTTCGGAAATTCGTAAACCCAAGGGCTCGAATACCAAGCGCAAGCGCATCGGACGCGGCATGGGTTCGGGCATGGGCAAGACCTCGACCCGCGGCCACAAGGGCCAGGGCTCGCGTTCCGGCTCCAGCCTCATGCGCGGTTTTGAAGGCGGCCAGATGCCGCTGCAGCGCCGCATGCCGAAGCGCGGCTTCACCAACATCTTCAAGAAGGAATACGCGGTGGTGAACCTGTCGCGCCTGGCCGAGCTGGGCGTGGCCGAGATCACCCCGGAAGTGCTCAAGGAGCACGGCGTGATCAAGAACCTGCGCGGCCTGGTGAAGGTACTGGGCGTGGGCGAGCTGACGACGGCGTTGAAGGTGAAGGCGCACAAGTTCAGCGAGACGGCAAAGGAAAAGATCACCAAGGCGGGCGGTTCCGTCGAGGTCATCGCGTAACTGAATCCCTTCGCCCGCCAGAGGCGAAGATTCCCGGCCCGGGTGACCCCGGGCCGGAAAAGATGAGGCCCTTATAACTATGTTCGAGAAGCTGGCGAACATCTTCAGGATTCCAGATCTCCGCAAGCGCGTGATCTTCACGCTCGCGCTGCTGGCGGTCTATCGCATCGGCGCCCACCTTCCCACCCCCGGCATTGACACGGCCGCGTTGCAGCGTCTGTTCGATATGCAAAAGGGTTCGGTGCTGGGCTTCGTGGATCTGTTCAGCGGCGGTAACCTGCGCCGTCTGACCATCTTCGCCCTGGGCATCATGCCCTACATCACCGCCTCGATCATTCTGCAGTTGCTTACCGTGGTCTACGAGCCGCTGGCGCGCTTGCAGAAGGAAGGTGAACTGGGCCGCAAGAAGATCACGCAGTGGACCCGTTATCTGACGGTCATCCTCAGCGTCTTCCAGTCGCTGGCCATTGCCAATATGCTGCAGGCGGCCGGAGCAAGCGGTGAGCGCTTGGTCATCAACCCGGGCATCGGCTTTGTGCTGATGACGGTTCTGACCCTGACCACCGGCTCGGCTTTCATCATGTGGCTGGGCGAGCAGATCACCGAACGCGGCATCGGCAACGGCATGTCGCTGCTGATCTTCACCGGCATCGTGGTGGGCCTGCCGCACGGCATTGCCGACCTGGTTGACAAGGTGAAGAACGGTTCGCTGGCGGGCATGGGCTCGTTCAGCTTCCTCGGCCTGCTGATCCTTCTGGTGATCATGATTGCCGTGGTGGCCTTCATCGTTTACGTGGAGCGCAGCGAGCGCCGCATTCAGGTTCAGTACGCCAAGCGCGTGGTGGGCCGCAAGATGATGGGCGGGCAGTCGACCCATCTGCCGCTGAGGGTCAACTCCGGCGGCGTGATGCCGGTCATCTTTGCCAGCTCCGTGCTGGCGCTGCCGCAGACCGTGGCCCTGATGCTGAAGAACAAGGCCTGGTACGTAGGCTCGGTTCTCGAGAAGGTCATGGATGCAATGCGCTGGGGAGAGCCGCTGTACACGCTGCTCTACGCGCTGGGCATCATTTTCTTCGCCTTCTTCTATGTCTCGATCGTCTTCAACCCGAATGACGTTTCGAGCAACATGCAGAAGTACGGTGGATTTATTCCGGGTATCCGTCCGGGACAGCGCACGGCGAACTTCATCAACGACGTGCTGACGCGCATCACCCTGGTGGGCGCACTGTACCTGATCGTGATCTCGATCATTCCGGAATGGATGATCGCCGGCTTCCACCTGAACCATCTGTATGGCGCGGTCGGCCGGTTCTTTGACCACCTGCCGGGCTTCATCCTGAACGGCTTGGGTGTCAACTTCTACTTCGGCGGCACGTCGTTGCTGATCGTGGTGGGCGTTGCCATGGATACGGTCAACCAGATTGAGTCGCAGTTGATCATGCGGCATTACGAAGGATTTACACCGCGGAGTGGAAGAATTAGGGGTCGCCGCACGTGGTAATCGTGGTAGAGTCGTGAACTTTGGGGCTGGGCAGCAGAAGGCTGTTTTGCACCTGGAGGAAATCGGATGGCTACTACGACTATGAGACCTGAGGTGGAACCGACGGTGACTACAAAGACCAAACAGGTCGGAATGCTGATTCTGTTGGGACCGCCGGGGGCCGGCAAGGGAACACAGGCGAAGATCATCGCCGAGCAATACGGCATCCCTCAGATCTCAACCGGAGATATTCTCCGGGCGAACGTAAGCAAGGGTACGGAACTGGGCCAGAAAGCCAAGCAGATCATGAGCGCCGGGGAGCTGGTTCCCGATACGCTGGTCTGCGACATGGTGGCCGACCGGCTGGCTGAGCCGGACTGCAAGGCGGGGTATATCCTCGACGGATTCCCGCGGACAGTCGGTCAGGCCGAGTGGCTGGACCAGTTCCTGACTACCCAGTTCTTTGAGAACGGGCAGGCCTTCGGGGCGCCCATTGTGGTGCAGTTTGCAGTAGAGTATAATGCTCTATTGCAAAGGCTTACCGGACGTCGTAGTTGTCCCACCTGCGGACGGATTTACAACGTTCATTTTCAGCCGCCACAGACCCCCGGCATCTGTGATGTCGATGGGAGCGGGCTTATCACGCGCAAGGATGACCGAGACGAGGTCATTGCCGAGCGATTGAAGACCTATGAGGAGCAGACGCTGCCGCTGGTGGATTACTACCAGAGGCGTGGACGTCTGCGAGTGGTAAATGCCGACCAAGCGCCGGAGCAGGTCACGGCGGAGATGGTGGCAGCGATCGAGAATGGCAATCGTTTGTAAGTCGTCGGGCGAAATTGAGCGGATGCGGCGCAGCGGTCACGTGGTGCGCCAGGTACTGGACGCGATGAAGGAAATGATCGCACCGGGCCTGACCACAATGGACCTGGAGCGCGTGGCGGAAAAGAAAACGCGCGAACTGGGCGCGAAGCCGGCATTCAAGGGGTATTACGACTACCCCTGCGTGCTGTGCACCTCGGTCAACGAGGAAGTGGTGCACGGAATTCCGTCCGAGCATCGCGTACTGAAGGCGGGCGACATTGTGTCGATCGACTTCGGCGTGGTGATGGACGGCTACTTCGGAGATTCGGCGATCACCGTTCCGGTGGGCGACGAGTTGACGGACGAGAAGCGCAAGCTGATCGAAGTCACCGAGCAGTCGCTGTACAAGGGCATTGAAGAGGCCCGGGTCGGCAACCGGCTGGGTGACATTGGCGCGGCGGTGCAGGAATACGTCGAGGCCAACGGGTTCAGCGTGGTTCGGGACTTTGTGGGGCACGGCATCGGCACCAAGATGCATGAGGATCCTCAGGTTCCCAACTACGGCCAGCGCAATCACGGACTGAAGCTGCGTGAAGGCATGGTGCTAGCCATCGAGCCGATGGTCAACGCCGGCAGCTACGGCGTGCGGGTGCTGGGCGACAAGTGGACGGCGGTGACCGAAGACGGCAAGCCGAGCGCCCACTTTGAACACAGCGTCGCAATCACCAAAGATGGTCCGGTGATTCTGACGGTTTAAAAGAAAGGGCCAGGGCGGCCCTGCAAGCGTGTTGCACGCATGCCCAACTGGGAACTGGGAAACAGGCCCCAGGACAATTTTTCGGAGATGCATGAGCAAGGAAGACGCGATTGAAGTGATGGCAGTGGTGATCGAACCGCTGCCCAATGCGATGTTCAAGGTGAAGCTGGAGAACAACCACGAAGTGCTGGCCCATGTCTCCGGCAAGATGCGCAAGAACTTCATCCGTATTCTTCCCGGGGACCGGGTGGCGGTGGAACTGTCGCCGTACGACCTGAACCGGGGACGCATCGTGTACCGGTATAAATAACAAGCTTTTGGCGAACGCTCGCCGAATGCAGTTCTCAGTTCGCTGGGAACTGAGAATGCAGAAAAGCAGGAAAAGATCATGAAGGTACGGGCTTCGGTCAAGAAGATTTGTGACAAGTGCAAGGTCATCCGCCGCCACGGTGTGGTGCGCGTGATCTGCGAGAACTCGAAACACAAGCAGCGCCAGGGCTGAGCTGGCGGGAGTAAAGGAACCACATGGCACGTATTGCAGGCGTCGATCTTCCTCGTAACAAGCAGGCCAAGATCGCGCTGACTTACATTTTCGGCATCGGTGACACGCGCGCCGCCAAGATTCTGGCGGCGGCCAACGTCGATGCAATCAAGAAGGTTTCCGACCTGAGCGAAGAGGAAGTCAATCGCATCCGTCAGGTCATCGAAGAAGGCGAAGCGGTCGAAGGCGATCTGCGTAAGAACATTTCGCTGCACATCAAGCGCCTGATCGAAATCGGCTCCTACCGTGGAAATCGGCACCGTCGCAGCCTGCCCGTTCGCGGACAGCGCACGCACACCAACGCCCGCACCCGCAAGGGACCGCGCAAGGGCACGGTGGCCAACAAGAAGAAGGCCACGGCGAAGTAAGCCATCACAGTCCGGCCCGCAACCCGCGCCAACGGCAGGTATGGGCAGGCGAGAAATTGGAACGGAGCAGCAGAAGCCTCAGGCAGTGCGGCTCCGGCAATGACAGGAAACTGAGAGTCTATGGCAAAAGCAGCAGGATCCGCCGCGGCGGACAAGAAGGGCAAGACCGGAAAGAAGTTCAAGAAGAAGGAGCGCAAGCACATTCCTCACGGAATCGTGACGGTCAACGCGTCCTTCAACAACACTATCGTTACCATCTCGGACCCCAGCGGCAACGTGATTTCGTGGAAGAGCTCGGGCTCGCTCGGCTTCCGCGGTTCGCGCAAGGGCACTCCGTTTGCCGCGCAGCAGGCAGCGATGAACGCCGCCAACATGGCTCGCGAGCATGGTCTTCGCTCGGTTGACGTTCGCGTCAGCGGTCCGGGCAGCGGCCGTGAATCGGCCATCCGTGCGCTGGCCGCCGCCGGTATCGACGTTCGCTCGATCAAGGACACCACGCCGGTTCCGCATAACGGCTGCCGTCCGCCGAAGCGCCGCCGCGTGTAGTTTCACGTTGACTGCTTCCCGCGCCCAAGTGGTTTGCCTCAGCTCGCAAACCCCGACCCGCGAAGCCGCAACGTTTGAGACGATTCGACATTGACTGATCGGGACTGAAGGGAGGCCAACTCCCGTAAACCGATCCCCAGCCCGAAGGAGAAGGTAAGTTGGCTCGTTACAAAGATGCCGTATGCCGCCTGTGCCGCCGCGAGGGAACCAAGCTGTTCCTGAAGGGCGCCAAGTGCTTCACCGACAAGTGTCCGGTTGAGAAGAGGAATTTCGCTCCCGGACAACATGGCAAGGACCGCAAGGCGAAGGTTGTGGGTTACGGCCTGCAGCTGCGCGAGAAGCAGAAGGCCAAGCGCATGTACTTTGCGCAGGAAGGCCAGTTCCGCAATTACTTCGAGAAGGCCGCCCGCACCAAGGGCGTGACCGGCGAAATCCTGCTGCAGCAGCTCGAGCGTCGTCTGGACAGCATTGTCTACCGCCTCGGCTTTGCCGTTGCCCGCCGCCAGGCACGCCAGCTTGTGCGCCACGGCCACATCGCCGTGAACGGCCGCAAGGTGAACATTCCATCTTTCCAGGTGAACGTGGGCGATGAAATCGTCGTTCGCGAAGGCAGCCGCAAGATCCCAACGATCGAAGCCGCGAAGGAATTCGCCGGCGGACAGCAGCAGCCGACCTGGCTGGAGATTGACCGCGACAACTTCAAGGGCCGCGTTCTGTCTCTGCCCAAGCGCGAAGACATCAACATCCCGGTCAACGAACAGTTGATCGTCGAACTGTACAGCAAGTAGCCGTAGGCGCGCAGTACAGCGGTGCGAACCCCGCACGAATGGCGGTTCGCGCAGTCCGACAAGAACTTGAGCGGTGGCTCACGCCGCCGCTCACCTTACTCTCGACCAGATCCGCCGGCCCCCAAGCGGGAGCCGTGCCGCATGGTTGAAGAACAAGGAGAAAAGAATGCTCTGGAAAGGTTTCCAAAAGCCGAAGCGCCTGGCGTTTGACAGCGAGTCACTGACCGACAAGTACGGTCACTTCTGGGCTCAGCCGTTCGAGCGCGGATTCGGCACCACGATTGGCAACGCACTGCGCCGCGTGCTGCTGAGCTCGATTGAGGGCGCCGCCGTCACCGCCGTCAAGATTGAAGGCGTGCTGCACGAGTTCCAGTCGATTCCGGGCGTGGTTGAGGACGCCACCGACATCATCCTCAACCTGAAGCAGATTCCGTTCAAGCTGGCGGGCGACGCGCCCAAGGCGATCTACCTGCGCGCCGACCAGCCGGGCGTCATCACCAGCGGCATGATTGAAGCCGACGGCGATGTCGAGGTGCTGGACAAGGACGTCTACATCGCGACCATCAGCGAAGGCGGCAAGCTGGACATGGAGATGCGCCTGAAGAAGGGGCGCGGCTATGTCTCGGCCGACAAGAACTTCGACGAGGACCTGGGACTGGGCTTTATTCCCATCGACTCGGTGCACTCGCCGGTGCGCAAGGTGAACTACTCGGTTGAGGCTGCCCGCCTCGGCCAGATCACCGATTACGACAAGCTGGCAATCGAAGTCTGGACGAACGGTTCGGTTTCCCCGCAGGACGCCGTGGGCCTGGCAGCCAAGCTGCTGAAGGACCACATGAACATCTTCATCAACTTCGAGGAAGAAGTTGAGGCCGCCAGCGGAACGGACATGAGCAAGCCCGAAATCCGCAACGAGAACCTCAACCGTTCGGTCGAAGAGCTGGAGCTGTCGGTCCGCAGCTACAACTGCCTGAAGAACGCCAACATTCAGACCATCGGCGAACTGGTGCAGAAGACCGAAGCCGAGATGCTGAAGACGAAGAACTTCGGCCGCAAGTCCCTCAACGAGATCAAGGAAATCCTGTCCTCGATGGGGCTGAGCTTGGGCATGAAGATCGACGAGCATGGCAACGCCGTGCCCGCCGCTCCCGGCACCACCGGTCCGGTTTCGCCGCTCGGCGGCGGAGAAGGTTTCGGCGGCGGCTTCTAGGCCACAAGGGTTTGGCTGCCGCGCGCGCAGGCCTGCGGCAGCCGCAAGATCGTGCAGTTGGCCCCTCGGGGCCGGATTACAGAATTGAACCAGCCTGCGCGCTGGTCGTCATCAAGGATTGAACTATGCGTCATCGTGTAGCTGGTTGGAAACTGGGCCGCAATACTTCGCACCGCCGCGCTCTGCTGCGCAACCTCGTCACCTCGCTGATCGTCGAGGAGCGCATTGAGACCACCGTGGTGAAGGCGAAGGCCATGCGGTCGCACGTGGAAAAAATGATCACCCTGGCCAAGAAGGGCGACGTTCACTCGCGCCGTCAGGCGGCAGCCTTCCTGCTGACGCCCGAGTCGGTCGACAAGCTGTTTGCCTCCATCGGGCCGCGCTTCGGCGACCGCAACGGCGGTTACACCCGCATCACGCTGACCGGCTTCCGCCGCGGCGATGGCGGCGAAAAGGCGTTCATTGAGATTCTCGGCAGCGAGAAGACCATTGACGCCAAGCGCGAAAAGCGTGCCGAAGCCCGTGCCAAGCGCGCCGAAGAAACGCGCAAGGCAATGGAAGAAGCCAACGCCCAGGCCGCCGCAGAGGCAGCCCCGGCCGACGAAAAGAAGTCCGAGTAACTCCCGCCCGGCCGCGCCGGGAGAGAAGTGCTCCACACGTTGTAGGGCTAAGAATCACAGATGGCCGTGCGAAAGCACGGCCATTGCTTTTTGCGGGAAACCTAGAGCATCGGCTCGTCGGCGGAGGGGCCGTAGAGCGCGGGCACCGGGATGCCGTGCGCGCGCAGGTAAGTGGTCAACTGGGCGCGGTGGTGAACCAGGTGGTTCAGGCACATGCCGCGCAGCACGTCATAGCGGGGCATCGCAAAGTAAACTTTCTCGCCCTGACGCAGCGTCCAGGTTTCGGCCAGTTGGGCGTCGGTGGCCTTGCTAAGCAGGTCGCGTGCGACGGGCACCAGCTTGTCGAAGGTGGAAAGCAGTTCGGCGTGGCTGTCGACCTTCGGATAGTCCATCGGTTTGTCGAAGTCGATCTCGCTGGTTGTCAGGGTGCCGATGATGAAGTCGGGCAGGGTGGCAACGTGTCCGGCGAGCCAGCCAAAGCTGCCGGATTTCGCGTCAGGCTTCCAGTCCCAGTGTTCGGCGGGAACGCGCTCCAGCGTCTTGCGCGTCATGGCCATCTCGTTGTCATACTCCCGCAACAACAGCTCATTCAGAGACATTCGCAGGTCCTCCTTCTTGCTTTGCCCATGGGCAACCCGCAAGTATACGCGAGTGCACGGAGGCGGGCGTTACAGCCGAAACAAAAATGAAACACCGGGCGACTAGAATAGAAAGCATGGTTGAGAAGCAGACGGAGGAAGAGGTTCCGCGGCAGCCGCGCAACGTACACATCTTTGGCGCCACGTCGCTGTTCAATGACACGGCGAGCGAGATGGCCTACTGGATTCTGCCGGCGTTCCTCGGCACAATCGGCGCGGGGCCAGCGGTGCTGGGCATGATCGAAGGCCTGGCGGAGAGCATTGCGTCATTCACAAAGTTGTTCAGCGGACTGATCACGGACCATCTGCGCCGCCGCAAGCCGCTGGTGGTGGCTGGCTACATTGTGGCCAACGCGGCCAAGCCGCTGCTGGGCTGGGCAACGAGCGCATGGCATGTCTTTGGCGTGAGGTTTGCCGACCGGCTGGCAAAGGGCGTGCGCAGCGCACCGCGCGACGTGATGCTTGCAGACTCGGTGCCGCGCGACAAGGTGGGCTCGGCCTTCGGGCTGCTGCAGGCGATGGATTCAGCCGGCGCCATCCTGGGGCCGCTGGCCGCGCTGGCCATCATGGCTTCCACCTGGGGACACCACTACGGGCCGCGCGCCGTCTTCTGGGCCGCCGCCGTTCCGGGCCTGCTGACGGTGCTGATCGTCGCCTTCGGCCTGCGTGAGACCGAGCACGATCCCTCGGTCAAGAGCAAGAAGGCGAGCTTTGCCTCGCCGCGCAAGCTGGGCTTTGGTTTCTGCTACGTGCTGGTGGCCGTGGCGTTGTTTTCCATTGGCAACTCCAGCGACATGTTTCTAGTGCTGCGCGCGCAGTCACTGGGCGTGCCCGCCTACCAGACGCCGCTGATCGGGCTGGTATTCAACATCACCTACACGTTGTTCAGTTGGCCTGCTGGCTGGTTGAGCGACCGCGCGGCGCGGCAGTCGGGTGTTTCGCGCTGGCGTTATTGGATTGTGAGCGCCGGCATGCTGGTCTTCGCCGTAACCTACGCGGCATTCGCCGTGGGTATGCATCCGTGGCTGGTATTTGTGGCGATGGGCGGATACGGCATCTACTACGCGCTGACGGCGCCGGTGCTGAAGGCTGTGATTGTGGACGCGGTGCCGAGCGAGCTGCGCGGTGGAGCCTTCGGTATCTTCGACTTCACGACCAGCGTGGCCATCCTGCTGAGCAGCGTGCTGACCGGCGCGCTATGGAAGCAATTTGGCGCACGCGTGCCATTCGCGTTTTCCGCGGGGCTGGCGCTGGTGTCGGCGGCCATGCTGCTGGCTGCGCCAGACGTGATTCGAAGGGCGCGGCGGGCAGAAGCCTAGCGTCAGATGTTCAAGGCTGCCACGATAAAAGTTCAGGCCGTGCGGCTGCGGAGAAAGTTCCAGAGCCAGCAGACGGAGAGGAAGACCACGCCAGCGACGGTATCGAGCACAATGTCATGCACGGTGCCGGTGCGCGAGGGGATTGTCATCTGGTGCAGTTCGTCGAGGGTGGCAATCAACGCCACAAATCCGGCGCCCATCAGCGCCCATTGCATGCGCCAGCGCCAGGTCCAGCCTTCTGTGGTGCGGATGTGCGAACCAAGCCCGTTGCGCCAGCGGATACTGCCGCGATAGCCGCGGAAAAACAGGTAAGCGACCAGCCCATAGCCCACAACATGCCCAGTCTTGCGCGCGATCAGGTTCAGGAGGCCGAGTGCTGCGGGGGAGAGCTGAATGTGTAATGCCGCCAGAATCCCCTGCAGGAGATGACCGGTGTTGTTGCCGCTCATCATGTCGGTGGATTCGACTCGGATGATCATCAGCATGATGGCAACCGGCAGCCAATTGAGCAGCATGGCTGTCCAAGCGGATTTCGCGCGTTCTTGCACTCGGCGGGAACTCCGCAGGGCCGCGCGGGGCGGCCCTGCCGGTGAAAGGTGAATTACTCGACGCGATAGTTGGGCGCTTCGCGCGTGATGGTGACGTCGTGGACGTGGCTTTCCTTCAGGCCCGCGCCGCTGATGCGCACGAACTTCGCCTTCTGCTGCAACTCGGGGATGGTGCCACAACCAACGTATCCCATGCCGCTGCGCAGACCGCCCACGAGCTGGTGAACCATCATGGCCACGGTGCCGCGGTAGGGCACGCGGCCCTCAATGCCCTCCGGCACCAGCTTGGCCAGGCGGTTGCCTTCGCCTTCCTGCTCACCAATGCGGAGATCCGGGGTATCATCCACGCTCTGGAAGTAGCGCTCGCTGGAGCCGTTGGCCATGGCGGCCAGCGATCCCATGCCGCGATAGCTCTTGAAGGTGCGGCCCTGATACAGAATAGTTTCGCCCGGGCTTTCCTCGGTGCCAGCCAGCAGCGAGCCGATCATGACGACCGATGCTCCGGCGGAAATGGCTTTGGTGATGTCTCCGGAGTACTTGATGCCACCGTCGGCGATGATGGGCACGCCGGTATCGCGCGCCGCGCGCGAAGCCTCAGCGATGGCCGTGATCTGCGGCACGCCCACGCCGGTAACGACGCGGGTGGTGCAGATGGAGCCAGGGCCGATGCCGACCTTGATGCCGTCAGCGCCAGCCTTGATGAGCGCGGCCGCCGCTTCATAGGTAGCCACGTTGCCAGCCAGCAGGGATACTTCGGGCAGGTTGCGCTTGATGGTGCGAACCGCATCGAGCACGCGGCTGGAGTGGGCGTGCGCGCTGTCGATGGCGAGCACATCGGCCTTCTGGCGTACGCACTCCTGCGCGCGCTCCAGAAAGTCTCCGGTGGCGCCGATGGCGGCTCCGACGCGGAGGCGTCCCTGCTCGTCCTTGGCGGCGTTCGGGTACTTCAGTTTCTTCTGGATGTCCTTGACCGTGATGAGGCCCTTGAGTTCGTACTTGTCATCGACGACGAGGAGTTTTTCAACGCGGTGCTGGTGGAGGATGTGCGAGGCCTGTTCGAGGGTGGTGCCGACCGGAACGGTGATGAGATTTTCCTTGGTCATCACCTGGCTGACGGGAATGTCGGTTCGCGTCTCGAAGCGCAGGTCGCGGTTGGTCAAAATGCCGACCAGCTTCCTGTTCTTGGTGACCGGCACGCCGGAGATGCGGTAACGCTTCATGACCTCGAGCGCATCGGCGATCAACTGTTCGGGCGCGATGGTGATGGGGTCGACGATCATGCCGCTCTCAGAGCGCTTGACCTTGTCGATCTCACCGGCCTGCTGCTCAATGGTGAGATTGCGATGAACAATGCCAAGGCCGCCTTGCTGGGCCAGGGCAATCGCCATGCGCGACTCGGTGACCGTGTCCATGGCCGCGCTGATCAGGGGAATATTCAGGGAGATGCTGCGGCAAAGCTGCGTCTGCGTGTTGACTTCGGCGGGTACTACTTCGGACTCAGCCGGAAGCAGCAACACGTCATCGAAAGTAAGCGCTTCGGGTACAGGAAAGTTAATCATCTTTTTTTGTCCAGCGGGTATCCGTCTATTGTAGAAAGCCCGTCGTAAGAGTGCAAACCGTGTGTGCCGGAGATGGCGCGTGGGTGTGCACGATTGGAACGGAAAACGGCCGCTTTGGGCGGCCGTCTGCAAGCAATCTCTGCACCTTACTGCTGCTGGGCCTTGCCCCGGTGCGTGAACTTGGGCAGGACAAATTCCTGCAACACACCGCTCAGGACACGTTCTGCGGTGCTGACTGCGAAGTTGGTGAACACCAGCGACGCTCCGCGATCACGGCTCGGATAATAAAGGTTCGAGAGCGCGGCCTGCGAAAGGTCGCCACCAAGGCTGCTGACGTTGGGCTGCCACTTACCGTTGTCTCCTTTACAGATGAACGGGTGGGAGGCGGCATAGAGCAGGCGCGAGCGGGTGGAACCCGTCCCCTTGTAGAAGTAGCGCGGGTCCTGATGCAGCAGCGAAGGCAAAATGGCTCCGCCGATGAGGATGTTGCTGAAGCCGTCGGCCCCAATGGCGCCAACACGCTGCCCGAAAGCGCCCCAGCCTTGTCCAAAGGCAGGCGTATCTGCGGCCTGGTCAATAGCGGCCAGCGTGCCAACGCCGATCAGGGTTACCGGGTCTGCCGCCAGGCGCATGGCCAAGTGAAACTTGGCGCGGACGGTCAGCGGCTCAGGCTTGGTGAAGCTACCGGTCACTGGGTCAAAGCTGTCATATACAACGTAGAAGTTCGGCACGATGCCAAGCACGCGCTGAGCTTCTTCGGTGTGCACCTGCTCCAGGGCAATTTCCTCAGCGGTGTAGTTGACGTTCACCACGGTCTCGGTGACCACGCGCATGCGCACACCGGGCAGAATGAGGAACTGGCCGGGAGTGAGCACGATGGCGTCCGAGGTCCAAGAGGCAAAGCCTTTCAGGGTGCAGGTGACCTTATAGCTGACGCCGGGCTTGAGGCCCTTGAAGGAGAAAAAGCCCGAATCGCCGGACTGCACAGTCTGGCGGTCGGCGGATGTGGGACCTTGGAGCACGATGTTGACGCCGGGCAGAATCGCGTCGTTGGTGTCCGTGGTGGTGCCCTCAATGCTGCCGGGCTGCGATGGGGCGTCGGCCTGTGCGGCGGATGCCGAAGAGGGGGGAGGAGCCTGGGCCAGCGCAGAATTCAGCGCAAAACAACACAGCACAACAAGCGCAATTGCAAATTTTGAGAAACGAAGATATAGGGTACGGCTCAAAGTGATCCTTCCGTGAGCACCTGCCTGGCTCGCTTTCTGTTGCCAACGAATATTGTACTAAACACACAATCACGACGGCGAAAGGTATCCTCGCCATTCTTCGTGGTCTTGCCAAGGGAGGTCACCCCTATTAGACGCGAAAGTCGCCGAATTGTTCCAGTTAGACGGTTAGATTCTCCGGTGGCGCGTTCCGCAGAGGGACGGCGGTGGCGCCGTGGTGTGCAGCGCTTCGGCCGGGAATGGCATCCAATGAAAGGCGCCGTAAAGAATTGGTTTTTCGGCACCTTTGCGGTAAAATTGCGAGTGGTAGTGGCGGCAAAAGTCCCGTCCTGAGCAGCCGAGCCAGGTGGAGTATCAAAGCCGGGCTGGCTTCTTGGCGAAGTATCCTGGTGGGCGGAAGCCCACTTTTTGTTTCGTCCCTCTTCAACGCGACTGGCAAGCCAGTTTCGAGGGGAGCGATGCGCGAGCGCGTCGCGACCGCCGCTGGCCAGCGCAGGCAGCATCAGGGCCTGAACAGGATGACTACGGTCTGAAGCCGCACGAGAGAAGCTTATGGCAACCACAGCACTGGAACATGTGCGCGAAATCGCCGACCGCGTGGCCGCTTCAAGCGGGCTGGAAGTGGTCGAGCTTGAACTGCACGGCACGGGGAAGACGCGCACGCTGCGCATCTTCATCGACAAGCCCGAGGGAGTGACCCACGAGGACTGCTCGGCCTTCAGCCGCGAGGTCAGCACCATCTTTGACGTGGAAGACGCGGTGAAGGGCGGCGGCTACCTGCTGGAGGTTTCCTCCCCGGGGCTGGACCGCAAGCTGTACAAGGCGGCCGACTACGAGCGGTTCCAGGGAAGCCTGGTGAAGGTGATGACCTTCGAGCCGGTCAACGGCAACCGCCACTTTGAGGGGCGGCTGACAAAGTTTGAGAACGGCCACCTGACCCTGACGCTGGAGACGGCGAGCAAAAAGCGCGCCAAGCAGCAGGGTGAAGGTGCGGTCGAGTTGGAACTGGCGCAGATCGAGAAAGCGAACCTGGTTCCCGAGTTTTAGAGCGCTCCGCAGCGGAGGCGGGCGCATAACCTGCGGCCCGCGGGCCGCGAAGTGAATTCTGCAAGGGTGAAGGATACGGATATGGCGAGTGAACTCTACAACGTGATTGAAGCGCTGAGCCGTGAGAAGGGTATCGAACCGGAGATTGTGGTTTCCGCGGTGGAAGACGCCATTGTTGTGGCCACCCGCAAGTTTTATAAGACGCAGGAAAACCTGCGCGGCGTGATGGACAAGGAGACGGGCAAGGTGCACGTCTACTCGGTGAAGAACATCACCGCCACCGATGATGAGATCGAGGACGACAACCTCCAGATTTCGCTGGAAGAGGCGCAGAAGATCAGCCCCGAAGCCGAAGTCGGCGGCGAGCTGATGGAGGAGAAGTCGACCGACGGCTTGGGCCGCATTGCGGCGCAACTGGCCAAGCAGGTCATCCTCCAGAAGGTGCGCGAGGCCGAGCGCGATACGGTCTTCAACGAGTATGCGGGCCGCGTGCTGGAAGTGGTCAACGCCACGGTGAAGCGCATCGAAGGCCAGGACATCATCTTCGACTTGGGCAAGGCCGAGGCGAAGATGCCGAAAAAGGAACAGTCGAAGCTCGAGTCGTTCACCGTGGGCGAGCGCGTTCGCGTGGTGATCTCGCGCGTGGAGAAGGCGACCAAGGGGCCGTCGGTGGTGGTTTCGCGCGCCGCTCCAGAGCTGGTCATCAACCTGTTCCAGACGGAAGTGCCGGAAATTTATGACAACACGGTGGTCATCCGCGCCATTGCGCGCGAAGCGGGCGAGCGCACCAAGATCGCCGTCATGTCCCGCGACAAGGATGTGGACGCCGTGGGCGCCTGCGTCGGCATGAAGGGCATGCGCGTGCAGTCGATCATCCGCGAGCTGCGTGGGGAGAAGATCGACATCATCGAGTTCCACGAGGACCCGGTGACGTTTGCAGAGAAGGCCCTGCAGCCTGCGAAGGTCAGCCGCGTCTCCGTCGTTGACGCCTCGGAGAAGCACCTTGAGGTCATCGTCGACGACAGCCAGTTGTCGCTGGCCATCGGCAAGAAGGGCCAGAACGTCCGCCTGGCGGCCAAGCTGCTCGGCTGGAAGATCGACATCAAGAGCGAGGAAGAGAAGCGCCAGGAAGTCGAACAGCAGATGAGCGCGCTGGTGGGCGGCTCGAACACGCCGCTGGAGAGCCTGATGGAAGAGCTGGGCGAGGGCGTGATCGAGAAGCTGAATACGGCTGGCATCACCACCATCGAAGGTCTGGCCGATATGCACCCCGAACAGCTCGAAGCCATTCCGGGCATCGGGCCGAAGACGATCGAAAAGATTTCAGTAGCGGTCAACAACTTCTTCAACCCCGGCGTGCAACCGGCGGAAGGCGCGGAAGAGGCGCAGCCCGCGGAAGCTGGCGAGGCGGGTGAGGCTGTGGAGCCTGCCGCCGAAGCGGCGGAAGAAGCGGTTGAAGAAGCAGCGGAAGGCGCGGAGGCCGCGGCGGAAGCCGAACCGGCCGAGGCGCAGCCTGAAGAAGAACATTCCGGTGAGAGTGAAAGTGCACCGGAGAAGCAGTAAGGCCGCACAGCGGCACAAACCAATAAGCATCGAGGACTTTATGAAGGCTTAGTGGCTACAGGAATAGACGGAGGAAACGAAGGGCGGAATGAAGATTCGAATCAATGATCTGGCTCGTGAGCTGGAAGTGAAGAGCAGGGAGATTCTTGAGGTGCTGCCGAAGGTTGGCGTCACCGAAAAGAAGACCCACTCCAGTTCGCTCGAAGCTGATGAGGCAGAGAAGGTAAGGAAATACTTGACTGAACGTTCAGGCGGCAGTGGCCGCAGGGGCTCTTCACACGGCTCGGATGAATTCAAGCCGAAGATTGATCTGTCGAAGATCTCCAAGCCCGGCGATGTGCTGAAGGCGATTACCGCGCAGACGCACCCGTCGGCTCCAGCCACGCCAGCCAAGCCCGCAACTCCTCCGCCCACACCGCCGCGCACGATTGTGACGCGCCCGGCGGCGGTGGTCACTCCACCGAAGCCTGCTGCCGCTGTGGTTGTGCCGCCGAAGCCGCGCGTTATTACGCCGGAAACGGTTGCTGCCGCCGCTGCTGCGCGCGCGCAAGCTGCCGCCCAGGCCGCTGCCAAGGCGGAAGCCGCCAAGCCGCAGCCGCAGGAGCCGGTGGTGAAGGCCGTCGCTCCGGTTGCAGCCGCGCCTGAGCCGCCCGTTGCTCCGGCCGTGGAGGCCAAGCCTGCTGCCGCTCCGGCCAAGCCGGAAGCTCCGGCGGAGAAGCCTGCTGCCGAGGCCAAGTCCGCGCCTGCTGCTCCGGCAGCGGAACCGGCCAAGCATGCGGAAAAGCCGGCCGCGACCGCAGCTCCTGCGTCCAAGCCCGCAGAGAAGCACGCGGAGAAGCCTGCTGCAACGCCCACGCCGAAGCCGTTCAATCCGCTGGCGCCGCCTCCGGGCCGCCGCATGATTGTGCCGCAGACGGGGCCGCGTCCGGTTTACACCGCGCCGCCACCACGTCCGACGCCGCCGCCTACGGCGCAGCGCACGGGCCTGCCGGTTCGTGGACAGCCGATCTTCCAGCGCCCGCGTCCGGGCATGGGTGGTCCGGGTTCGCGCCCGGGCTTCAACCGTCCGGCTGGACCGGGAGGCGAACGCCGCCCGATGCACCCAACGCGCAGCAACCCGATTCCGGGTTCGCGTCCGCCGGGAATGGGCGGCCGTCCGATGGGTGCAGGCGCAGGTGCGCCGCCTCCGGGACCGTCGCGTCCGGGAGCGCGTGCCGGTGCGCCTTCGCGGCGTCCGGGCCAGCGCTACATGCCTCCCAAGGGCAGGGCGGAAGGTCCTATGAAGGGCTTTGTTCCGCCGCCACGGCTCTCGCTTTCGACCGAGCCGTTGCCGATCACGCGCTCCATCACCATTACCGAGGGCGTGAGCGTAAAGGACCTGGCGGAGAAGCTGGAAATTCGCGCAAAGGATTTGATCGCGCGTTTGCTGGCGCGTGGCGTCTTTGCCACCATCAACCAGACGCTCGATCCGGAGTTGGCTCGTGAGATGGCCCGCCAGTTCGGCGCTGACACCACGGTCGTCAGCTTTGAGGACCAGGTGCAGCATGACCTGGAAGCCGAGGCGCTGGCCGCCAACGACGAGACGGTCTTTAACGAGGTCGTGCGTCCGCCGGTGGTCACCATCATGGGTCACGTCGACCACGGTAAGACCAGCCTGCTCGACGCCATCCGTTTGACGGATGTGGCGGGCGGCGAAGCCGGTGGCATTACGCAGCACATCGGCGCTTACAAGGTGCGCATCTCGGATCCGAACTCTCCGGCCAACGGCCGCGAAATCGTCTTCCTGGATACGCCGGGTCACGAGGCCTTTACACGCATGCGTTCGCGCGGCGCCAAGGTCACCGATATCGTCATTCTGGTGGTTGCCGCCGATGACGGCGTGATGCCGCAGACGCTGGAAGCCATTGACCACGCCAAGGCTGCCAAGGTGCCCTTGATCGTGGCCGTCAACAAAATTGATAAACCCGGCGCCATGCCGGACCGCGTGAAGAAGCAATTGGCCGATCGCGGACTGATGCCGGAAGACTGGGGCGGCGAGACGGTGTTCGTCGATGTTTCTGCCAAGCAGAAGACGAACCTGAACCTGCTGCTGGAAATGATCTGCCTGGTCTCCGACATGCAGAACCTGAAGGCCACGCCGGATCGCCTGGCGAGCGGCACCGTGCTGGAAGCCAAGCTGGACCGCGGACGCGGCCCGGTGGCGACCGTGCTGGTGCAGAACGGCACGCTGCGTAACGGCGAGAGCTTTGTGGTGGGCAACGTCTTCGGCAAGGTTCGCGCCATGTTTGACGACCGCGGCCGCGCCATCGACACGGCTGGTCCTTCGACGCCGGTGGAGATTCTCGGTCTGGATGGCCTGCCGCAGGCGGGTGACCAGATGGTGGTCGTCGCCGACCGCGAAAAGGCCCGCGAAATTGCGGACTACCGCGAGGCGAAGGCGCGCGAGGCGCAGTTGGCCAAGAGCACGCGTGTTTCGCTCGAAGGCCTGGCGGAGCAGATCAAGAAGGAAGGCTCGAAGGAGCTGGACGTCATCCTCAAGGGCGACGTGCAAGGCTCGGTCGAAGTCATCAGCGATCTGCTTACCAAGCTCAGCACGGAGAAGGTCAAGGTCAAGGTGCTGCACGCTTCCGTGGGCGCCATCACCGAAACCGACGTGCTGCTGGCCTCGGCCTCCAACGCGATCATCATCGGCTTCAACGTGCGTCCGGAACGCAAGGCGCAGGAGATGGCCGAGCAGGAAAAGGTCGACATCCGTCTGCACTCGATCATCTACGAGCTGCAGGACGAGATGAAGAAGGCCATGACCGGCCTGCTGGAACCGGTGATCAAGGAGACTTACCTGGGACGTGCGCAGGTGCTCAACACCTTCAAGATTCCGAAGGTTGGCACCATCGCCGGCTGCCAGGTTTCCGATGGCGTCATCAAGCGCGATTCCGATATCCGCCTGCTGCGCGACAATGTGGTCGTCTTCAGCGGCAAGATCGGTTCGCTCAAGCGCTTCAAGGACGACGCCAAGGAAGTCACCAACGGCATGGAGTGCGGTATCGGCATCCAGAACTACAACGACCTCAAGGTGGGCGATGTGATCGAAGCCTTCCATCAGGAGAGCGTCGCGGCGGTTCTGTAAAACTCAATCCAATCGCAAGGGGCTTCGCCACGGCGAGGCCCTTTGTGTTGTACGGGTACTTTCGGCATGCCCATCGCTCATCTCACGCTGGAGTTGCGGATTGAGCACGCGCACTCGCTCAAGGACAAGCGCCAGGCCGTGCGCAGTGTGAAGGACCGGCTGCGCGCGAGCTTCAACGTGGCCGTGGCCGAGGTGGATGTGACCGATCTGTGGCAGAGGGCAACCATCGGCGTGGTCAGCATTTCCGATTCGCGCGACTACCTGGCCGGGCTGATGAAGCAGGTGGAGTCGGCAGCGGTGCGGCTTGCCAACAACGTGGGCGCCGAGGTCGTAGACAGCTATTGCGACATTGAGTAGTCCGCCTGATGTGCCGATTAGAAATAGCGAAACGGGCGATTTTTCGTCACTCTCGCGCTGCAAAGTTTTTGGCAAAGGTGTAGATTGATAAGTTTTCCTCCGCTCGCCGAGCGTGCCGGGGAAAGGATGGAGTTTGAAGTGGAACCACGCGGACAGCAACACCGCCGGGAGCGTTTACACGAGGCCCTGCGGGAAGAACTGATCACGATCCTCTCCGGCGAGCTGGGAGATCCGCGCATCGGCCTGGTCACGGTGACCGAGGTGACCATGATGCCGGGCGGCAAGATGATGCGGGTCTACGTTACCGTGGAAGGAAGCGAAGAAGAGGCCAAGCAGACGATGCAGGGACTGGCGGCCTCCGTCGGCTTTGTGCGCCATGAACTGGCTGCCAACCTGGATCTGCGGAAGGCACCGGAAATTACGTTTCAGCTCGACCGGTCGGAGAAGTATGGAGCCCGCATTGACGAGCTTCTGAACCGGGTGGAGAAGCGCAAGAACAAGGGGTAAGTGTCCCGGTCTGCGCCTGCGGCATGCGTCCGGGGTAGACGGGACAAGAGCGAACACGATGGACGTGGTGGACCAAATTCTTGAGGGGCTGAAGGGCCGCGAGCGCTGGGTTGTGACCTCGCATGCGCGTCCGGACGGCGATGCGGTGGGCAGCGCCCTGGCCTGCGCGCAACTGCTGCGCGCGCTCGGCAAGCAGGTGACCGTGGTGCTGCATGACCCAGTGCCGCGCATCTACCGCTGGCTGCCCCGCGCCGAATACATCCTGACCACCAGCCATGTGAACGGCGATTACGATGGCGCGCTGGTGCTGGAGTGCGACGGGCTGGAACGCTCGCGCATCTCCGGCATGGAAAAGCTGTACGCCATCAGCATTGACCACCACAACACGATGAACGCGTTTGCCGACATCAACTGGGTGGTGCCGAGCGCCTCGGCCACGGCTGAACTTGTCTACCAGTTGGTGGTGCGCGCCGGAGTGAAGATCACGCCGGAGATGGCCACCTGCCTTTACACGGCGGTGCTGACCGACACCGGCATGTTCTGCTACGCGGGCACAGATGCGGCGACCTTTCAACTGGCGCGCAACCTCGTGGACGCCGGGGCCGACCCGGTGGCGATTGCGCGCAAGACGTTCTTTGCCAATCCGAGCGGCAAGATGAAGCTGCTGGGTGCGGCCATGCGCACGCTCGAGTTGCACGGCGCGCTGGCGACGATGCACGTGATGCGCCGCGACATGGACGCCTGCGGCGCCATCGACGAGGATTGCGAGGGCCTTGTGAACTACGCGCTCGGCATTGAGTGTGTGGAAACCGCGGCCTTCTTCCGTGAGACACTGGAGGGAAGGTTCCGCGTCAGCCTGCGCAGCAAGGGGCACCTTGACGTGGCCAAAGTCGCCGAGCACTTCGGCGGCGGAGGACACGCAGCGGCCGCCGGACTCTCCGTGGATGGCCCGCTGGAGAACGCCCGCGCGCAGGTGATGGCAGAAATCGAAAAGCAGACTCCGTCCCGGAAATAGCCGCAAGCGGCGCAGACAGCAACGCGCCACGCGACGG
The DNA here is from genome assembly GCF_059726245.1 of Oryzophilus luti. Taxonomy (NCBI): domain Bacteria; kingdom Pseudomonadati; phylum Acidobacteriota; class Terriglobia; order Terriglobales; family Koromonadaceae; genus Oryzophilus; species Oryzophilus luti. Next base: position 3,629,037 of record NZ_AP040874.1, read on the forward strand.
AAGAAAAAGGTATCCCATGGATTTGTTTCGTGACCCCCTCCAGATGTTTTCGTTCCTCGGCGCGCTGATGATTCTTGTGGCCTATGTTGGCCACCAGACCGGCCGCATGAACCCGCGCAGCGCCCTCTACAACGTTCTCAACGCCATCGGCTCCGGCATCCTCGGCTACGTGGCGCTGCATCCGTTCAAGCTCGGCTTCGTCATCCTGGAGTTTGCCTGGGTGGCCATCAGCATCTGGGCCATGTTCCGGCCCACGGAGCGCACCGAGTAGCGCGCCTGCACCGCTGATTTCGGCGCGGCCCGGCCTCGCACGCCTGTTAGACTTCAGCCATGGAACTCAATCGTGAGCGTGGCCGCGAACTCCTGCTGCTGGCAGGTATCTGCGGCTTCCTGTTCTTCTATCAGCTTGGCAGCTTCGGCCTGATTGGCGCCGATGAGCCGCGCTATGCGCAGGTGGCGCGTGAGATGCTTGAGCGCCACGATTGGGTGACGCCGATTCTCAACCACGGCCCGTGGCTGGAGAAGCCCATCCTCTACTATTGGGGAGCCATGCTGTCGTACAGCGTGTTCGGCGTCAGCGACTGGGCTGCGCGCGTGCCCTCGGCGCTGCTGGCCACGCTGATGGTCTTCGCCGTCTACTGGTTCGCCTCGCGCTTCCGTCCGGCCATGCGCTTGGACATGGCGCTGATGACGGCCTCGGGCGTCATGGTGTTTGGCATGGCCCGCGCCTCTGCCACAGACATGCCGCTGACCGTGCCGTTTACGCTCAGCCTGCTGGCGTGGTTTGCCTGGTATCGCACCAAGCATCGCGCACTGCTCGTCGCCTTCTACGCGGCGAATGCGGTGGCCATGCTGGCAAAGGGGCCGGTGGCGCCGGTGCTCGCCGCGGGCATCATCGTGCTGTTCGCGCTTGTGCTGCGCCGGCCAAGACTCATCCTGGAATCACTCTGGCTGCCGGGCGTGCTTGTCTTCTGCGTGGTGGCGCTTCCGTGGTACGCGCTGGTGCAACTGCACACGCCGCAGTTCGCGCGTGTCTTTCTGCTGGAGCACAATCTCGCACGCTTCGGCACCAACATGTTCCGCCACAAGCAGCCGTTCTGGTTTTACGTGCCGGTGGCGCTGGTGGCCACGCTGCCATGGGTGGCCTTCACGGTTTCCGGCGTAATTGGCGCGGTGCGCGACCTGAAGTTCCAGAAGTGGAAGCCCGAAGAGGGCGATGAGGCGCTGGGGACGTTTCTGCTCATCTGGGCGCTGGTGCCGATTGCGTTCTTCTCCATCTCCACCTCGAAGCTGCCAGCCTACATTCTGCCGGCGGTGCCCGCGCTGCTGCTGCTGGGCGCGGAGTGGGCGCACGGACGCATCCGCTATGGCGTGAAGCCGGGCGCGCTGCTGGCGTTTTCGCACGCGGCGGTGCTGGCTCTTCTGGCGGCCGCCACCGTCATGTCTCCCACGTGGCTGCTGAAGCAGCCAGCGAGCGTGATGACCCTGATGGCGGCCTCGACGGCGGGCACTGTGGTCTTTCTTGTCGTGGCGCTGGGCCTCTATTTCCGCGGCTGGGAGCTGGTCCGCTTCCTGACCCTTGCGGTGCTGATCTTCTGCGTGGGTTACGTGTTGCGCACCCAGACTTTCACGCTCGATGCCGTGCAGTCGGCGCGGCCGGTCAACCAGTTCATCCGCGAACTGGGCGTTCCGGACACCGAGACTGTTGCGGTCTTCGGCGTCAAGCGCGACCTCGAATACGGCCTGCAGTTCTACCGCAACCAGCGCGTGTGCACCTATCAGGCGATTGAGCCGGGGCAGCCCGAAACCATCGCGATTCCTGCGAGCGCGCACCTGGTGGTCATTCGCGAAGGACAGCGCGCACAGCTTGCGGCGGCGCTCGGCGGGCGTCCTGTGGCCTTTGCCGGCTATTACCGTTTGCAGCATCTTGAGTTGTATTCGGTGGCGGCGCGGTAGCGAAAAGGCGGCGGTAGCGCGCGGCGTATTTCGCAGGGGGAAGTCACCTCAGCACCGCGCCCGCTCTTGCACAGGGGTACCCGGATGCACAACCCACGCGGGTTTGCCGCTCGCTCGCGCCGCGGTTACACTGCGAGTGAACACCAGCGGGCAATCAGTGGAGATCCTTGACCTGAGACATTTCGCGTCCCCGGACCTGCGTCCTCTTTTGGAGGATGAGTCGGAGATTTGGCTGCGCAAGCTGAACTGGAATTACCGCAGCTCGAGCGAAATGATCCTGCGCTACATGGATGCGCGCATCCTGCCCGGCTATGCGGCGGTCGACCGCGGCCGCATCATCGGCTACACCTTTTACGTGTACGAGGGCGCCAAGGGCGTCATCGGCGACATGTACGTGGATGTGGCGCGCAGCAACGAAGAGCGGCGCAGGGTGCAGCATGAACTGCTGACCACCGTGATTGACACGTTGCAGCAGTCGCCGGGCATACACCGCGTGGAAGCGCAGCTTCTGGTGCATCCCTCCGGCGAAGCTGCGGCTGAATTTCTGCAGGCGGGCTTCCGCCGCTACCCGCGTTTCTTCATGGAAACCTCCGTGCGCGGAATTTCTGCGCCGAGCCGTCCGCTGCCCGAGGCTCTGGAACTGCGCACCTGGCAGGATGGCGATTATCAGCCGGCGGCACAACTCATCACCGCCGCCTATCGCGGACACGTTGACAGCGACATCAACGACCAGTACCGGTCGGTCTCCGGCTCGCTGCGGTTTCTAAATAACATCGTGCGTTTCCCCGGCTGCGGCGCATTTGACCCGCAGTCGTCGTTCATCGCCGTGCATCGCAAGTCGCGGCAGAACGTGGGCATGCTGCTCTGCTCGCGCATCCGCGAGGACGTCGGCCACATCACGCAGGTGTGCCTGCTGCCGGAGTTCCGCAGCCAGGGCATTGGCGAGCACCTCATCCACGCCAACAGCGTGGCTCTTGCTGCAACCGGCGGCCACCTGATGAGCCTGACCGTGACCGAACAGAACCAGCGCGCGGTGGCCCTCTATAAGCGCCTCGGCTTCCAGGTGCAGCACGTCTTCGACGCCTTTGTCTGGGAAGGGTGACCGCTGCACCATCCTTCTATTACGCGGCGATTCTGATTACACTGGCACTATGAGCCTGTCTGAAAACATTGCGCGCATTCGCGAGCGCATCGATCGTGCTGCCGCGCGTGCGGGGCGCAGCGCCGACAGCGTAGCGCTGATGGCTGTCAGCAAGACGCACCCGGCGGAGGCCATCCTTGAGGCCTATGCGGCGGGGCAGCGGCTGTTTGGCGAGAACCGCGTGCAGGAGTTCGCCGGGAAGTTTGCGCCGCTGACCGAGTTGAAGGACGCGGAGTTTCACCTCATCGGGCACCTGCAGTCGAACAAGTCCGCCAAGGCCGCCGAGTTGTTCCACGCGGTCGATAGCGTCGATTCCCTGCGGCTGGCAGAACGGCTTGATGCTGCGGCTGCCGCGTTGGGCAAGCGGCTCGGCGTGCTCATTGAGGTCAACATTGGCGGCGAGGAAGCCAAGAGCGGGCTGGCGGAGAGTTCGCCCGAGTTGGCGCAGATGCTCGAGGCAGCGCCTCGCCTCGAACACCTTGAGTTTCGCGGGTTGATGACGGTGCCGCCGTTCACGGAAGACCCCGAGGGCGCGCGTCCGTACTTCCGCCGCCTGCGCGAGTTGCGCGAGGAGCTGGCGGCGAAGTTCCCCACGGTGAAGCTGCGCGAGCTTTCCATGGGCATGTCGCACGATTTTGAAGTGGCCATCGAGGAAGGCTCGACCTGCGTGCGCGTGGGCACGGCCATCTTTGGCGCGCGGGACTACTCGAAGGAAAGCTCAAAGTGATTCAGATCCGCGAGAGCGCCGAGGGCGTGTCGTTCGCCATACGCGTGCAGCCGCGCGCCAGCCGCAACGCCGTGGTGGGAGAAATGGGCGAGGCCGTGAAGATTGCCCTGACCGCGCCGCCCGTGGAGGGCAAGGCCAACGAGGCCTGCATCGAGTTCCTCGCAAAACTCTTGGGCGTGGCGCGCTCCTCGGTTACGATTGCCGCAGGCGAAACCGGCCGCAACAAGGTCATACGCGTCGCCGGCCTGACGGCCGCGCAGGTGCGGGAAAAGCTCGGACATTAACGGAGGAAGAGACGTTGAGCATTGCGCAGCGTTTGCAGGAGATACGCACTGGCTTTGAGCGGCCATTCTGGGTCGCCAACATCAGCGAGCTGTTCGAGCGCTTGTCCTACTACGCGGCCTTCGCCTCGCTGGCGCGTTACCTGCATGAGACGCTGCAGTTCCCGACCGAACGGGCGGCAAGCCTTTCCGGTTTGTTCGGCGGCCTAGTCTGGTTCCTAGCGGCGTTTGGTGGTACGGTCGCGGACCGCATGGGGTTCCGGCGGTCGCTCTCGCTGGCGTACTTCCTGCTCAGCAGCGCGTACTTCCTGCTCGGTTCGCTGGGCGCTCCGTGGATGGGGCCGGTTCGCAGCGTGCTCCCGCTGGGGCTGCTGGTGGCGTTGGTGCTGATGCTGCCTGCCCTTGGCATCTCCCTGGTGAAGCCCTGCGTGGTGGGCACCACGGCGCGCGCCTCCAAGGAAAATGTTCGTTCCATCGGCTACTCGATTTACTACACGCTGGTGAACATTGGCGGCGCGGCCGGGCCGTACGTCGCCTCCTACGTGCATCAGCACCTCGCGGTGGAGAACGTCTTCCGCGTGGCTGCCTTGAGCGTGCTGCTCATGTTCTTCGCGGTGTTGCTGTTCTTCCGCGAGCCCCGGCGTTCGGAGGAGGAAGCTGTCCCCACGCTTGCGCAATCGGCAGCCAATTTCTGGACGGTGCTCTCCAACCCGCGTTTCATGCTGTTCCTGATCATCTTCTCCGGGTACTGGGTGGTTTACTGGCAGGAATTCATCATTCTGCCGCTGTATGTGCATGACTACATCAACCCGAAGACCGACACGGAACTGCTGCTGGTGACCGGCCCGCTGACGATCATCACCCTGCAGATGGTGGCCAGCTTCCTGACGCGCAAGATTCCGGCATTCCGCGCCGTCACCTTGGGCGCGTTGATCTCCTCGCTGGCCTTCCTCATCCTTGTGTTCCACCCGTCGGTGCCGATGGTTATCCTGACCTTGTTCATGGTCGCCATCGGTGAGATCACCCAGTCTCCGCGCTACTACGAATACATCTCGCGTCTGGCACCGGCCGGGCAGCAGGGAACGTACATGGGCTTCGCCTTCATGCCCATCGGCATCGGCTCGCTGATTGGCGGCTGGTTCGGCGGACGTTTGATGCACTACTTTGGCGAGGTACGCCACCAACCGGAGATTATCTGGGTGTGCGTCAGCCTGCTTGGCGTGCTCACCGCCGGGTTGCTGTGGGTCTACGACCGCGTGGTGCTGCGGAGCGCTGAGCCGAGCCACTAATGCCCAAGCCGGTCGACTACATTGCGAATCATCTGCGGCAGGTGCTGATTGACGGGGCCGCCGCGCCGCACACGGCGGAGGTTGAAGCGTTCTTCCAGCACGAGGTGACCTCGCGCGGCTGGCGCTATCCCGAGCTTCGCACGCTGGCCAAGCGCTTCCGCAAGGTCATACGGCATGAAGCCGGGCTGGACTACCTCGTGCAGGTCTCCGACGACCTGTTCAACGGACGCGTGCTCGAAGAGCGCGTGCTGGCCGTGCAACTGCTGGAGAGCTACCCCAAGGAGATGGAGCCGAAGCACTTCAAGCTGCTTGAAAGCTGGCTCGACCGCATTCTCTCCTGGGCCGACCACGATGCGCTCTGCTCGTACCTGATCGGGCCAATGATGGTTCTTGAACACCGCCGGACGGCACGCGCGCTGGTGTGGTCGCGCTCGGCCGAGCGCTGGCACCGCCGCGCCGCCTGCGTCTCTCTCATACGCGGCGTGCGCGAAGGCCTGTTCGAGCTGGAGACCGAAGAGGTCACGCACCGTCTGCTGAAGGAAGAGGACGTGATGGTGCAGAAGGGCTTGGGCTGGCTGTTGCGCGAGGGCGCCAAGTACAACCCCAAGTTCACCGTGCCGCTGCTGAAGTCGATCAAGGACACGGCTCCGCGGCTGGTGCTGCGCACCGGCTGTGAAACCCTGAACTCCACGCTGCGCACGCAGATCCTGGGCTGAGCCGCTCTTCGCGTCCCCACGGAAAGGCCGCGCCCGCGTGCCGCTAACGGCCCCGCGCCGCTCCGCTGTACAATAAGCCCCTATGAAACTCGAAGCCATTCAGGCCGCGTTGCGCGACCGCAAGCTTGATGCCTGGCTGTTCTACGATCATCACCACCGCGACGAGATTGCCTACAGCATTCTCGGTCTGCCCGCCAACATGCACGTTACGCGGCGCTGGTTCTACCTGGTGCCCGCCGTGGGCGAGCCGGTGAAGCTGAACCATCGCGTGGAGCCGAAGCACCTGACGGCTCTTCCGGGCAAGCAACTGCACTACGGCCCGTGGCAGGAATTGCACGCCAAGCTGCGTGAGATTCTGTCGCCGTACAAGAAGGTGGCCATGCAGTACTCGCCGAACAACCAGATCATGTACGTCTCGCTGGTAGACGGCGGCATGCTGGAGCTGGTGCGCAGTTTCGGCGTGGACGTGGCCAGCTCGGCCGATCTGGTTTCGCAGTTTGAAGCCACGCTGAGCGAGCCGCAGATTGCCACGCACTTTGCGGCTCGCGACAAGATGGACGCCATCATGGCTGCGGCCTGGAAGGAAGTGGGCCAGCGCGTGCGCGGCGGTGGCTGGGACGAGTTCTCGGCGCAGCAGTGGCTCGGCGAGGCCTTCCAGCGCGAAGGGCTGGTGACGGACGATCTGCCGATCGTGGGCGTGAACGCCAATGCCGGCAATCCGCACTACGGCCCGACGAAGGAAAGCTCGCAGCCCATTCGCGTGGGTGACCTGCTCCTCATTGACATGTGGGCCAAGCTCGACCAGCCGGATGCCGTCTACTACGACATCACCTGGACGGGCGTCATTGGCGAGCCGAGCAAGCGCCACGTCGAAATCTTCAACATCGTGCGCGACGCACGCAATGCGGGCATTGCGGAGGCCAAGAACGCCTTTGCGGCCAAGCAGCGCATCGAGGGCTGGCAGGTGGACGACGCCACGCGCGGCGTCATCGCCAAAGCCGGTTACGGCGACTACTTTGTGCACCGTACCGGACACTCCATCGGCACCAGCGTCCACGGCAATGGCGCCAACATGGACAACCTGGAGACGCAGGACGTCCGCGAGATTCTGCCAAATACGTTATTCTCAGTAGAGCCGGGAATTTATCTTCCCGAGTTCGGCATCCGCAGCGAGGTCGATGTGCTGATCCGCAACGGCGCGGCCGAAGTGACCGGGCGCATTCAGGATGCGCTGGTGCTGGTTTAGGCAGGTTATGGCGAAAGAGACGAACGCAGCTAAGAACGCGGTGGAGGAGCAGTTTCCGCCGAACACGATGAGCATGCTGGCGCTGGCCGCGGGATGGATCATCCCCGGCGGCGGCCACCTCATCCAGAAGCGCTGGGTGCGCGGACTGCTCATCATGGTTTCGGTGCTGTCCATGTTCTTCATGGGCAAGGCCATGCAGGGCAAAATCTACGGCACCAGCTTTAATGACCTGATCGACGTGCTCAGCTTTGTCGGCGACTTCTGCACCGGGGGGCTTTACTTCCTGGCGCGCTCGCTCGACTGGGGTACCGGACAGGTGCAGCGCGCCGTGGGTGACTACGGCACCAAGTTCATCGTCGTCGCCGGTCTGCTCAACCTGGTCTGCATGATTGACGCTTACCACATCGCCATCGGAAAGAAGCAATAATGGAACTGTCACACTTTTCCGCCGCGCTCGTCTTCAGCATCTGCGCCTCCATCGTCTTCGGCATCACGCAGCGCAACACGCCGCGCGAGATGGCCAAGTACGGCGCCTACTGCTTCGCCTGGTTCATGGGCGGACTCATCATCGCCAGTTGGGCGCTCTACTTCATGAAGCGGTAACCGCGTTCATGGCGGCGCCACGTGCGTGCCGCGAGTGGAACGCAGACGATAGTTCAAAGCCCCGCGTAAGCCTGATGGCACGCGGGGCTTTCTGTTTGCTGTCGTGTTGCCACGCTTGGCTGTTTGCAGGCATGAAGAAAGGCGCTCCGAAGAGCGCCTTTCGTGTTTCGGTTGAACTGCCTGTTACATGATGGCGGTCGGCGGCGCCGGCTCGTCGGGATCTCCGGCGTTGGCCAGCGGCAGCTTCACCATCAGCACAGCTAGGGCAACGAGGGCGATCACAGCGGTCACCCAGGGAGCCTTCTCCATCACGGTGAACATGCTGCCGCGCGAGCCGACGATGGCCGCGACGACCAAGCCGCAGAGCGCTTCGCCCGCGATCAGGCCGCTGGCGGTGAGCACTCCGGCGTTGTCCACGCGCGCCTTCTGCGCGTCGTTCAGCTTGCCGTTGTCGCGCAGCTTGTCGGTGGCCCAACGGATGAGGCCGCCGACGAAGATGGCGAACGTGGTGCCCAGCGGCAGGTACATGCCGACCGAGAACAGCATGGGGCTTTTGACCTCGATCATGATGAGCGCGATACCCATCAGGATGCCGACGATCACCAGCGGCCACGCCATGTCATGGTTGACGATGCCCTTGGAGAGCATGGCCATCAGGCCGGCCTGCGGCGCCGGCAGCTTGTCGCTGCCGAAGTGATAGGCCTTGTCGAGCACCATCAGCGGGAAGAACAGCACCAGCGAAGCCACGATCACGCCCATGACGTCGCCCACCTGCATGCGCTTGGGGGTACCGCCGAGGATGTGGCCAACCTTCAGGTCCTGCAGCATTTCACCTGCGACGGCCGAGGAGACGCAGACCACGGCGGCCACGCCCAGCACGGCGGCCACGCCGCCAATACCGGAGACGCCGAGCGCCACCATCAGCAGCGCGGCAATCACCAGCGTGCACAGCGTAAGTCCGCTGATCGGGTTGTTGCTGGAGCCGATCATGCCGACCAGGTTGCCGCTGACGGCGGCAAAGAAGAAGCCAAGGATGATCATGACCACTGCGGCAACCACCGCGCCGGTAATCACCGTGGAGCCCGACAGGTTGCCGGCCCCGTGGATGAAGTACCAGTAGAGGCCGATCATGGCCAGCAGCACCACGGCCACGCCGACGAAGACCAGCTTCGCGCTCAGGTCCTGCTCGGTGCGGTCGGCGGCTTCATGAGCCTCGGTCGACTTCTTCAGATCGCTGACGGCGCGGGCAATTCCGGCGCCCAGCTGCTTACGCATCTTGAACAGCGTGTAGCTGGCGCCCACCAGCATGCCGCCCACAGCGATGGGGCGCACGATGGAGAAGTAGATGGCACCGGCCAGTGTGGGCCACGGGATCGAAGGCTGTCCGGCGGCGACCTGCGCGGCCTGCACGTAGGGGCCAAGGACATAGGTAAGAAGCGGAACCAGCAGGCCCCAGGCGAGCACGCCACCGGCAAAGTTCAGCGCGCCAAGGCGAGGGCCAATGATGTAGCCAACGCCGAGGTAGGCCGGGCTGATGTCCGGCGCGGCGAACGTGGTAGCGCCGCCGGTGATAGTGGTGGCCACTTCCGGCTTGGTGCTGGTGCGCAGCAGCAGCTTCTTGCCCACGTCGCCAATGGTGACATTGAAGACGTTGCTCGGATTGAAGACGTTGAGCTGGCCGAGCAGATAGAGCAGGCCACCGAAGCCCATGTTGCTGAACAGGATCTTCGCGGCCTTCGAGCCTTGCTGACCGGCTTTGTGAATTTCAGAGGCGGCAACCGATTCAGGGAAGGGCAGCTCTGGGTCTTCCACCATCACGCGGCGCAGCAGCGTGACGAACAGAATGCCCAACAGGCCGCCGATCACCATCAACACCACCGAGTTCCAGTAGTGGTCCGGTGTCAGCCCATTCCAGATGCCGGCCATGACGAAGGCCGGGATGGTGAACACGGCGCCAGCCGCCACCGACTCACCGATGGAGCCGACGGTACGGGCCATGTTCTCTTCCAGCAGCGAGCCTTTCATCACGCGCAGCAGGGACATGCCGATAACGGCCGCCGGATACGTGGCGGCAATCGTCATACCGGCTCTCAGGCCAAGGTACGCGTTGGCCGCTCCCAGCAGGGCGGTCATGAAAAGTCCGAGGACAATGGCGCGGCCCGTGAACTCGGTCATGGGCATGTTGGCGGGAACGTATGGTTTATGCACTCTGGGTTGCGAACTCATGAAGTCCTCTATGGTGCTCCTGTGGGGAATCCCGGAAGGCGCAAGTTAGCATGCGGTAAGAGTTTCATACAAGCGTAACCTTGCGCCGGTTGCGTGCTGCTATTGTGACACTAACGGGGCACTTACGGACAGCAGTTTACGGCCCTTTGGGGTGTCACCGGCGGTGTTTTACCGCAGCTTCGGCGATGTTCGTTGCGGCTGCCCGGCGGAAACCTTATACTTAGGGCAGTTCCCGTGAACGTCCGTCGCAACTGGGCGACGCTCCGCCAGCGGGAAGGAGGCGCGTCTTCAGCAGTCCTGGAGACAGAATCCGGCGAACCGGTGTTCATGCCGTACACCGAAGTCCGCTTGCCGTCCAAATTTTGGGCGGTGCGGCCGGAAGCCTTCTTGCGGTCTTGTTCCCCTCCGATTGCCGCATCTGCCACGCACCACTGGGCAATTTTTCACGACTCCCTGTCTGTCCCTCCTGCCTGAGTTTGCTCGCCCCCACGGACATCCCACGCTGCCAGAAATGCTCCGACGCGCTCGCCGAGCGTGAGGCCGGCCCGCTTTGCGTTGAGTGCGCCCGCACCGAGCGCCACTTTGAGCGCGCCGTGGCCTATGCCCCCTATGGAGGCGTGCTGCGCGAACTGGTGCACCTGCTGAAGTATCAGCGCGTGCGCCCGGCGGCCGGTGTGCTGGGCCGCCTGACGGCCTCGGCCGCGGTGGCGCTGGCCAATGAGTTTGAAAGCGACGAAGTTCTGCTGATCCCCGTGCCGCTGCACAAGGCACGCTACCACGAGCGCGGCTTTAACCAGGCCGAGCGCATTGCCGAAGAGGCGCGCAGCGGACTGACCGGCGCGCTGGGACGCCGCGTCCGGCTGGAGACGGTTGCGCTCATCCGCCGCCGTCCTACGGAGGCGCAGTTCGGCCTCCGGCTGGATCAGCGCATGGCGCAGATGAAGGGTGCCTTCCGCGTGGCGGCGCCCGAGCGCGTCAAGGATCGCGAAATTCTGCTGGTGGATGACGTGCTCACCACCGGCGCAACGGTTTCCGAGTGCTCGCGCGTGCTGCTGCGCGCAGGCGCCAGAAAGGTGTGCGTGGCCACCGCCGCGCGCGCCATGCAAGTGAACCCAAAGCATGAATCCGAACTCATTCGCAAACCGATGCAAGAGGAACTGACCGCTTCGACGCTGCCGGACAGTGCCGACGCGACGCGGGCGGCCCACAACGGAGCCTGAACATGGAGAGTCACAGAGCGTTTCGCAGTTATCACCAGGCGGGGGGCGACATGGTCTACACCGCCATGCACGCGCCTGTCCTGGTACTGAATGCCTCCTATGAACCGATCAACGTCTGCGCCGCGCGCCGGGCGATTGTGCTGGTGCTGAAGGGCGTCGCCCAGACCGAAGAGATCAACGGGCACTTCCTGCACTCCACCAGGGTGGCCATGCGCGTCCCCAGCGTCATTCGCCTGCTCGAATACCGGCGCATTCCGCACCAGACACGCGCGCTCTCGCGCAAGAACATCCTGCTGCGCGACCGCAACACCTGCCAGTACTGCGGCGTGGTGCTGCCCGCCAGCGAGTTGACGCTGGACCACGTGCTGCCGCGTTCGCGCGGTGGAACCTCAAGCTGGGAAAATCTGGTTGCCTGCTGCCACGAGTGCAACCGGAAGAAGGGCAATGCGTTTACCTGGGAGTGCGGGATGAAGCCCCTGCGCGAGCCCAAGCCCTTCAGTTTGCACACCAGCCGCCACATCATGCGCATGATGGGCCGTTCGGACGCCAAGTGGCGTAAGTACCTGTACTTCTAATCCTCTATTTTGCGGGGCTGCGATCGCAGTCGCAGCCCCGCTCCACTGCGCCTGTCCGGAATCCAGCCAACCTCGTCGAAAGTCACTCGCGCCCGCATGAAATGCGGCCTTGCCGGGTGCTACGATAAAAGCATCATGTCCACGCCATCCAATCCCGCCGCGAGTGCCGCGGCACCGGCCCCGACCGAACCACCCTCGCTGGGGCGTTGGGTGCGGAAGTCGTTATTCGGCACGCTCAAGACGCACGGCCTCTCCACGTTGAAGTACATGACCGAGACCGAGGTGCACACCTACGCTTTCTCGGTGGCGGCCAACGCCATCCTCGCGTTCTTCCCGGCACTGGTGCTGATGGCCACCATCTCGACCAAGGTGCTGCACTCGGACTACATGCGCCGCGCCATGCAGAATCTGATCGTGGCCTATCTGCCGAGCAACCAGAAGTTCATCTACTCGGTGGTCTTCGACAAGGCGTCGAACTTCAAGGTCGGACTGTTTTCCTGCATCATGTTGTTCATCACCTGCACCGGCGTCTTTCTGCCGCTGGAGGTGGCGCTGAACCGCATCTGGCAGAGCAAGAGCGACCGCTCCTACCTGATGAACCAGGTGGTTTCGCTCGGATTGGCGCTCGGCTGCGCCACGCTCATCATGCTCTCCATCATGGGCACGGCCGTGGTGCTGGCCCCGGCCACGCACGTTGCCGGGCTGGTGAACGATCACGTCGGCGCCGGATTTATTGGAAGCCTCATCGGCAACATCAACGGCGGCATCGCCTATATTGCGATGAAAGCCTTTGCGCTCGTGGCGAGCGTGCTCGTGTTCTTCCTCATCTACTGGCTGCTGCCCAACTCCAAGATTCCTCCGATGGCCGTGCTCCCTGCCTCGATCATCACCGGCGTGGTCTTTGAGATTGCGCGGCAGATCTTCGTCTGGTGCCTGCCGCTGCTTGACTTCAAGGAGACTTACGGGCCATTTTCTGTCTCGGTCACGCTCATCTTCTGGTCCTACGTCTGCGGCCTGCTGATGCTGGGCGGCGCACATCTGTCCGCTGTCGGCCAGGTGCCGAAGTCTGCGCCCGCACCTGAGCCGAAGCCAGAGAAGGTCGAAGCCGCCAGCTAGAGAAAGTTCAAATAGAAATGCGAAAGGCGCCGGAGATTCCGGCGCCTTTGCTGTCTTGCGCGAAGTTGAGTCGCGATCTACCGCATCGTGTCCAGCACAATCTTGCCGAAGTGCTGTCCGCTCTCCATGTAAGCCAGTGCTTCCTTGGTCTGGCTCATGCCGAAGACGCGATCGATCTCCGGCTTCACCTTGTGGAAGCCGATGGCGCGATTCATGTCCTCGAACATTGCCACCGAGCCGACATAAATGCCCTGCAGGTGAACGTTGTTGTGCAGGATGGGGCCGATGTTCATCGGCTGCTCAATGCCACTGAGCACCCCGATCAGGCCGACGAATCCGCCGGGACGCACCGCCTTGAGCGAGCGCTGCAAGGTGCCGGCGCCACCCACTTCCACAACGATATCCGCACCCTGCTTGTTGGTGAGCCGGTAGACTTCCTTTTCCCAATCCGGCGTCTGCTTGTAGTTGATCGTCTCGTCGGCGCCGAGCGTGCGGGCGCGGGCCAGCTTGGCGTCGCTGCTGCTGGTGATGATGACGCGTGCGCCGCTCAACTTGGCAAACTGCAGCGCGAAGATTGAAACGCCGCCGGTGCCGAGCAGCACGACCGTGTCACCGGCCTGCACGTGCGCGGAGTTGACCAGAGCATTCCAGGCGGTCAGCGCGGCGCAGGGCAGAGTGGCGGCCTCAAGGTAGTCGAGGTGCGCGGGAATGGCGAGCAAACCGGCTTCGTCGAAGACCTGATAGGTCGTCAGCGTGCCGTCAATGGAGCCGCCGAGCGCGCTGTCACTGCCGGCGCGGGTGAGGCGGCCGTACACCCATTTCTGGAAGAAGTTGGCAACCACGCGGTCGCCGGGCTTGAAGCGTGAGACTCCGTCGCCCACGGCAACCACGTCGCCCGCACCGTCGGAGCCGACAATCAGCGGCTTCTGCACGCGCGGGTTATACAGGCCCTTCACCATCAGCACGTCGCGGTAGTTCAGCGACGCGGCCTTGATGGCGACCAGAACTTGTCCGGGGCCGGGCTGCGGAGTGGGGACTTCATCAACGGTGAGATTTGAGATTCCGAATTCGCCCGAGAGGCGCACGGCATGCGCCGTGGGGGCGAACGCGAGAGAGGAACTCATCTTGTGCGAGGACCTTCTTTCCGTGAAGTGATCTTCTCTAGATTAGATGGTCAAGGGCCCCTTACGGAAGCAAAGATGTGCACACACGGCGCGAAAGGGCGCGCACTTTGGTACGTTCGTGCCATGTCTGTGTGCCATTCACTCCACTAAGCGTGCGCTTGTTTCCACATTGCTGCAAGAAAAATGGGCGCCGCAACCGCAGCGCCCACCGGAAACCTGCAACTGGAAAACCTGGTTCTTCGGCTTGCCAACCGGGTACGTGCGAACTGCTTGTACTCCAGTTGGCGTCGCCTGCTACTTCTTTTCCTTCGCCCACTCATCGCACCACTCGTTCACCGTCTTGTACCAGAGCTGCGAATTCTGCGGCTTCAGTACCCAGTGGCCCTCGTCGGGGAAGTAGAGCATCTTGCTCGGCACGCCGAGCCGCTGCAGAGTGGTGAAGAGCTGGAAGCCCTCGGCCACATCGAGCCGGTAGTCGAGCTGGCCGTGCACCACCAGCGTCGGCGTCTTGAAGTTCTTTGCCGCCGCCGCCGGGCTCCACTTGGCGTAAAGCTCGGGGTTTGTCCACGGCGTGCCCTTGTATTCCCACTCGTTGAACCACAGCTCCTCGGTTTCACCGTAGGCGGAAACGGGGTTGAACATGCCGTCGTGCGAGACGATGCACTTGAAGCGCGTGGTGTGCCCGAGCAGCCAGTTGGCCATGTAGCCGCCGTAGCTGGCGCCGAGCGCGCACTCGCGGTCCTTATCGATATACGTAAATGTCTTCTCCGCGTAGTCGAGGCCCTTCATCAGGTCCTCGAACGGAGCGCCGCCCCAGTTGCCGTTGATGGCGTCGGTGAAGGCCTGTCCATAGCCGGTGGAGCCGTGGAAGTTGACCATCACCACGACGTATCCGTTGGCCGCGAAAAGATTGGGGTTCCAGCGGAACGACCAGTCATCTCCAAAGAAGCCCTGCGGCCCGCCGTGCACCAGGTACTTCACCGGATACTTCTTGCTGGCGTCGAAGTCCGGCGGCTTCACCACGAAGCCCTGCACCTTGTCGCCCTTCGCACCGGTGAACCAGAACGGCTCCGCCGGCTGCATCTGAATCTGCGAGAGCACGGCATCGTTCAGCTTGTTGAGTTCCAGCGCCTGGGCGGCCTTTGCATCGGCTACCGGAAGCTGAATCGAGAAGATTGCGTTCGGGTAACGTACCGAATTTCGCGCGAAGACGATTGTCTTTCCATCGGCAGTCGGCGTCGGCGAATCATTCGTGCCGCGCACGATTAGCTTCGGTGCACCGCCTGTGACGGCCAGTTCATAGATCGGCGCTTCGCCCGCATCGGTGGCTGTGATGTAGAGCGACTTTGAATCCGGCGCCCAGGCCATCGACTCCACCCAGCGGTCAAAGCCCTCGGTCAGGTTGGTGATCTTGCGGCTCGCGCGGTCGATCAGGCGCAGGAGGAAGCGGTCGCTCTCATAGCCGGGGCGGAACTGCGAGCGGATGGCGATCCACTTTCCGTCGGGCGAATACATCGGCGTCGAATCCGAGCCGTGGTTCTCGGCTGTCAGGTTCACCGGCTTCGCCTGCGGATCGGTCAGCGAGAGGATATAGATGTCGCTGTTGGTACTAGTTGCCTCCACCTCGTCCGGGTTGCTGGCGTAGGCAATCTCTTTTCCGTCGGGTGAGAACTGGTACTGGTCCTGTCCGCCGAGCGAGAAGGGCGGCACGTCGCGGTCGCCGGGGGTAAGGTCCTTGCCCGCGCAGGCTGCGTTGCCGGTGCTGGCATCGCATTCGCCCGAAACCAGGAACAGGTGCGAGCGCTTGCCGTCGCTGAAGCGGTTCCAGTGGCGGTAGAACAGCTTCGTAAAGACCTGCGCCTTCACCTTGCTCTTTGCCTTGGCCTCGTCCTTCGCTTTGTTGCAGACGTCATCCGTGCATTCCGGGTAGACGGTGCTGGCGAACAGAATCTGCTTGCCGTCGGGCGACCAGAGCGCGCCGTCGGCTTCGGTGGAGATGCTCGTCACCTGCATCGGCTCGCCGGTCAGCGTGCCCGTGGCGGTGTCAAAGGCCTGCACAAAGATCTGCGACTGACCGTCCTTGGTAGTGCCGGTGTAGAGCACGCGCTTGCCGTCCGGGGCAAAGCGCAGGCGGTCTTCGCCCGCGCCGTTAGTGAGCTGGCGCTCGGCGCCGCCCGCGACGGGCACAATCCACAGGTGAGACTTCCTGGTGTTGGCCTCGAGCGAGACGTCGACCACGCTGAAGGTGACCCACTTTCCGTTGGGCGAAACCGCGAAGTCGCCCACGCGCTTCAGCTTCATCATGTCTTCAAAGGTGAAGGGGCGCTTGGCTTCGGCGGCCAGCGGCAGGGCGAGCGTGAGGACGAGCAATGCGGCAAGAATCAGGCGACAGCGCGAGAGATATCTCATGGCAACTCCGGGTGGAAAAAGAGAGCTTGGCTCCAACCCAGAAGTTTACACGCTGGGGCAAGCCGCGGCCACGGCCGCCGGTTGACGGCTGCCGCGCTGGCGCGTCGAATAGAAAGCAGGTACGAACAGACTTGGGTGCATCGCGCGCAGGCCGGTGGCATCCAACCGGAAGGGCCGACGCAGGCCCAATTTCATACGACAGGTTGAAGGCGATGGCGTCGACATGTAATTCCAATCGACTCGCACCTTGGTTGCTGGGTTGCGCGAGTCTGCTGTTCTGGGTGGCGGGCGTGGTGCTGTATCTCTCTGGCGTGCCGATGGCCGCGCAGGAAGGCCCCCTGCGCGAGGAGCAGCCCAAGGGCATCGCGGTGGAGCAGATCGTCAAGGGCTTCACGCAGAAGGAAGCCGACTTCAAGCGTGCCCGCGAGCAGTACACCTGGCGGCAGGACGTGCGCGTGCAGACCATGGACGGCAACACCCCTACCGGCGAGTACCGCAACGTCTTCGACGTGGTCTTTGACGACAAGGGACGCCGCACCGAGAACATCCTGTTTGCGCCGCAAAACACATTGCGCGAAATCGAGCTGACCAAGGAAGACCTCGACGACTTTGAGAACCACATGCCGTTCACGGTCACGGCCGAGGAACTGCCGCAGTATGACGTGCTTTATGTTGGCCAGCAGAAGGAAGACGAGCTGAATACCTTCGTCTTCGACGTGGCGCCGAAGAAGATCGAGCGTGGCAAGCGCTACTTTCAGGGGCGCATATGGGTCGACGATCATGACCTGCAGATTGTCAAAAGCTTTGGCAAGAGTGTGCCGGACCTGGTGAACGGCAAGCCTGTCACTGAGCTGAGTGAGAAGAAGCGCAAGAGCGTGGAGAACCAGAATCTGTTCCCCAAGTTCACCACCTGGCGCGAGCAGATCGATGGCAAATACTGGTTCCCGACCTACACAAAAGTGGACGATGTGCTGCACTTTGACCTGAACGACGTACACATCAAACAGGTCATCAAGTACACGAATTACAAGCGATTTGAGTCGAAGAGCCGCATCCTCTTCGAGGGCGAAGAGATTAAGAGCGCGCCAGAGGCGACGCCCAAGTCTCCCAAATAATTGACTCAGTGCAATTTGCACGGAGGCCGCACCTTTTGGGTGCGGCTTTTCTCTGTTGGTGCCTTATCACAAAGGTCTGTGCGCTGCGTCGCTTGCATATTCGGTAACTTCTTGCAATCATGCGCTACTTACCTGAATCTGTCGGGTAAGTCTGGCTAGGAGCCAGTCATCAGGTTGATGTTTCAGTCAGCGGTCAGACGTACGAGGAAATCCGGGCTTCCGGGTGTTGTTCCACTGCAAGCGATGGCCAGTGGCGCCATTGCTGCATGGGACAAGATCCGGTAGCCCGAGTTTTTTTGTGGCGGTGGCTCGGGACAGGAGACCAACCCAGGAAATAACTCCGTACGACGGCGGCGGAAACTCATGCCAGCCGCGCGGATCAGCATTCTGGAAAGGAGTTTGTTGTGAGAGAGAAGGGTACTGTGAAGTGGTTCAATGGCGCGAAGGGCTATGGCTTCATTCAGCGCAGCACCGGGGAAGACGTTTTCGTTCATTACTCGGTCATTCAGGAAAACGGCTATCGCACTCTGAATGAGGGCGAAACGGTCGAGTTTGAGTGCGTGAAGGGCCCCAAGGGCCTTCAGGCGCAGAACGTCAGCCGCGGCTAACCCGGATTTGCGGTGGCGCCGTGAGGCCCGCCGGTTCCGAATCCACCCAGTTGGCGCTGATTGCGCCCGCAGACTCCACCCCCCAGCGGTCCGCGTAACTCCCAGATTGAAAGCCCCTCACTGGTGAGGGGCTTTCGTTTTGTTCCAATACAAAATGGTTATGGCCGCAGCACAATTTTGCCGTAGCTGCCCGGCTTGAGCACTTCCTCGTGGGCCTTTGCGGCCTGCTCCAGCGGAAACTCGCGCCCGACGACCGGTTTCAGCTTGCCCCCGGCCAGCAGCTTGCCCAGTGCGGCATAATTCTCGGCCAGTTCCTCGGCGGAGGAGTTGAACAGCACCATGCCGTAGATGACCAGGTCGCGCGCCATGGCGTCGCGCGGATTCACCTCGATGGTGCCACGGTTGCCGATGATGACGATGCGCGCGCCGCGCGCGGCCATCTGCATATCTCGCGCCAGGTTCAGATTGGCCAGCATCTCCAGAATTACATTCGGCCCGTGTCCGCCGGTGAGCGTGGCAAGCTGCTGTGCCATCTCCGGCGAATGGTGATCCAAGACCTGGTCGGCGCCGTTGTCGCGCACCAACTGGCGTCCACGGTCGGTGCTGGCCGTGCCGATCACCTTGGCTCCATGCAGCTTGGCCAATTGCACCGCCGCCAGTCCCACGCCGCCACTGGCTCCATGCACGAAGACGGTCTCCCCGGCCTTGAGGTGAGCCTTTTGGAACAGGGCGCGCCAGGCGGTGGCGAACGGTATGCCGATGGCCGCGCCTTGCGAGTAAGTGAGACTATCCGGCAGCGTATGAACGCGCGCTTCGTCGACCACTGTGCGCTCGGCATAGGTATTGCAGAGTGGCCCGGCAATGTAGACACGGTCCCCGGCCTTGAAGCGCGTCACGCCCGCGCCAACCGCCAGCACATTGCCCGCACCATCCATGCCGGGCGTGTAAGGCAGCGCAGGCTTGACGGCGTAGGTGCCGGTGCGCGTGTAGGTATCCGCAGGGTTCACGCCTGCGGCATGCACTCGGATCAGCACCTGACCGATGCCGGGTGTCGGGTCCGGCACGTCATGCTTGAGCACAAGCTGCTCCGGCCCTCCAAATTCACTTACCTGTATGGCGATCATGGCATCTCCTTCTTTACAAAACTCTCTGGCTGCTCGCGGGCGGCTTTCGCTGAACCAGGTCAGTGGCGCGCAGGCGCTATAGAAACTTCGATGCTCACAACATCCCCATCGGTTCCGCCGCCGGCTTTGTAGTTGATATTGGCGGCAACATCACGCCACGCGCAGTCAAAGCGCTCGGCCCCAATCAGGAGCGTGTTCGGGTAGTTGGCGGCCTTGAAGGTACGCAGAGCACCATTGCCTGAGACCCGCAGCAGCGCCGTGCCATCGGCCGCGCAACTGACGGAGACGATGCGTCCCTTGAAGAACTCAATCTTGCGCGTATCCGGCGGAGCCTCGCTCTTGCGCAACGCTTCGTCGGTATCGGGAATCACGCCCAGCCTGTCATGGGCCTGCGAGTTCGGCTCGGTTCCGCGCTGCTGTTCGGCGGCCAGTTGCTCCCAGAGGCGGCGCTGCTTCTGCTCGTGCCCCACCTGGGCCAACTCCTCGCGAGCCGCGCGTGCAATCGCCGGCTGTGGACTGAATTGCAGCACCGTCAGCAGCCGGCGTGCGCCTTCCAGCGCTTTGCTGGCGGCCATCACGCGTGCCAAAGAGAGCGCAATCTGGTCGTCGCGTGGCGCCAGCTTCCGCGCCGCGCCCAGCTCCTGGAGAGCTTCCGGAAAGTGATCGCCCGATGCCTGGGCAAGCCCGTAGAGCGCATGGGCCGCGGCCAGCGAGGGGTAGCAGCGTATGGCGTTGCCCAACTCGCCGCGCAGCCGCGCCGAGGCGCTCTCCACGCGGATGGTGTCGCGCGCGCCACGATTCAGGTTGATGGCGAAATAGAAGTGCATCAGTGCGTCGTCGGGGTTCAGCTCCAGGGCGCGCCGCACGTGCTCCATCATCAACTCCGGCTGGTTGCCGCGCATGGCCAGCACGGCCAGCGCATGGTGCAGGCGGGCGTTGCGCGGTTCATCCTCCATCACCTGGTGTAGCCGCGCGGCGGCCGGTGCCGGGTCATCCATCATGCTGGCGGCGGCCTCCACCAATGCCGCACGCGCCTCGTTCGCCGCCACCTTTTCGAGCGGAATGCTCTGCGGAAGCGTGCTGGAGGGCAGTGGCAGCGTCATCGCCTTCGGCATCTGCCGCGCAAACTGCTGCAATTCGGCGTCCAGCTCCGCGGGAGAGGAGCCGAAGGACTTTGTGATGGCCTGCTCAACCGTGGCGCCCTGCGTCATGACGAGGCCGAAATAATTGCCCGCGTCATTCATGCGCTGGTTGGCCAGCAGCCAGCGCACCACCGTCCAGCTTTCGGCGGCGAAGTCATTCGCGTCCACGCCCTGCGCGCAGGCACGCAGCTCGCGCATGTTCACCCTTGCGTGTTCTGGGGCCTTGGGCGCGGCGGCGAACAGTTGGGGCACGGGGATCCAGTGCGCCTGCATCGGAAGGTCTGGATGCGGGCCGCCCAGTTGCATCTCCTTCGCGGTGAAACGGGCCGAGCCGATCAGCTCGGCAATGCCGAGGTCGAACCACGGCTGTGTGCGCGGATAGTTGGATTCCAGCAGCCGGTTGGCATAAAGCGCTGACAGTGCGTTCATCGCGCTCGGGGCGGAGGAGTCGGCAACAAGGATGTCCTCATCGCGCTGGAAGCCCCCTGCGGGCATCTCCGGTGTCATCTGCGCCAGCAGCGGTTCAGCCGCATAAGAAGCGGGCCGGGCAAGGATGATGCGCAACGGCCGCGCCAGGTGAGGTGAATCCCGGTGGAGCAATTCGCCGAACAGCTCGCGTACCTGTTCCAGCCGCACCGCCGTTTGCTGCGCTTCGCTCTCGCGCTGGTCGGTGAGCAGCAGCGCACCGGGCGTGCGTGCCTGCCGCCACTCCTGCGCGCACACCATCGCCGGGGTGGCCAGCAATAGCACGGAGATGAGCACGCGCGTGAGTTTCACAGGGGTCCCTTCTCTGCGGCAGATGCTATCACCAAAGCCGCCGCGTGGGCAGGGCGTGAAGATGCGCCTTCCGTGCCCGTGCTTTGAAGCAAAAAGTATTGTCGTGGAGACATGGACAGTTGTGTGTAACGGGTAACGCACCTTCGGTGCTTCTGGCCGCGGGCGCTAAGACGGGTAACGCGGCAAGCCGCTGCCGGCCGCGGGCGCGAGGCGGTAACGCCGCTGCGCGACTGCCGGCCGCAGACGCGGGGGCTAGGGGAGTGCGCGGTGTAACTGCTGGACGAAGAGGCGCGCTTCGGGGGTCAAGCGCAGGAACTGGAAGCCGCACTGGAAGCCGCGGCGGTGGCGCAGGATGGCCGGAAAGTGAAACTCGCGTGGTTCCTGCACGGTCCTGTCGCGGCGCAGCACCGGCGTGCGCAGGCTGATGATGGCGGGCGTTCCCTCTGGCAGTTCGCGCGTCAGCACCACGCCCAATCCGCCGAAGGAGAGGTCGCGGGTGCGTCCGTGAATCTCAATGGGGCCGAAGCGTGCCGCGATGCTCACGCGCACGCGGAAGTCGAAGCGACGGCGTTGCCACATCCGGTTGGCGAACAGATCCTGCTTCATAGGTTCCTCAGACGCCCGCGTGTGGCGGACGGATTCAGAGCTTTTCCAGCTTCGCCAGCGCCCAGCGCGCGTGCCCGGCAACCACCTTATCCGGATGCACGCACAGCTCGCGCAGACGCGGAATGAACCGCTGGTCTCCGCTGTTGCCCATGGCCACGCAGGCGTTGCGCAACAGGCCTGCGAGCCGTGTCCGCTTGATGGGCGAGCCGCGGAAGACCCGCCGGAATTCGTCCTCATTCATACCGGAAATCCACTCCAGCGAGGGATTGACAAGTTCGGCACGCGGCGCAAACTCGGGTGCCGCAGAAGCCGGTGCGCGGCGGTTCCACGGGCAAACGTCCTGGCAAATGTCGCAGCCAAACAGGTGGCGGCCCATCTTCTCGCGCAACTCCTCGGGCAGTGGGCCTCGCTTCTCAATCGTCAGGTAGGAGATGCAGCGGCGGGCATCGAGCGTGCGCGGCGCGGTAAAGGCTTCGGTCGGGCAGGCGTCGAGACAGCGCGTGCAGCTCCCGCAACGGTCGGGCGCGGGCACGGATGGCTCCAGCTCCAGCGAGGTGAGAATAACGCCGAGAAACAGCCACGAACCAAGCTGCTGGTTGATGAGGCAGGCGTTCTTGCCAATCCAGCCAATGCCGGCGTGCAGCGCCAGCACCCGCTCCACCACCGGGCCGGTGTCGACGTAGCACCATGTGCGCGGCGCGGATTGACCGGCGGCCACTGCGGCTTCCGCGATGCGGGCCTCGGCGCGGCGCAGGCGTTCAAGAACCTCGTCGTGGTAATCGCGCGCCGCCCACGCGTAGCGTGAGATCCATCCATGAGCAGGGTCGGTGCAGGCCGTCGAATACGGCTGCGCGCTGTTGTAGTTGATGGCGCAGACCACCACGGACTTCGCCCACGGCGCGGCGTTGGCCAGCGCCGCCCGCTTCAGGTCGCCGTGCTCATTGCGCTTGGCCAGGTAGGCCATCTCGCCGTGGAAGCCGTCAGCAATCCACGCGGGGAAGGCTGCCAACTCGGCCAGCGGTGCAGCCGGGGCAATGCCCGCCAGGTCGAAGCCCTCGGCGCGGGCGGCGTCCAACGCGATTTTTCGCAGCGCATCCACGGTTTGCCTATTATCACCCGGCGGCTTCCGGTCTACACTCTCTCGAAGGAGCCGCCATGATCCGACGCGTGAAGCCGGAAGACGCCGCTGTCATCGTCGCCATCTACAACCCCTTCGTACTGGAAACCACTGTGAGCTTCGAGGAAGCAGCGGTGAGCGCCAAGGAAATGGCCAAGCGCATCCAGAGCATCACCACGCATTATCCGTGGCTGGTCTATGAGAGCGAAGGCAAAGTGGTGGGCTATGCCTATGCCTCGCGCTGGCGCACCCGCGCCGCCTATGACCACACGGTGGAGACCACTATTTATCTGGCGCCCGAAGCGCGCGGACACGGCATTGGCACGCGGCTCTACATGGCGCTGATGGATGAGCTGCGCATACGCGGCTTCCACACGGCCATCGGCGGCATCGCGTTGCCCAACCCGGCGAGCATTGCGCTGCATGAGAAGGTCGGTTTTGCGAAGGTGGCCGAGATGCGTGAAGTCGGCCGCAAGTTCGACCGCTGGGTGGATTTCGGCTTCTGGCAGCGAATGTTGTAATCGACTGCCGCCCCACTGCTCCAATTCATGGCGACTGGAAAGAGGTGTCCACAGCGGACACCTCAGGAACAGAATAGTGTCTGCGCACTGGACACCTCGCTTTTCTGTGTCGTTGTTCGACCCATCGCACAAAACAAAACCCGCCTCGCGGCGGGTTGCATGTCTCTCCGGTCAATTCGGTCCTACTAAATGCCCAGCTTCTTGACGAGGTCGTTGTAATATCCAAGGCGCGGTGAACCCCCGGAAATCCGGCAATTTGTGCCGATCTCCAGAGGACACCATGCAGAAACGGTGCAACAAGTACATGGCCGACTGGCGCGACGCCAGCGGAAAGCGCCACCGCAAAGCCTTCATCAGCGAAGAAGCCGCCGCCGAATTTCAAGACCTCATGCAATCGCGTGCCGAATCTGAGCGCGCAAAAAAAGCACCGGTGCGGAAGAACCTCTCGCCCGCCTTCTCCGCGCCGAAGCCCGCTCGACCAACGGCGGCCAAGCACGCGCAGCCTACGTCGCGGCGCGTGACCTCATCGCGGAAGCGGGCCACAAAACCGCCCGCGAACTCACGCCGCAAGACGTAACCAACATCTGCTCGCGCACGGAGGTGCGCCAGTGGGCACCGCAAACCCGCTACACCTTCGGTCACTCAATGCGTCGGCTACTCCGCAAGCTGGAGGCATTCGGCGCACCAAAGGGCTTGGGGCAGTGGGTGCCCCGCGTGCCAACTCCAGCGGCGCGCACAACCACCGTGCCCCGCGACGCGCTGAATCGAATGCTCGCCCTCGCACCGCCACACCTGCGGCTGCTCTTGCTGCTGTGTCACGACACGGCCCTCCGCGCCAAGACCGCGATGCAGATAAGCGACCAGCACTGGAGCGCAACGGAACGCCAAATCGTCACGCGCACCAAGCACGGCAAGAGCATCGCCGTCGCCGCGTCGAAGCGGCTGGCCGACGAACTCAGCCGCGTACCAGTTGGCGCCGGGCCGTTCGTCTGCCGCGTTGCGGGGCGGTCACTCGGCTACGGCGCACTGCGACGCCAACTCGCCGAACTTGCGGCGAAGGCTGACGTCCACGGCTTCCGCCTCCACGACCTCCGCCGCACGATGGCGGTCAACACCTACGAGGTCACCCGCGACCTGCACGTGGTGCAATCCCTGCTCGGCCACGACAACATCGCGGTCACATTCAAGTACCTCGAGAGCCGCGTTAAAGCCGTCGAACAGGAAACCATCGAAGCCGTGCTCGCGGCCAAGGCGGGCCAGCCATGACCCGCCCAATCACTGGCCCGCGCAAGGTCAAGCCCTACGTCCCGGGGACAAACGTCACCGTCGCACCACTCGACGGAATGACCAAGCTTAGTCAGGTGCTCATCGGCCTAACCGTGCCCGAGGTCATCACTCGCGAGTGGATTGCTCACGCCGCGTGCTCCATCGGCAACGCCCTGCTCGCCATGCCGGAGAAGCACATCGCCACCAACTACTCGAAAGCGCTGTATGCGCTGCAACTGGCCCTGTCGGCCATCGGAGGCACGCCACATGCCAAGGCAAGAGCAACGCGAAGCTCTGCACGATGAACTTGCAACTCTGCGCTGCATCCGCGCCGAGTTGAAGGCACCCCACACCAGCCGCGAGCACGCCGCCCTGCTGCGTGATCGTGCCGTGTGCATGGCGCGCCTGCGCCGCGTGCTCGCTGCGCTCGCACGCCCGGCGCGGCGCACCGTGCGGAGCAAGCACCCATGACCGGCCGCCACTGGTGGGAGGTCACTTTCTACCAAGACCAGACGGCGCGCACCGCCACGCTCTGCGTGCTCGCCGCCGACGCCACCGAGGCCGTCAACCGGGCACGCTCCGCCCTCACGGAGCCACCCCACAATCTGCGTTGGTGCAGCATGGCCGACGCCATCCCACGGAGGAACGAACATGCGTAAGACCAACGCTCCAGTAGCAACCCACGAACCAAGCCCCCAGGTCGGCCCGAGCACTTCCGCCACGGCTCCGGCCGCAGCGCCCGTGCAGTCGTGGCGCGTGCGCCTCTGGAATGACACCGCCTCAGTCGAGGTCACCGTGCCCAACGCCACGGACGAAACCAGCGCAATCCGCAAGGCGCGCATGTCGCTCCGCTACGGCCACGGTGCCACGCTCGGCTGGGTCACCACCGGCAACGCGGAGGCCAAGCCAATGCCCAGCGTGGCAACGGCCGAGCCGCCGCGCAAGCCGCCCACTCCCGCGCGCGAGTGATACACTGGCGCGCAGTTGTGGCCTGCTAGGCTCCCGGCGAGTGGTACAGGGCGACTTGCCGGGGGCCGTGCTGTTGGCTCCGGAGCAACCGGGTAGCACCCGGCGAACGCCACGCCCACGGCAAGCCGGGGCCAGCCGCACAGATTCACTCGCCCACAGCCTCCACGCTTCGCGCCGCTCCTTCGCTTCGCTCGGTCGAATCTCCAGCACGGCATCGCAGCCCGGAACAAATCTCGCAAGGTGGCTCGGCGGCCTTGTCGCACGTCTCCCGCCACTCGCTTCGCTCGCGTCAGTCGCCGTGCCCCGCCTCGCGCTGATTCTGATTGCGGCGCGCCCCGGGCCGGGCATCGCTCCTCGCGTGCCCTCCGGGCACCCCCGCGCTCGTCGCTCTACGTGCCCGGCCTCCCGCCGCGCCCCTCGCGTTGTTTGCGGCGGCTGCGCCTTGCAAGCCAACGCTGCGGGGTTGCCCAGCGGGGCAACCGCCCCCTGCCGGGCCAGCGCCACCGCCTTCTGGAAGACCATCGCGGAGGGCACGAAACCCAACCCCAAAAGCAACCTCACGCCGCCGCCCGCGCCCCTGTGAGGCTCCGGCTCTGGCGCGCTGGCCCTTCGCTCCATGTCCTCCGCGCTGGCTGCGCCAGCCGCCTCCGCTGCGCTGCGGCGGGCCACGCCGTTCGCAGCTTCGCCAGCGGTTTGCCGCTGGCTCCGCGCCAACGGCGGGCCGCTCCCCCTTGACTTCCGCTCCGGGCCACCCCGCCTACGCCTTCGCCTGCGCCTCACGTCCCCGCTGCCCGGCGTCCGGCCATTGTCCGGCGGCGGTCAAGGCTCTCCGCTTCGCTCCGCCCGCTCACGCGGCGCGCTGCGCGCGGCCTTGAGTCGCCGCCCGCTCGCTCCACCATCGCCGGGCAACCAGCCCACGGGGGTTCCGCCATGTCCACCGCGCCAGCCATCGCAACACCCGCCCAATCCGCCTTGTTGCACCTGCGGCAAGCCTACCGCGCACTCTCGCAGGCCCTCGCCCACGCCCCGGCCTCGCAGCACGCCACCCTGCACGCGGCCCGTGCCGCCGTCGCCGCCGCCGGGGGCGGCCTCACCGCCATGCAGCGCCCCACGTAGTGGGGCGCTGCACCCCCACCCCCCTGTTTCCCTCTCGCCATGCCCCCATTTCTCCCAGCAATAGCAAAGGCCCGGCGCTCGCGCACCGGGCCTTCGTGGTGTCCTTGGTGGACACCAAACCGATTTCAAAGTGACATTTCAGTGGACACCACGTGGACACCTGCGTAAACTGCGTCCATCCGAGCGTTCACCGCAAACGACTTAGCTAGATTCCGAGCTTTCGGACGAGGTCGTTGTAATACTTCTTGTAAAGGATGTCCCACTCGGGCGTGCCCTCGGTGATGATGCGGCGCTGGGATTCGATCATCTGGCGGGCGGCCTTGTCGAGTTTCTCTTCGTCGTTCAGCAGGTCTTCCAGGATGGCGCGCAGCATCTGGCGGACGTCGTCGTAAGGCTCCAGAAATTCCACATCCGTCTGCTTGGCCAACATTTCGGTGGTGAGGCTGGCGAGTTTGTTGACTTTATCGCGGCTGAGTCTCATAGCACCGCCTTGTACTTGCGAACCAGTTCGTTCTTCACCTTCTTGAACATCTCGTGGTACTCGGCGCCGGTCTTGCGCATCTCCTCCGAGTACGCCTCAAGGATGACGCGGACTTCCTCGTTGATGCGGTCTTCCATGGTGAGTTCATCGAGCAGGGCAGTGTTGACGCGCTCCACGACAGCAGGCTCGTTCTGCGTGTGAACGTATTTCTTCTCTTCCAAACGCTTGACGATTTGCCGGGCCAGGTAGCCCACGTATTCTTTCGAAAGCAGCATAAGTGCCCTAAATCCGAGTGCGGAAACAACTTAGTTTAACACAGGGAAAGCCTCCGTCTCATCCCCGGCTCCGGTGGCCACGTTCGGAGTATGATGGTGTCCGCCCGTGGCCCCGCAGAGGCGCCGGAAGGCCGCTGCGCAGGCTTTGGACACGGATTCTGCCATGAATGACGATTTGAGCACCCTGCTGGACGACATGACGGCCTTCATCGAAGGCCAGGGAATGAAGCGCTTCCACGGCTACGTGCCGGACGAGATGAGCAGCGTCCTCTGGGAGGGTGGCGATAAGGCCGACGGCTGGAAGGACTTTGTGGAGCTTGCGAAGGCGAGCGGCGCGCCGTTCCTCACCGTAAACTCAGTCACGCTGCTGCGTCCGGACCTCGACTACCTCATCCGCCGCCTGGAGCGCATGAATTATCCGGACGAGGATGACATCGAGGACGCTCGCTGGCTGCGCAGCTACTTGGGCAAGACCGGCAATATACAGCTCGGATTCCCCTATCAGGGCGTCATGTTCCTCTGCGAAACCTCCTGCGAGTGGTACGAGCGCTATCAGCGGCTGCTCGATCAGGCCGATGAATTCCAAGGCATCACCTTCGATGAGTCCGACTTGGACGACGAGCACTGATGGCGCGCTGGCAACCGCGCGAGCCTCGTCTCGCCCTTTCCCACGTTGAATTTGAAACCGCGCGCCTCCGTCTGGCGGAAGAGCTGAAACTCGCGCCTGTGGTGGCCGGTTTGCTTGTTAAGCGCGGCATGGCCGAGCCGGAGACCGCCCGAGCCTTCCTGAACCCCAAGTTTGAAGACCTGCACTCGCCCTACCTGATGCGCGGGATGAAGGAAGCCGTCGAGCGGCTTGAGGCGGCGATTGCGCGCAAGGAGCCGGTGCTCATTTACGGCGACTACGACGTGGATGGCACCATGGCGACCGTCATCCTGAAGACCGCCATTGAATTGCTCGGTGGTGTCTGCGATTTCCACGTGCCGCATCGTCTGCTGGAAGGCTATGGCATGCGCGATGACGTGATTGAGCGCGCGGCCGCCAACGGCGTGCGCCTCATCATCAGCGTCGACACCGGCATACGCGCCTTTACCGAGGCTGAGACCGCCAAGCGCGTTGGCGTGGACCTGATTGTGACCGACCACCACCTGACCGCCGCGCAGGGGCTGCCTGACGCGCTGGCCGTGCTCAATCCGAACGATCCGGCATGCAACTATCCGAGCAAGGGTTTGTGCGGCGCGGGCGTGGCCTTCAAGCTGGCGCAGGCGCTGCTGGAGCGTGCCGGGCGTGAGCGCGCCGTGCCATCGTTCCTGAAGATTGTGGCCATCGCCACTGTCGCGGATTCCGTTCCCTTGCTGAATGAAAATCGCGTCTTTGCCCGTTTGGGTCTGGAGGCCTTGAGCGATCCGCGCAACCCGGGGCTGAAGGCGCTGCTGGCGGTCTCCGAGTTGAACCAGGGGCGCGGGCTTACCGCGACCGAGGTGGCCTTCCGCATTGCTCCGCGCATGAATGCCGCCGGGCGCATGAACGTGGCTCGCGACGTGGTGGAGCTGTTCACGGTGCGCGATACGGCCAAGGCCGCCGAGATCGCCGAGCGCCTGAACCGGCTCAACACCGAGCGGCAGGCCGAGGAAGCACGCATCACCGAGGCCATCAACCACCAGCTCGACGAGGACCCGAAGCTGCGCACCGCGCCGTGCGTCATCGTCAGCGGAGAAGGCTGGCATCGCGGCGTTATCGGTATCTGCGCCTCGCGTGTGGTGGAGCGCACCAACCGTCCGGCGCTGGTGGTCTCCATTGATGGCGACGAGGCGCACGGTTCGGGACGCTCCATCCCGGGCTTCCACCTGCTGAATGCCATTGAAACCAGTGCGGACCTCTTCCTGCGCCACGGCGGACACGCCGCTGCTGTTGGCTTCGCCATGAAGACCGAGTTCTTGCCTGAGGCGCGTCGGCGCATTGTGGAATATGCGCGCGAGCACTTGGCCGGAGCCGACCTGACGCCAACGCTCGAATTCGATGCCGAACTGCCGCTGGAAGAGTTGACGCCCGTCTTCTGGGAGCAGCTTTCTCAGATGGAGCCATTCGGCAACGCCAACCCCGAGCCGGTGTTTGTCGCGCGCGCGGTGGAGACTGCCGGTGAGCCGCGCATCCTGAAGGAGAAGCACCTGAAGCTGCGGCTCAAGCGCACCCCCGAAGCCGGAGCCAACGCGCCTTACACGCGCTTGATTGATGCGCTGGGCTGGCGCATGGCAGAGCGCCTGCAAAAGACTCCGCTGGCAGGCGGCGAGCGGCTCGACGTTGCTTTCCGCGTGGAGCGCAACAACTGGAACGAAGTCGCCGGGCAGTTGCAGCTCGTGTTGCGCGATTTCCGTCCCACCACTCCGTCCGGAAATTAGCGCGCGAAATCCGGGCCGCGAATGGCCGTTGCGTTCCACTGGCCGGAAACGTATGCTTCTGCGCAACATGCAAACAGTGGTGGGGGAGACACAACCCGAGGTGAGCGAAGAGACACCACCGGCGCCCGTGGTTCGCGAGTTGCGCCCAGCCAGCGTGCTGCGTCGCGCTGCCGCACAACTGGTGGACCTTCTGCTGGGCACGGCGCTGACCTTCGTAGTCTCACTGCCGCTGATGTGGCTGATGGAAGCCGTGCATGACGACATTGGACTGGATGAGTTCACGGCGCGCTGGCTCATCGGCATTCTCATCTTCTGCACGTGGCTGGCCTCCGGCCTGATTGTGGAAGCCCTGAAGATGGTGACGCGGCGCGGCGCCACGCCGGGCAAGCGGTTGTTCCGCATTCGCGTGGTAACGGAGAGCGGCGTCCCCATTACCGCTGGCACAGCCCTCACACGCCACGCCACCAAGTTTCTTTCCGCATTTCTGCTGATGAGTGGTTTCGCCGTCTGTTTGTTTGATCCCAAGCGCCGCACGCTGCATGACCGCATGGCCGGTACACGCGTGGTCCAGGAGTGAACCGGCGATGAACTCAGGAGGGAAGCCGTGTCCGCCATTCCGCCAATGAATCCTCCTGGCAGTGTGTGGTGTTTCAACTGTGGCAGCGCCATGCCGCCCGAGGCGCCGGTCTGCGCCAACTGCGGCGCGCGTCAGCCCGCCCGCGCAAGCTCTCAGACGATGCCCACGCTCGCGCCTATTGGATATGCAGGGTTCTGGCTGCGAGCGGTGGCGCTGCTGATCGACGGCCTTGTGCTGGCGGTGGTGCGCTATCCGTTCACGCGGGCGTTGCGGCACAATCTCGCGCAGCCCGGTTTCCATGGCAACGGTTTTGCGATGCTGCCCACGCTGCTTCATTTCGTTCTGATTTCGGCCGTGTTGCAGTGGCTCTATTTTGCGTTGATGGAAAGCTCCAGCCTGCAGGCGAGCGTGGGCAAGATGGTCCTGGGGCTGAAGGTCACCGACCTTGACGGCCAGCGCATCGACTTCCTGCGCGCCACCGGACGCCACTTCGGCAAGTATGTTTCGGCTCTCACGCTCTGTATTGGCTACATGATGGCCGGTTTTACCGAGCGCAAACAGGCGCTGCATGACATGATGGCGGGCACGCTTGTGTGGCGGACGCGGCAGTAAAGTTCCGAAACGCGCCATGCGTTTTGAAATGCCCGTCTGTCTCCGCAAAGCCCGCCCTGCGACCCTGTAGAATAGGGAACGATGGCCACGGTTCAGCGTTTGCGTTTCTGGTTTGCCACGCTCGGGATTCTCACCGTGCTGGTGGTGGCCGGCTTCTATGGGGCGGCCAAGCTGGAACAGCACCGCCGGGCCGGCGAACTGCCGCCCAAGCTCGATGCCGATGTGCAGCAAAGCTCCAACGGCTTCACCTTCTCCAAGAGCGAAGGCGGGCGCACGCTGTTTACCATCCACGCCAACAAGGTGGTGCAGCGCACGCAGGGCAGCAAGGCGTCGCTGAAAGATGTAAACATCATCGTCTACGGGCGCGATTCCAAGCGCTTCGATCAGATTTACGGCAACGATTTTGAGTACGACCCGCAGGCCGGTACGGTGACCGCCGTCGGCGACGTCCACATTGACCTGCAGGGCAACGCGCAGGGCGCGCAGCCCAATGTGAACCAGCCTCCTCAGGAATTGAAGAACCCCATCCACCTGCGCACCAACGGACTGGTCTTCAACCAGAAATCGGGCATTGCGCACACCGATGGTGTGATTGAATTCCGTGTGCCGCAGGCCAGCGGCCGCGCCCACGGCGCCACCTACGATTCCAAGACCAACCAGCTCACGCTTGAGAAGGAAGTGGAACTGACCACCGGCGTGCAGCAGACGCCCTCGAAGCTGGTGGCGATGCACGGACGCATCACCAAGGAGCCGCGCCAGGTGGTGCTTGATAATGCGCGCCTGGAGCAGCCCGACCGCACGCTGACCGCCAGCCGCGTAGAAATTGATCTCAGCGACGAGAATGACGTGCGGGGCATTACCGGCAGCGGCGACGTGCAGGTGACCGAGAGCGGCCCGAACAGCCTGGCCATCCGCGCACCGCGCGCCAACCTTGAGATGGGCGATGGCAACGTGTTGCGCTCGGTGCTCTTCAGCGGCGGGGTGCAGTTCACCGGCCGCGCCAAAGACGCCATTACTGGACACTCGCAGCGGCTCAAGCTCGAAATGGCCGGGGGCAGCCGCCTGGCGCGCGTCGATGTGCTCGATGATGTGCACTTGTGGCAGGCACCGCAGGCCGGAGCGCGCAACGCGCAGAAGGTCGAGATCCAGACCGGCGCACTCGCGCTCAACGTCAAGGACGGCAAGCAGCTTACGACCGGCGACACCGGGGGCCCCGGCACCATCACGCTCAACTCCGTGCAGAACGCCGGTGAGCATACGGTGATCACCGCCGCACGCTTCCATGCCGAGTTCGACGAATCCGGACGCATCTCGCAGCTTCGCGGCGAGCCGGATGCCAAAGTGGTTTCGCACATGCCGGGCAAGCCCGACCGTACCTCCACCAGCCGCACGCTGCTGGCACGCTTTGCTCCCGGCGGCGGACTCAGTGATGTGCTGCAGGAAGGCTCGGTGAATTACTTTGAGCCGTCGGCCAGCGCCAAGGAACTTGGCGGACGCCGTGCCCAGGCTGGTCGCGCGCGCTACTCTCCGGACGACGACACGTTGACCATGACCGGTGCTCCGCGCCTTGTCGATGGCGGCATGACCATTACCGCCGAGAGCATCCGCGTCAATCGCACCAGTGGCGACGCCTTCGCGCAGGGCTCGGTCAAGACCACCTACAGCGAACTGCGGCAGGAGCCCGGCGGCGCTCTGTTGGCCACCGCCGACCCGGTGCACGTCACCTCAAGCGCAGTGAGCGTTCAACGATTGACCGGCATTGCGCGCTACACGGGCGGCGCCCGCCTCTGGCAGGCGGCCAACGCCGTGGAGGCCCCGACCATCGAGTTTGACCGCCAGCATCGCGCGCTCTCGGCGGAAGGCTCGCCCGCCAAGCCCGTTACGAGCGTTTTTGTGCAGGTGGACAAGAAGAACAAAACGAACACCATGGTGGTTTCAGCGGCGCGGTTGACCTACGTGGATTCCACCCGTCGCGCGGTCTACACCGGCGGGGTTCGCGCCCGGGGCAGCGACATGAACATGACGGCGCAACGGGCCGAGGTGCTGCTGCACGCCGCCGGACAGAAGGCGCAGAGCGGCCCCAGCCAGCTTGACCAGATCATTGCGCAGCAGCAGATCGTGATTCAGCAGAGCGACCGCCACGCCACCGGAGACCGGCTGGTGTATACCGCCGCCGATGGGGCGTTCGTGCTCACCGGCGGTCCGCCAACGCTGGTGGACCCCGAGCACGGCACGCTGCGGGGCGACGCGTTGACCTTCTATAGTCGCGATGATAGGGTGGTCGTGGCCGGCGAAGGGACCTCGCGCACGGTGACGCGGGCACGCGTAAACCGCTAGAATAGAAGGGATAGCGAGGCAGGCCAGTCCCGCCCGTTCAGAGCACATGCAGACACTTTCGGTGGAAGAACTCGGCAAGGCCTATCGCGGCCGTCGCGTGGTCAACGGCGTCTCCCTGCACGTTTCGCGCGGAGAAGTTGTCGGCCTGCTTGGCCCGAACGGCGCCGGCAAAACCACCAGTTTCTACATGATTGTCGGCTTGGTGCCGCCCGACTCCGGCGTGGTCCGCGCCGACAAGGAGGACATCACCAATGTCCCCATGTACCTGCGGGCACGCAATTATGGCATCAGCTACCTGCCGCAGGAGGCCTCGGTCTTCCGCAAGCTCACGGTGGAAGAGAACATTCTGGCCGTGCTGGAGACCCAGCCCATCACCTGGCAGGAGCGCCGAACCCGGCTGGAGTCGCTGATCGACCAGCTTGGCCTGGGGCACATCCGCAAGAACCGGGGTTACGCTCTCTCCGGCGGCGAGCGCCGCAGGGTGGAGATTGCCCGCTGTCTGGCCATCAACCCCACCTTTATCCTCCTCGACGAGCCCTTTAGCGGCATCGACCCGATTGCCGTGCTCGACCTGCAGAAGATCATTGGCAACCTGAAGCAGAGCGGCATCGGCATCCTCATCACCGACCACAACGTCCGCGAGACCCTCTCGGTCACCGACCGCGCTTACATCATCAATGAGGGACGCATCTTCCGCACCGGCACGCCCGAACAGCTTGGCAGTGACCCGGAAGTCAAGCGTGTGTACCTCGGCGAGAGCTTTACGCTTCTGTAGCCCAGCCAGTTCGTATCAGTTGCGCAATCTCTGTTTGCTAAGTGTCGGAATTCAGGGCAATAAGTCTACTCTTGCATTTTTCATGCCGTTATCCCGTTCAGAGGACAAAAACCGGGGTAAAATCATGCGTGATGTAAGAATTCATCTGTACTGAACGGTGTCCATGGTCTTACTGCAACCCAGACTGAACCTGAAGGTCGCGCAAAAGCAGATCCTCACTCCTGGCCTCGTGCAAATGGTCAGTGTCCTGGCGTTGAACAAGTTAGAACTCAAGGACATGATCAACGAAGAGCTGGTCGAGAACCCGGTTCTGGATGAGTACATTGACACCGTACCTACCTTGGATGAAGTAGCCGCCCGCGAGGAGCAGCGCGAACGCGAAAGCACCCCCACGGACGAGCCTGAGGCCCCTACTCCCGAAGAGCGCGACCCGTTCGAAGAAATCGACTTTGGATCGTTCTTCCAGGAGTACCTGGACCCCGGCTACCGCAGCGGCGCAGACCTCGAAAACGTCGAAAAACCGTCATTTGAGAACTTTCTGTCGAAACCGACGACCCTGACCGACCACCTGATGTGGCAGTTGGGCGCCATCCATTTGAAGGATGACGTCCGGGCGGCGGCGGAGTTGGTGATCGGCAACCTGGAAGAAGACGGCTACCTGCTGGCGACCGACGAAGAGTTGCTGGAGCAGGCGGCCTGGGACGGCAAGCCCCGGATTCCGATCGATCCCAAGGAAGTGGCAGCCGCCGAGGCCGAACAGGCCAGGATTTCAGCTCCGGAAGCCAATGGCGGCAACGGCGCAGCCTCCCCGGAGACGGTGGTGGCAGCCGAGGCCGTGACATCGCAGACGGCGACGGTCCGCCCCTGCCTGGTGCCCAAGCCGGAGAAGCCCTGCC
The DNA here is from genome assembly GCF_059726245.1 of Oryzophilus luti. Lineage (NCBI taxonomy): Bacteria > Pseudomonadati > Acidobacteriota > Terriglobia > Terriglobales > Koromonadaceae > Oryzophilus > Oryzophilus luti. The sequence continues at coordinate 3,664,380 of NZ_AP040874.1, forward strand.
GGGCGCTGTTTGGCCGGGACGCCCTGCATGAGGCCATCGACCTGGTTCGTAACATGGACCCGGTGGGCGTGGCGTCGCACGACCTGCGTGAGTGCCTGCTGGCCCAGCTCCATTACCTGTTGCAGCAGCACGAGGAGCGCGGCGGCGAGCCGAACTTCCCCGAGATTGCCGAAGACGCCATCAAGGTCGTCAACAAGCATCTGGGGCTGCTCCAGAACAAGCAGATCAAGGAAATTGCCAAGGCCGAAGGCATCACCGTCGAGCACGTCAATGAGGCGGTGACGCTCATCAAGACGCTCGACCCCAAGCCGGGGCTGCGCTACAACAAGTCGGACACGCGGCTGATTGAGCCGGACGTTGCCTTCATCAAACAGGGCGACGAGTACCTGGTCATCATGAACGATGACGACATGCCGCAGCTCCGCCTGAACCCGACTTACAAAAAGCTGCTGGTGCGCGATGCCGCCGAAAAGGACGTGCGCAACTACGTCAAGGAGCGCTACAAGTCCGCCATCCAGCTCATCAAGAACATTGAGCAGCGCAAGCAGACCATCCTTAAGGTCTGCCTGTCGATCATTGCCCGCCAGCGCGACTTCCTCGATCAGGGCATCGACCAGTTGAAGCCGATGATGATCAAGGAAGTGGCCGAGGAGATCGGCGTGCATCCTTCGACCGTCAGCCGCGCCGTGGCCAACAAGTACGTGCATACGCCGCAGGGCGTCTTTGAGCTGCGCTACTTCTTCAGCGAAAGCGTCAACGGCCCGGAGGGCGGCGGCACCTCGCTGCTGATCCTCAAGCGCCGGGTCAAAAAGCTGATCGAAGAAGAGGACCCGACGCGCCCGCTTACCGACGAGCAGATCACCCGCATCCTGCAATCGCAGGGCATCCAGGTGACCCGCCGCACCGTGGCCAAGTACCGCGAGGACATGAAAATCCCCTCCACGCACCAGCGCCGCGTCCGCAATTAGCTGGCGCAGGAGTTCATTCCCGAGGAATTCTGCATGCCGGAAGCACAAGCCGGACGTATTGACTCTCTCACTGGCATGCGGTTTGTGGCGGCAATCCTCGTGGTGCTCTACCACTTCTGGTCATCATCCCTGCCGGGTGCCTACGTGCCGAGCGCGGTGCAGAACGGCTTCATGGGAGTAGGGCTGTTCTTCGTCCTCTCCGGCTACATCCTGCATCACGTTTATCTGCGCGATGAAAATCGGGTGCTGGATGCGCGGCGCTTCTGGGTCGCGCGCTTTGCCCGCATCTATCCGGCGTACGCTCTCGCCCTGCTCCTGGATTTTCCGTTGCTGGCATGGTTTGTGTGGCATTCGGATCGCAGAATCAGCCAGGCGTTCAATTTCGCAGTCAGCCTGCTGGCGCACGTCACGCTACTGCAGGCGTGGAGCGGAATCCTGCATTGGCGCTGGAACTTTCCCTCCTGGTCGGTCAGCGTCGAGGCATTCTTCTATCTGCTGTTTCCGGTGGCAGCCGTGTGGCTGGTTCGGAGAGTCCCCGGCCGAAGGGTTGGGCTTGCGTGGCTGCTGGCCTGGGCGCTGATGATGGCTGGCCCGCTCTTCCTGGCGTGGCAGGGGCTGGACGGAGCGGGAGAGAGCCGAAGCAATGCCTTCAACATTGTTGTCTTCACTCCGCTCTTTCGCCTGCCGGAATTCGCGATCGGAATTCTTGCCGGACGCTGGGAACGCAGCTTCCGGAAGACGCACACCGAAGACGAGGTCCAACGGTGCGGCCGGTGGCTGTTGATCTTCGGCCTGGCGTTTACGGCAGTTCTTCTGCTGCTGAACGGGCGAATTCCGCTGGTGCTTCGCTATGCAGGCATTGCCGACCCGGGCTTCGCCGCCGTGATCGCCGGGCTGGCCATGTCACGAAGCTGGCTGACGCGCGTCTTCGCCACGCCTTGGATGGTGCTTCTGGGTGAGGCCAGTTACGGGGTCTACATCCTTCAGGAGCCGGTGCACTCGTGGTTCACCCTGCTGCTGCAGCAGTTCGGCCTGCAGATGGGAGCAGCCCGGCACGCGGGGCAGAATGCACTGATGCTGGGGGGCTATCTCATTGCTCTCTGCGCGGTCAGCATCCTGTCCCATCGCCTGCTGGAGGAGCCTCTGCGGAAGCGGCTGGTTAGCTGGTACCGGGACCGTTCCCTGGCGATGACTACTGCGTGCGGCCTTCCGGACGGTGCCGCCTAGCACCGGGCGGTCGCAGCACTGCCGCAATGATCGCGCTGCCATGCTTCCTGCGTGGCGTTTCTTCCAATTCTCTTCCTGCTGGATAAGACGGCGCAGAAGCCCGGATTTTTCCACGGATTTCTGAAAGGGAATCTGCAACCGGGGATCGCGGACGATTGTCTATGACTGTACTAGCCCGAAGGCCCGCCGAGTGGTATAACGATCAGCCCACCTCTATTTTCGGGGCTGGCGGCATGGGGCTCCCCGGGGTGGGCGTCGCGCGCAAGCTTACGCGGCGGTTCGGTCCTGGCGGGCCGGAGTTCCGGCGGCGTGGAGGCCGCTGGAAGGCCAGTTCGCCCGGTGTGTTTCAAGTGTTCCGGCTGTGGCTCGCCGGAACCGCATGAGGAGGGGATCCATGATCGTGGAATACACGGGTAGGCAGTTTGCCATCAGCACGTCCCTCAAGAAGGACATCGAAGCGGGTCTGGAGAAACTCGCCAAAATCCTCGGAGAATTCAAGAGCAAGATCATTCTGACGGCGGAAAAGCAACGCCGTAAGGCGGAAGTTTCCGTGAGCCGGCGCAACAATCTGTTGGTGGGCGTTGGCGAAGGCAGCGACATGCTGAGCGCGGTTTACGAGGCGCTGGAGCACATCGAGAAGCAGGCGCTGAAGACCAACGGACGGCGTCGCGACACCAAGCGCGACAAAAAGCCGGACTGGAAGCGCGAGGCGCCTGAAATCGAAGCCAGCATTGCGGTGGGAGCCACTGCCGCCACCGCCGTGCCGGTTGTCGTGCACAAATTTCCGCATACGCAAAAAGTGACGGAGGCGCACCTGGTCAAGAGCGATGACTGCGTGGCGCTGCGTCCGATGACCATTGAGGAGGCGGTCAAGGAATGCGAGTTCCGCGACCGTGGCCTGCTTGTCTTCCGCGATACGAAGAACCAGGCCAAGGTGCTGCATCGCCGCAAGGACGGCAAACTGGAGTTGATCGAGGTCCCATAGCACTCACGCATTGCAAGCGACGGGGCGGGCGTCCACGGGCGCCCGCTCTGCCTTTCCGAGGCATTTGCTGTTTCACCTTTGATTGCCGTGGCGGGGCTCGCATCTTTTCCCGCACCGCCGTTGTCATGTAGAGTTACCCCATGGTGTCACGCACAAGCTCGAAGAAACGTCACGCCGCCAAGTCCGCTCCCCAGAATCCATCCCACTCTCCGCGTCCCAAGCTGGTGATGATTACCGGCCTGAGCGGTTCGGGGAAAATCTCGGCCCTCAAGGTATTCGAGGACATGGGCTATTACTGCGTGGACAACCTGCCGGTGGAGCTGATTCCGAGCTTCGGCGAGCTGATTGCCGGTGCCGCCGAGCCGCGCGATGGGGCCATGGTGGTCGACATCCGAGAGGGCAGCAACCTTGACCAGTTGCCGAAGATCATTGCCGCCCTGCGCAAGCGGCTGGAAGTGACGCTGCTGTTTCTGGAGGCCAGCAACAGCGTGCTGGTGCGCCGCTTCAGTGAGACGCGTCGCCCGCATCCGCTGGGCCGCGCCAATACGGTCGAAAAGTCGATCAACAACGAGCGGCGGCTGCTGGAACCCATCCGCAACATCGCTGACATCGAATTCGATACCACCAAGTTCAACGTGCACGAGCTGCGCGACCACATTCTCGACTACTTCCAGAAAGACGCGCCGCGCTCGAAGAAGCTGCTGGTCTCCACCATCAGCTTCGGCTTCAAGAATGGAGTGCCCGAAGATGCGGACCTTGTGTTCGACGTGCGCTTCCTGCCGAATCCGCACTTTGTCCCCGAATTCCGCCCGTATACTGGCCGCCATCCGAAGGTGGCCAAGTACATCCGTTCGTTCCCGCAGACGCAGGAGTTCATCAAGCGTGTTTCCGACCTGCTGATCTACCTGCTGCCGCACTACGTGGATGAGGGCAAGAGCTATTTGACGATTGCCTTTGGCTGTACCGGCGGGCAGCACCGCTCGGTCTTCATCGCGGAAGAGGTGAAGAAGATGCTGGCCAAGGCAGGCTACCGCGTCAAGTGCGAGCATCGCGACGCGCCCCGCTAGGGTGTGTCTTCCCAAAGTGCCTTCAGGAGAAGGACCGTGTCCTACATCACCAAGCCGGTCTGTCCCAAGTGTGGTTCTTCGCGGATTCACTATTCCGGCCACAGGTCTCTGCGCGCCTTGCTGATGCTTCTTCTGCTGCGGCGTCCTCTGCGCTGCCATGAGTGCATGGCAATTCACTATGGCCCGCTGTGGATGCAGGCCCGGCCGAGAATCCATCACCACCACTGATGACCAGGCGCGGTGCAGACGGGGACGCTTTCAATACACAAAGGAAAGAGGCCTGCGCCGCAGGCCTCTTTCTCGTCAAAGAGCAATTCCAGTTTCTACTGCACATGCTGTGAATAGGTGCCCGGTGACCACTGCTGCAGCGAGCGCCCGGAACCGTGCAGCGCACCTGCGCTGCCACCACGCGCCTGCTCGCCAAGTTTGAATCGCTGAATCACATTCTGCAGATCGCCTGCCAGGCTGGAGAGGTCTGCGCAGGCCTTGGCGGTCTGTTCAGCGGCCTCCGACGCGGAGGTGGACATGGAAGCGATGGCCGTGATGCTCTGGTTGACCTGCTCAGTGGTGGCCTCCTGCTCGGTGGCGGCCGTGGCAATCTGCGTCACCATGTCGCCCACCTTGTTGGCCATGCTGATGATCTTCTCCAATGATTCGCCGGAGCCTTCGGTTTTGGACAGTCCGCGCTCGACTTCACGGGTACTGCCTTCCATCGCCTGCACGGCGCTACGGGCCTCGGTCTGTATGCCCTGAATCATGCCGGCAATTTCCTTTGTGGCGGCGGTGGTGCGCTCTGCGAGCTTGCGAACCTCGTCGGCGACCACGGCGAAACCGCGGCCCTGTTCTCCGGCGCGGGCGGCCTCAATGGCGGCGTTCAGCGCCAACAGATTGGTCTGATCAGCAATGTCGTCAATGACGGCGGCGATGGTGCCGATCTTTTCCGAACTCTTGCCCAGTTCGGTGATCTGCGAGGCCACCGCGCGTGTGGAGTCGGCAATGGCGTGCATGGTGGAGACAGCCTCCTGCACCACCTTGCCGCCTTCGCGCGCAGTTTCAGCCGCATTGTGCGCGGCCTCCGAAGCCTGGCGGGAGTTGCCGGAAACCTGTATCACGGTTGCTGCCATTTCCTGCATGGCGGCGGCCACCTGCGTCGCCTGGTCCGACTGCCGCTGCGCGCTTTCCGTGGCCTGCCCGGCGTTGGCGCTGATTTCTTCGCTGGCGGCGGCGAGCTGGCTGGCGTTGCCGGCAACCCCGGAGAGAATTTCGCGCAGACTCTGAATGGTGCTGTTCAACGAGTGGCCCATCTCGGCCAGCTCATCGCGTCCCTCGACGGTAAGCGAAGCGGTGAGATCGCCCTGTTCGAGGCTGCCCAGCAGGTCGCGCGTGTTGTGCAGCACGCCGGTAATGGAGCGCGTCACCATCCAGGCCATCACCATGCCGCAGCCGAGCATCAGGGCCAGCACACTGAAGATGACGGTGACTGAGCGGCTATGAGCAGAGGAAGCCGCTGTGGCCGCCTGTTTCGCCTGCCCGTCATTAACCTCCATATCCTTGTTGAGCAGGTCTGTGGCGCGCTGGCAAAGCTCCGCGTTCTGCTTGGCAATTACTTCGCGGGCGCCGTCATGGCTCCCCTGCTGCAAGAGCGTCAGCCCCTTGTGCGCGGAAGCCAGGTAGGTCTGCATGGCGTCGGAGAGCTGCTTGTACAGCTCGCGCTCATCGTCGGCGCTGATCATTGGTTCGTAGACGGCCTGCTGCTTTTTGTAGGCCTCCTGCGCACTGTCAAAGCGGTCAATATACTTGCGCAGATCTTCGCCGGACTGCGAACTCAGGGCATTCAGTTCTGTGCGTCGCAGGTAGCTCAACTGGTAGCGCATCTCGCCTAGTGCCCGAATGCAGGGCATGGAGTTGGTCAGCACCACATCCATATTTGTGTTGATCTGGTTCAACTGCCGGACGGCGCTGAGGCCCAGCACCAGAGCGCCGACAAGGATAAGGCCAAAACCGAGGGCCAGTTTCTGGCCGATCCGGAGATTCTTCAACAGGTTCACGAGCGTGCTCCTTCGCAGAGGCCGCGAGGCCGCAGCAGGACTACAACTCGCCTATCGACTCCGGACGAAGTTTTCTCCACATCGTCTCCGGCCCCGGCATGGATTTTTAACGGCGAGTTGCAGTCTGGGAATTCCTGCAAAAGAGAGGAAGTTTTGCGGAAAATTCCGGTAGATTGTGCCGGGAACCCCGGCCTGCAGACGCACACTGTCTTTTGCCCGCCATCTCCAGTAAAATCAACGCTTGCGCTCTGATTTCCAGCCCGCTGCTCTGATTCCCCCGCCCGCGCATCGAGGTGGCTCATGCGCCGCCTGATCCGGCTGCTCTGGTACGTGCGTCCTTATTGGCTGCAACTGATCACCTCGGTGATGCTGATGGCCACCGTGGGCGCACTGGAAGCGTTCCGCCTGCTGCTGTTCCGCCCAATCTTCGACCGTGTGCTCAAACCCGAGTCGCAGTCGGACAACATTGCGCTGTTCACCATTCCGCTGACCGGCAAGACGCTCTACCTGCAACAGTTCGTGCCCAGCCACTTCCACAATGCGTGGACCATCGTGGCCTACGCGCTGATCATGTCCACGTTGATCAAGGGCGTGTGCGATTACGTGGGCACCTACCTGGTCAACTACGCCGGCTTCGGGCTGATCACGGACATGCGCAACGACCTCTATAGCTCGTTGATGCGCCGCTCCGCCGCCTTCTTCCAGAAGCATCCGACGGGCACGCTGGTTTCGGCCGTCATCAATGACGTGGAGCGCATTCAGACGGCGCTGACTGCCGTGCTGGCCGAGTTCCTGCAGCAGTTCTTTACCCTCGTATTTCTCGTCTGCGTTGTCGTCTTTACCGGCAAGCAACTGGCGTGGGTGCTGCTGGTGTTTGTGCCGGTCATCCTGGCATCGGCACGTCGCGTGGGTCGCACAGTGCGCAAAACCACCCGCACCGGCCTCGACAAGCTGGCGGAAATTCAGAACATCCTGCACGAGACGATCACGGGCAACCGCATCGTCAAGGCCTTCGGTATGGAACTGTTTGAGGTGCTGCGCTTCAAGGGTGCGGCGCGCAAGCTCTTCAGGGCCAACCTGCGCTCGGTGAGTGCGCAGGCTGTCACGTCGCCGCTGATGGACGTGCTCGGCTCGGTGGCCATCTGCCTGCTGCTGCTGGTGGGCCGCGACCGCATCAATCACGCGCAGATGACCGAAGGCATGTTCGTCGCCTTCATCTTCGCCACCTTCCGACTCTACGATCCGGTCCGCAAGTTCGCGGGCTTCTATAACGCCTTCCAGCAATCGCTGGCGGCCTCCGACTCGGTCTTCAAGTTTATGGATTTTGTGGACGAGGTGCGGGAGAAGCCGCTGGCGCGCAAGCTGCCGCCGTTTCATGAGGGTGTGCGTTTTGAGCACGTGGAGTTCAGCTATCACGACGAGGCGAACGCGCCGCTGGTGCTCAAGGACATCAACCTGGAGGCCAAGGCGGGCGAAGTCGTTGCCATCGTCGGCTCCAGCGGCAGCGGCAAAAGCACGCTGGTGCACCTGATTCCGCGCTTCTTCGACGTTACCGGCGGACGCATCCAGATTGATGGCTACGATGTGCGCGATGTCTCGCTGAATTCGCTGCGCGCGCAGATCGGCATCGTTACGCAGGAGACCGTGCTCTTCAATGACACGGTGCGCAACAACATCGCCTACGGCCAGCCGGGGCTTTCGCAACAGCAGGTGGAGGCAGCCGCCAAGGCCGCCTTGGCGCATGACTTCATCCAGCGCATGCCGCAGGGCTACAGCACGGTGATTGGCGAGCGCGGCTTCCGTCTCTCTGGCGGTGAACGCCAGCGGCTCTCCATCGCCCGCGCCATCCTGAAGAATTCGCCCATCCTGATTCTGGATGAGGCGACGTCGGCACTCGATACCGAAAGCGAGCGGCTGGTGCAGACCGCCCTCGAAAACCTGATGGAGAACCGCACCGTGTTTGTCATCGCGCACCGGCTCTCCACCGTCCGCCGCGCCACACGCATTCTGGTGCTGGAGCGCGGACGCATTGCGGATGCCGGCACCCACGACGAGCTGATCAGCCGCCTGGGGCCGTACCGCAGACTTTACGATATGCAGTTTGTGGATCTGGAGCCGCCCAGTGCACCGCACGGCCTCCACATCCCCACGCAAGGAGCCAAAGACTGATGACACTCCGCTCCATGACCGGATTTGCGCAGGTGAAAGGGCAGGTGGGCAACACCGCCTTTACGCTTTCGCTCAAGTCGGTCAACCACCGTTTCCTCGATCTACACCTCCGCCTGCCGGCCAACTCCGACCTGCTGGAGCAGAAGCTCCGCCGTCTGTTCAAGGAGAAGCTGAGCCGTGGGCACATTGAGCTGACGCTGGCGCTGGAAGCCGGGCCGAGCGCCGCGCTTTCCGTGAACCGCGAACTGGTGGGCGGCTACGTCAACGCCTTCCGCGCCATGGCCAAGGAGCTTGGCCTGAGTGGCGAGCCGGACCTGAACGCCGCCTTCCGCCTGAACGGCGCGCTGTCGAACTCCGGCGAGTTGGAGGACGGCGAAGCCGCTGAGGCCGCGCTGCTGGCTGCCGCCGCCGAAGCCATTGAAAAGCTGAATGAGATGCGCGCCCGCGAAGGTGCGGAGTTGAAGCGCGCATTGCTCGCACAGGTTGACGATCAGGAGAAGGCCACCTGCGAGATTGAGCAGCACCGCGCCGATGTCTCGCGCGCCTACGCCGAGAAGATTCAGCTTCGCCTGCAGGAACTGCTGGGCACGCAGGCCGATCCCGACCGGGTGCTGCAGGAGGCCGCGCTGCTCGCCGAGCGCAGCGACATACACGAAGAGATCGTGCGCATGAAGACGCACATCGAGCATTTCCGCGGGCTGCTCGAAGAAGGGCAGGAGGCGGGCAAGAAGCTCGACTTCCTGCTGCAGGAAATGAACCGCGAGGCCAACACCATGCTCTCCAAGACCGGCGGTGTCACGGGCGACGCCCTGCGCATTACCGAACTGGGGCTGGCGCTCAAGGCTGGCATTGAAAAATCACGCGAGCAGGTTCAGAACATCGAATGACACAGGTATTCATCATCTCCGCGCCATCCGGTTCGGGCAAATCGACGCTGGTCAAGGAACTGCGTAGCGTCGTCCCGAATATTGATTTTTCCGTCAGCTACACCACGCGCTCACCGCGTGGAAACGAAGAGAACGGGCGAGAGTACCACTTCATCACGCGCGAGGAGTTTGAGCGCAAGGCCCAGGCGGGGGACTTCCTGGAGTTTGCCGATGTCTTCGTGAAGAATCGCTACGGAAGCGATCGCCGGTACCTTGAGGATGCGCGCAAGCAGGAGCACCACCTCCTGCTCGATATTGATGTGGCGGGCGCCCGCCAGGTTCGCGCGGAGGTCGCAGATGCCGTGAGCATCTTCATCCTGCCGCCCTCGAGGGAGGTGCTGGAGAAGCGCCTTCTATGGCGTAGCGAGCAGGAAGGCAAGGTGGATCTGGACGAGATTCAGCGCCGCCTGCAGGCTGCCTCCAAGGAGATTGCAAACTACCGGGAATACGACTACATTCTGGTGAACGACAGGCTGCATGACGCCGTCAGCCAGCTGGTTGCCATTGCCCGCTCGGTGCTGCTGCGCGCACAGATGCAGGAGCCGGACGAGGCTATCCTCAAGCTGGCCGAGCCCTGCCTCCGCAAGAATGTTGAGGCCAGCGGCGTGGTGGAGCGCATTCTGGCGACGTTCGGAGAGCCGGTCAAGCAACACTAATTCTTCGGGGGAGGACGCGTGATGGAGATGAAGCACGAATTCGACAGCAATTATCGGTTCATCCTGGTTGCCGCCAGGCGCGCTCGTCAACTGCAATCCGGGGCCAAACCGCTGGTGGATACAGCCAGCAAGAAGGCGTGCCGCGTGGCGGAGCAGGAAGTGAAGGCCGACAAGGTCGGCTGGTTCATCCCCGAGCCCGGCGCTGCCGCTCCCGCCGCCACTGCCCAGGAAGAGCCGGAACACGGCGAAGAATAATAGATTCAGCGGTGCGGACCGGCCGGTGATGCGCCGGCCGGTTTCGCGCATCCAATACGCCTGGAAACATTCCGCAGGACAATTGTGAGATGAACATAGCCCTTGGAGTCAGCGGCGGAATCGCCGCCTACAAAGCGGCCGAAGTGTTGCGCCTGTTGCAGGATCGCGGCGTGCAGGTGCAGGTGGTGATGACAGCCGCCGCGCAGGAATTCGTGCGCCCGCTGACGTTTGCCGCGCTCTCCGGGCACAAGGTCATCACCTCCATGTTCGAGGACGAGCGCAGCACGCCGAACCTGGATTCGGCGGTGGAGCACATCAGCGTGGCGCAGTGGGCGGACGCGTTGCTGGTGGTTCCGGCCACGGCCGACGTGCTCGCCAAGTTTGCGCAGGGCATCGCCAGCGACTTTCTCACCACGCTCTACCTGGCGACGAAGGCGCCGGTGATTGTGGCTCCGGCGATGAACGTGAACATGTGGCAGCATGAGGCCACGCAGGCGAACCTGGCCATTCTGCGCCAGCGCGGCGTCACCATTGTTGAGCCGGGCACAGGCTACTTGGCCTGCGGCATGGTGGGGCAGGGCAGGCTGGCCGAGCCAGCGGAGATTGCCGCGGCGACGCTCGAGCGGCTGGGCGTTTCGCAGGAACTGAGTGGACAGACGGTGCTGATCACTGCCGGTCCCACGCAGGAGCCGATTGATCCGGTGCGCTACATCGGCAACCGCTCCAGCGGAAAGATGGGCTACGCGCTGGCCGAGGCCGCGATTCGCCGCGGCGCGCGCGTGGTGCTCGTCAGCGGGCCTACGGCGCTGACGCCGCCCAACGCGGCGGAGTTTGTGCCGGTGGAGACCGCCGCGCAGATGCGCGATGCCGTGATGAACCACGCGGCCGAGGCGGATGTGGTCATCATGACCGCCGCCGTTGCCGATTACCGCCCGAAGCAGACGGCGGAGCAGAAGATCAAGCGCGTGGGTGCCTTGCAACTGGATCTGGAACCGACGACGGATATTCTGGCCGAGTTGGGTGCGCGCCGTCTGCCGAAGCAGGTACTCATCGGCTTTGCCGCCGAGACCGAACACGTGATGGAGAACGCGCGCAAGAAGCTGGCGGCCAAGAAGGTTGACGCGATTGTGGTCAACGATGTTTCGCGCGCGGGTCTGGGCTTCGGCTCCGACCGCAACGCCGGCACCATTGTGATGAACAACAGGATGATTGAGATTCCCGAGATGACGAAGCAGGAGATGGCCGCGCGCATTCTGGACGCGGTGAGTGCGCTGCGCACGCAAGCCACGGAGGCGACGAAGGCCTGATGGCGCGCACACTGAACCCCGCAACACGACAGGCCGCCGCCGAACGCATTCGCTATTACCGCGAGCTTGGCATCTACGACTTTTACCGCCAGGCGGTGAGCGAGAGCGAAGAAGCCGAGCCGCCGATTGCGGCTGCCGAATTCGCCAGCGCGCCCGAGGCTGAGGCCGCTGCGGAAGCGATGACCTTGGAACCCGCTGCTTCCGAGATTGCTATTGCCACGCCGGAGATTGAAGTTCCGCGTGTGCCCGTTGCAGACCCTGCCGCCGCGTTACGCGTGATTCGCGAAGACCTTGGTGACTGCACGCGCTGTCCGCTGCACGCGCAGGGACGCAAGCAGATCGTCTTTGGCGTGGGCAATCCGCACGCCGAACTGATGTTTGTGGGTGAAGGCCCGGGCGCCGATGAGGACCAGCAGGGCGAGCCATTCGTGGGCCGCGCCGGACAGTTGCTGAACAACATGATTCAGAACGGCATGGGGCTGCGCCGCGAGGACGTTTACATTGGCAACGTGGTCAAGTGCCGTCCGCCGCAGAACCGCACGCCGCTGCCCGATGAGTGCGCCATCTGCTCGCCATTCCTGATGCGGCAGATTGCCGTGGTGCGTCCGAAGGCGATTGTGGCGCTCGGCGCGGTCGCGGCCAAAACGCTGCTCGGCATCAATGACACGATGGCGAACCTGCGCGGACGCATGTACGACTTCAGCCCGGTGGTTTCGCGCACGCTGCCAGAGTACGACCCGAATTACAGCGCGCAGCTCGCCGTCACCTACCACCCGGCATACCTGCTGCGTGACCCGCGCCAGAAGAAGGAGACGTGGAAGGACCTTCAGATGGTGATGCGCTTCCTCGGCCTGCCGATGCCCGCCTCCAAGTCTCCTGACGGGCAGTAGCCATGCGCGCGCCCACGCTGTTTCCTTCGCAGTCGGAGGCGGAGCTGGAGGGCTTCGCCTACTGTGAAGTCGCGCTGCCCGTGCCGCTGGAATCGACGTTTACCTACGCGATTCACGGCGCGGCTCCCGTCGTCGGCGGGCGCGTGATTGTTCCATTTCGCAATAACAAGCTCTCGGGTGTGGTCACGCGCCTGCACAATCAGACGCCGGATTACAAGGTGAAGCCTGTGGCACAGGTGCTCGACCGTGAGCCTGTGCTGGACGAACAGTTGCTCGCGCTCGGCGACTGGATTGCTGGCTACTACCTTGCGCCCATCGGCGAAGTGCTGCGCGTGATGCTGCCGTTGCAGGCGGAGTTCAAGCAGTCGTATGGCTGGCGCATCACCGACCGTGGCGCGGATGAACTCTACAGCACGTCCTCGCTGGGCAAGGAGCTGGAGAGCGCGGCGATGGCGCTGCTGGAGTACCTGGCGGACCACGACGCCGTGCGTGAAGAGTCTCTGCGGGCCGCGACGGGCGCCACGCGCGAGCTGCTGCGCACGCTGACTTCACGCAAGTGGATCGAGCGCATTGATCTCTCCGGCGCGCGCGACGCGCGGCGCATTGTGCGCTACGCGCAACTGGTAGATGACGCCGAGCATGGCAAGCTGAACGCCCGCCAGCAGGAGGTGTTGCACGTGCTGGCGCATCGCCGAGTGCCTTTCGGAGAAGTTCGCAAACAGGTCTCCGCCAGTTCGCTGGCAACGCTCGTCAAGCGCGGCGCGGTGGAGATTGTGGAAGAGCAGGCCGAGCAGGCGGTGCCGATGATGAAGCCGCGCACCACGCTGGAATTCATCTTCACGCCCGCGCAGAAAGCGGCGCTGCGCATCATTGACGCCTCGGTAAACTCGCGCAAGTTCGGCGTGCACCTGCTGCATGGCGTCACCGGCTCCGGCAAGACCGCCGTTTACCTGGCAGCAATGCAGGCGGTGCTCAAGGCCGGCCGCGGCGCCATTCTGCTGGTGCCGGAGATTGGCTTGACGCCGGGCGTAGCGGCCGATCTGCACGGCGTCTTTGGCAACGACATCGCCATCCTGCATTCCTCACTCAGCGACCGCGAGCGCGCCGAGCAGTGGCACCGATTGCGTCGCGGAGAGGCACGCATCGCCGTCGGTACGCGCTCGGCCATCTTCGCCCCGGTGCACGAGCTGGCGCTCATCATCGTGGATGAGGAGCACGACCACAGTTACAAGCAGGAAGAGACGCCACGCTATCATGCGCGCGACGTGGCAGCCGTGCGCGCCCGCGCGTTGGGCGCAACCGTGGTGCTCGGATCGGCAACGCCCTCACTGGAGAGCTGGCACAACGCGCAGCGCGGCAAGTACAACCTCATCTCGCTGCCGGAGCGCGTGCAGAAGCGCCCGCTGCCGGAGGTGGAGTTGATTGACATGCGCGAGGAGTTCCGCGACACCGGCAAGGAGCCTGTGCTCTCGCGCAAGCTGGTGGAGGCCGTGCAGGAGCGGCTGGAGCGCGGCGAGCAGGCCATGGTGCTGCTCAACCGCCGGGGCTATTCCTCGTGGGTGATGTGCCGCGCCTGCGGCGACACCATTGAATGCCGCGATTGCGCCGTGGCGCTCACCTATCACAAGCGCGAGCACCGCCTGGTGTGCCATTACTGCGGCTACAAGCAGCCGATTCCGAAGCGCTGCCCCAAGTGCGGCAGCGAGTACGTGCAGTTCCTTGGCACCGGCTCGGAGAAGCTCGAGGACATGATGCACGCATCGTTCCCAACGGCGCGCGTGGGCCGCATGGACCGCGACACTGTGCGCGGGCATGCCGACTTCGAGGAGATGCTGACTTCGTTTGCCGAGGGGGAGATCGACCTGATGGTGGGCACGCAGATGATCGCCAAGGGCCACGACGTGCACGGCGTCACGCTGGTCGGAGTGGTCAACGGAGACGGCGCGCTCAACCTGCCGGATTTCCGTGCCGCCGAGCGCGTCTTCCAACTGCTGACCCAGGTGGCGGGCCGCGCCGGACGCGGCGACGTACCGGGCAAGGTCATTGTGCAGACGATGTTCCCCGACCATTACGCCGTGCAGTTTGCCGCCGCGCAGGACTTCCACGGCTTTGCGGAAAAAGAGCTGAAATTTCGCAGCTGGATGCATTACCCTCCTTTCACCGCGCTGGCCAACGTGCTGGTGCGGAGTGATAAGCAGGAGGAAGCCATGCGCTGGGCAGGTCTCATCGGACGCTGGTTCGAGCAGACGCGGCATGAGGGCATCCGCGTGCTTGGCCCCGCGCCCGCGCCGGTCATACGGCTGAAGAAGGATTATCGCTTCCACTTTGTGCTGAAGTCTGCCAGCCGCGAGAAGATGAACACGCTGCTGCGGGCGATGATTGCCCACGCCGTGGAGCAGAAGGTTCCGCGCACGGCCGTGGTGGTGGATGTGGACGCGCTCTCGCTGATGTAAATAGAATTGAGGCGGGAAATGCGGCGATTGCCGCGAAAGGGCCCGAGGATGGCCTCGAAGAAACAGCCGGCGAAGAAGTCCGCGCGGAACCAGCGGGTGACCCAGCGCGCCGCCATGGGCGGACGCCCTGCGCGGAAGGCCGTGGCGAAGAAGAAGCCGGCTGCACGTCTGTCCGATCCGCTGCTGCTGAAGATGGACATCACCATTCCTGCGCGGGCCGAGTCGGTTTCGCCGCTGGTGGATTCGGTGCTCGCGCTGGTGGAGAAGACCTTCCCCGGGCGCGAGCTGGAGATCGAGACCGCCCTGCGTGAAGCCCTGGCCAATGCCATCATTCACGGCTGCCAGGGAGACCCGCGCAAGTACGTGCAATGCTCGGTGAGCATCGAGCGCGGCAGGAGCGTCTGCATTGTGGTGCGCGACCCCGGCCCGGGCTTTGATCCGCATCAAGTGCCTGACCCAACCAGGCCGAAGCATCTGCATGAGTCGCATGGACGCGGCATCTACCTCATCAACCACCTGATGGACGAAGTCCGTTTCCGCCGCGGTGGCAGCGAAATCCACATGCGCAAATTCTGAAAATTGAGCTGAGTGTTATCCGTGAAGTTCTAGGCGGAAGGAGATCACCTCGTCGTCGAAGCGCATGAGCGCCTCCAGGGTGATGCCGTTGGCCAGCGAACGCAGCTTGAAGGCCTTGCCCGCCACCACGGTCGGCACGGAGAGCATGGTCTTTTCACCTGCCTCGCCGAGCTTTGATTTGAAGTTGCCGGCAACCATGTTGCAGACCTCGCCCATGGCGTCCCACATTTCCTTCGCCGCTTCTTCCACGGGCAGGCCCAGCATGCGCGAGGCGATCACGGCCGCGGCGTTCTCACTACATCGGATGACGAAGACTCCGGTCAACGGACCGGCATAGCCGACCATGGCCGCCACACCGCTGCTTGTCATCGGCTCGGCCTCTTCGTCGACGGCCAGCCGGGTGCCGCCGATCATGGTCTCGAAAACTTCACAGGCACCCTGGCGGAGCAGTTCCATCCACTCTCCGAGGCCCTTGACCGCTTTTGCGGGGCTTTGCGTAATCTCCATGCTGTGCTCGCGCGTTCGCAGATGGCGGCCGCTTTGGTTCGCGGTGCCGCGTAGTGGGAATATCGTCGCAAACGAATTGCAACATTAGCGGCGAAGCGTGCCGAGGCCGCCGCAAAGCTGGTACACTGAGAAAGCTGGGATAGTAATTTTCTGTTTCCGGGCCTAGGCGCGGCTCTGTGGCTGTGCCGATGGAATTTCTGGCTGGAAGCGGGGTTCCCGCTAAGTTTTTTGCTTTCAAATCCTTGGCGAACTTGTTTCGGCTTCACGGCGGAAACAAGCGCGGCCGGGGTGCGTTGCTGTGCTTGTCAACGGGCGCAACTTACGCAATAATAACGGTTTGCCACCAGTGTTTGCCGGGGCGGTATCGTTCCGGATCTCCTGTTGGTTTTCCGCACTGGCTCCACCGGAAGTTCTTTTGCGGGCATTGCCTGCCGGGGACTTGGAGCTTGCCCGCGTGAGCGGCAGGCATACCGGGTGCTCCACGTTCAGTTCACAAGACTGAGATGGCGTGGTTCAAGGGGCTTCCAGCGGTTCATCCGCCGGAAGGGTGCGATGCTGCGGTTTTCGCAGCAGGTTTTCAGGATTGCCGGGCGGACGGCCGAGGCCGGGAGCGTGGCAATCTGTGTGGTTCAGGATGAAGCGGGTACGCGGAAGGTGCCACCGGGAAGCAGCCGGACAAGGCGCGTAAATCGTGTATCAGCTCGAGAAGGAAAGGAATCGATTTCCGTGTTGATGATTCGCTTGTCGCGCCGTGGAGCGCGCAAACAGCCCATTTATCGCATTGTTGTGATTGAGAAGGAACGCGCACGCGACGGTCGCTCCGTCGAGGTTGTGGGCCTTTACAATCCGCGCACCAACCCGGCCACCGTCGACTTCAAGCGCGAGCGCGTGGAGTATTGGGTGAGCAAGGGCGCCAAGTTGTCGCCGACCGTGAGCCGTCTGTATGCCAAGGCCGCGGAGCCGACGGCTGCTGCCTAGTTCGAAGCGGACGCTGCGCAAGTACGGGAGCCAACATGCCTGCTGATTTGACGGGTCTGGCTGAATTACTGGCCAAGGCCCTGGTCGAACATCCAGAAGATGTGACGGTAGACGCCTATGGCGACGACCGCGACGTGGAGCTTGAGCTTCGCGTCGCCGACGACGACCTTGGACGCGTGATCGGCCGTAATGGCCGCACCGCGCGTGCTCTGCGCAACGTGCTGACGGCAGCGGCGGAGAAGAACGACGCCACCTGCTCGCTCGACATCCTCGAAGAAGACGAAGACGACGAGGACGGCGAAGAGTAGTCACGCATGAGTGAAGACGCGTTCGTCACCCTCGCACGGGTGGCCAAGACGCAGGGACGCCACGGCGAAGTCGCGGCCGACCTGTTTACGGATTTCCCCGAGCTGTTCGCCGAACGGCGCAGGCTGCTTGCCTGGCAGGAGAAGTCCGGTACCCGCGAGCTTGAGGTGGAAGACTACTGGCCGCACAAAGAGCGGCTGGTCTTCAAGTTCAAGGGCGTCGACTCCATCGAGGAAGCAGAACCGCTTGTCGGTGCCGAGCTTCGCATCCCGGCCAGCCAGCGTGCTTCACTCACCGACGACGAGGTCTACATCAGCGACCTGCAAGGTTGCGTGGTGACGGCCACGAGCGGCGGACGTGAGTATGGCGAGATCGGCCAGGTTGCCGATGTCGACTTCAGCGCCGGCGAAGCACCGTTGATGGTGGTGCGGCAGGGCAAGAAAGAGTTTCTGGTGCCGTTCGTCAAGCACTTCGTCGTGAAGCTTGATACGGCGGCCAAACGGCTGGAAATGCAGTTGCCCGAAGGGCTGCTGGAAATGGACGAGCCGGAGAAGTGAAGTTTGCAGGGGGCGCGGCTTTGGCCGTGCTGCAGAGGAACCCGGAATGAAGTTCGAGATCATCACGATTTTTCCGGATTTCTTCCAAGGGCCTCTGGATTACGGCATTGTGCGCCGGGCGCGCGAGGCCGGGATCATTGACATCGGAATCCACGACCTCCGGTCGTTCACGCATGACCGCCACCGCACGGTGGACGATCGTCCGTTTGGCGGCGGCGAGGGCATGGTGCTCAAGCCGGAGCCGATCTTCGATTGCTTGGCTGGGATGCAGGTTGCTCCACGCGAGCAGCGCATCACGGGCGAGGCGCGCGAGTCGGTGCTGGTGATGAGCGCACAGGGCCGCAAGTTCGACCAAGCGATGGCTGCCGAGTTGAGCGAGCTGGATCGCGTGGTGCTGCTGTGCGGGCGCTACGAGGGAGTGGATGAGCGAGTTACGGAGTTCCTCTGCGACCGTGAGGTTTCAGTCGGGGACTTTGTGATGAGCGGGGGCGAGCTGGGTGCGGCGCTGATCATTGATTGCGTCACGCGCCTGCTGCCGGGGGCACTGGGCAATGAGGCTTCGTCAAAGAGCGAAAGCTTCAGCGCCATCAAGGCCTCGCCGCGCTATGACGAGCGCGGACGGCTGGAGCCGGATTCCACCTGCTCCACCGGCGGGTTGCTCGACTACCCGCATTACACGCGGCCCGCGGAGTTTCGCGGGTGGCCGGTTCCCGAAGTGCTGATGAACGGGAACCATGATGAGATTCGGCGCTGGCGGCGACGCCGCGCGCTGGAAAAAACGCTGAGGAACCGGCCGGACCTTCTGGCGAAGGCGGCGCTCAGCAAGGAAGACGAGGAGCTGGTCCGGGAGATCCGCTCCGCGAACAAGATATAAGCAGTGGCGCGCGGGGTATGCGCCGTGATGTTGACGCGCACAGAGCATACCCGGGTTTGACACTGCGATTTTTCAGGATGGCCGGCCGCGCCGGGCAGTCCGCAGGAAAAGGAAAACAGTCATGTCTACATCGCCGATCATCGCCAAGCTGCTGGCCAAGGCGCAGCGCACCGACCTTCCGAACTTCGTCCCGGGCGACACCGTCCGCGTGCAGGTGAAGATCAAGGAAGGCGACAAGGAACGCCTGCAGGCGTTCGAAGGCCTCGTGATCAAGAAGGCCAACGGCGCGCAGCCGAGCTTCACCGTTCGCAAGATGAGCTTCGGCATGGGCGTCGAGCGCATCTTCCCGCTGGGAACGCGCGTCATCGACAAGATTGAAGTCATCCGTTCGGCCAAGGTTCGCCGCGCCAAGCTGTATTACCTGCGCGCGCTGCGTGGCAAGGCCGCCCGTTTGAAGGAACTCGACACCCGCGCGAAGTAAGCCGGGCGTCTGACGGCGGTTTCGCATTGGCGTGCTCTCTAGGGAGCACCGTCGGTGCTGGCCCAGGCTGACGCCAACATCCGGCGCAAGCCCGCGGCACCTGAACCATTCGCGATGTGAGTCATAGGCTCCGCTCGCCCCAGTGCGTGAACGCGCGCTGGGGCGTTGCCATGTCTGCGAAACAGAATTTCCACAGCGTGCCGCGAGAGGTTCACCGCATTGTGTCTGGCGCGACTGGCTTGCGAGCGCGGCACGTGAAACCCGCTTGCATCCCGCCGCCACGGGTGCGACCCTAGGCCTATCGTGACCGCACGCTCCTCCCATAAGTATGAGGCTGAACCCGGCACTCGCTCTGCGCGAGGCAAGGCCGCCGGCCGCTCCGGTGCGCCGAAGCTGAAGTGCACCACGCGCTATGAGCGCGAGCTGCTGGCCGCGGGGGCGCAGTACATTGCGGGCGTGGATGAAGTGGGGCGCGGATGTCTGTTCGGGCCGGTGGTGGCCGCCGCCTGCGTGCTCGACCCCGGCTACCGCATTCGCGGGCTGGACGACTCCAAGAAGCTCACGCGGGCCGAGCGCGAAGACTTGTATGGGCGCATTCATGAGCACGCGTTGTGCTGGGCGGTGGCGCGCGTGGAGGTCGAGGTCATCGACACCATCAACATCAAGCAGGCTTCGCGGCTGGCGATGAAGCAGGCGGTGGAGTCGTTGAAGCTGCGCCCATGCCACCTGCTGGTGGATGCCGA
Organism: Oryzophilus luti; assembly: GCF_059726245.1. NCBI lineage: Bacteria > Pseudomonadati > Acidobacteriota > Terriglobia > Terriglobales > Koromonadaceae > Oryzophilus > Oryzophilus luti. The sequence goes on from NZ_AP040874.1 coordinate 3,684,353, forward strand.
GCGGATCGACTGCGCGATTGCACAGACTCCCCTGATTCATGGCGACGCTCTTTCGGCGTCGATTGCCGCCGCCAGCATTCTTGCCAAGGTGGAGCGCGACGCGCTGATCCGCGCCATGCACGAGAGCTATCCGCACTACGACCTCATCCACAACATGGGCTACGGCACGCCGCGTCATCTGGAAGGCTTGCGGCTTTACGGGCCCACGCCGCAGCACCGGCGGAGCTTTGCGCCGGTCGGCAGCGCGCAGGGCGAGCTGTTTGGCGAAGGCATGGAAGAGGCCTGAGGCACACGGCACGCGAGGCGCATCGCCAGCGCACATCGCGCATCCATACCAGTAGAAGAGTCTGTACCGAGGAGATCATGCTACGACTACTTTGCGTTACCGCGCATCCGGACGACGAGGCCAGCAGCTTTGGCGGCACGCTGCTGCTCGCGCACGAGCGCGGCATTCAGACACACATCATCTGCCTCACGGAAGGCCGCGCCGCTTCGCACCGGGGCGAGGCTGGCAGTGACGATGAACTAGCCGCGCTGCGCCGCGGGGAGTTTGCGCGTGCCTGCCAGATGCTCAACTCCACGGGCGAGGTGCTGAACTATCACGACGCCGGGCTGGATCGCGAGGACTTCTACTCGGTGGTGGGGACGCTGACGGAACGCATCCGCCGCTTTCGTCCGCAGGTGGTGGTCACCTTCGGCTCCGATGGCTCGGTGACCGGGCACACCGACCACGGCATGGCGAGCCTGTTTACCAGCGCCGCAGTGCAGGCCGCGCCGCGCGTGCGCCGCTACGCCAAGCAGATTGCCGAAGGCATGAAGACCTGGCAGGTGCAGAAGCTCTACTACTCGACGGCGAACTTCCACATGGAGGGGCGCCCGCCGGTTTCGCTCGCGCCGGTCTCCGCGCGCATTGAGATTGGCGAAGATAAGCTGCGCCGCAAGATCGAGGCCTTCCGCCAGCACACCACGCAGAGCCCGCTGTTCGCGACCTTTGAGAACTTTGTGCTGCCGCGCGGGCCGTATGAGCTGTATCACCTGGCGGCCACCGCGCAGATTCAGGACGCGAAGTTTGAAACGGATTTGTTTGAGGGCGTGGTGGATGAATAGAAGTTTTCTGTAGAAGGGAAGAGGCCGCCTGCATGGCGGCCTCTCTCGTTTGCATGGATGAAGCGAAGTGCGTTTACTTGGCCTTGGCGTGGATGATGTCGCCGATGTAGTCGGGCTTCGAGTCATCACGCACCAGGTGCGGATAGCGCGGGCCGTCGTGGTAGTCGAGCGCCACGGTGCGGTAGTAGTCGGTGTTTTCCACGATGAACTGGATAGGTTCCTTGCTCTTCGTTGCATCCACCAGTGCGGCGTTGAAGATCTCCGGCGAGAACTTGCGGCCATTGACGGCGACAATGTGCATGCCTGGGCCGATGCCGGTCTTGGAGGCCAGCCCGCCCTCAATGGCGTCACCCACGCGTCCGTCCTCGGCGCTCAACACCAGGCCCACGGAGGCGGTGGCGTCCACCATCTTGCCCACCTGCTCGTCGAGCTTCATCATCGAGTTTGGCTCGGCGGTGTAGACCAGCTTCCAGCCGCCATTGGAGAGGCCGTTCAGCGGGGCCTTCGGCGCCAGGTTCTTGACGCGCTCGGTGAAGAACGCGCGCCAGTCGTAAGGCGCCACCTGATTCATCGTGTTCACCACCTCGTCGAAGGTGTAGGTCTTCACCATCGGGGCCGTATTCTGGCCGCCGTGGAACAGGTGCGCGAAGTCATCCATCGACTTCGCGTTGTTTGTCTGCTGGCGGATGATGGTGTCGGCCTCCAGCCAGACCAGCGCGCCCTCGTCGTAGTAGTCCACGCCGCGGCGATAGTTGCTGAAGCCGCGTCCGGCGCTGTAGAGCAATTGCGCGCCGGTGGCGGTGTCTTCCAGCGGACGCCAGTTGCGGCCCGAGCGGTAGCTGTAGGTCATGGCAAGGTTGGCGAACTGGTCGCGCCACTGTTCCGGCGTCCAGAAGCCTGAGCGGCCGGTGAGCACGTAGCCGAAGTATTCGGTCAGGCCCTCATAGACCCAGAGCAGGTCGTCCTGCATCGGCGTCTGGTATTCGGGCGTGGCCAGGTCAGCGGGGCGGCGATACTTGCCGTTCCATGAGTGTGTGAACTCATGCGGCAGCAGAGTCGCGCCCAGCGTCCACATGCTCGGGTCGGTCAGAAAGTTCTCGCTGATGCGGCTGTCGTTGCTCTCGTGGTGCTCAAGCCCGAAGTGCGCCACATTGTCGCTGAGCGAGAGCAGAAAGTGATAGTCGCGGTAGTGGCGCGCACCGTAGAGAATGCCGCTTTCCGCCACGAGGTTGTCGAACTTCTTCTGCTGTTCGGCAGTCATGGCCAGGGCGGAAGCGCTGTCGGCGGCGATGTCCATCTCATGCTCCGGCTTGGTGCCGGGCAGCAACGCCACTTTCTTCAGGAAGCGGCCCATGATGACCGGCGAATCCACCAGCGTCGTGAGCGAGGCGGCGGCGAACTCCGGTGCGCCGTCGTTGCTCGCGCTCTGCGGCAGCGCAGTGCCGTAGTTCCAGCCCTGCGGAAGCTTCAGGCTCGCCTTCACCTGCACCTGGTCGCTCGTCCAACCCTTCGGGTAGAGCACCACCCAGTTCCAGCTCAGCACGGCCATCTTGTCGGTGGCAGAGGAGCCGGAGCTGAAGCCGGGCTGGCTGACCGGGCTGAGGTAGTCGAGCGAGGCTTCCACTTCGCTCACACCCTCGGGCACATCAACGTGGAAGGTCCACATGTCGAGCGTGTCGCGATGCCAGCGCAGCGGCTGGCCGTTGGCGGTGAAGTGAACACCGGCAGCATCGGCAACCGGGCCGGTGGGCGCGTGCTCGCCGGGAATCCACTTTGGGTAATAGAGCACGAGGTCGCCAGCCTTGGCCGGAATCTGCATTTTGGCGTGGAACACCTTGCGCGGCGCCTCGGTGGCATCCACCGCAAGGGTGATGACCGGAGGCTGCGCGGCCGGCGCGGGCTTCTTCTCCGCGAAGGCCGTGGAGATCAGCAATAGAAATAGCAAAGGCAGAGCGGCGAAACGCAAACGCTGCATGACATCTCCTGGAATGGACTTGGTGGCCTGAGGCGCAAGGGTGAACCTGGCCGGTGAACGACGTTGCTGTGATGATAATCCACTTCTACGCGCCACAAAACCCGCAGGTTCCCGCTTTGGTAGAATTTGGTCGTGAGCAATGGTCAGCAACGCGGACGCTTTATCACCTTCGAAGGACTCGACGGCTGCGGCAAGAGCACGCACCTTGAGCGGCTGGCGGAGGTGCTTCGCGCCCAGGGTTTGAAAGTTTTGACCACACGCGAACCCGGCGGCACCGCCATTGGCGAGCGCGTTCGCGCCGTGCTGCTGGATTCTCGCACGCAGGGGCTTGCTCCCCTGACGGAGCTGGCGCTAATGTTTGCCAGCCGCGCACAACAGTTGGCGGAAGTGATCCGCCCGGCGCTGGCGGAGGGCACCTGGGTGCTCTGCGACCGCTTTACGGATTCCTCCGAGGCCTACCAGGGCGGCGGACGGCAACTCGGTTCGGAGGCCGTGCTGACCCTGCATCGCGTCTTGTGCGAAGGCATGCAGCCGGACCTGACAATCCTGCTCGACTCCGACTCCGCGGCCAGCGTGGCACGGGCCCGGCGCCGCAATCAGCGCAACGCGGATACCGCCGACGAAAACCGCTTTGAGCAGGAAAACCGCGTCTTCTTCGAGCGCGTGCACCAGACCTACCGCCGGATTGCCGAACGTGACCACGAGCGCGTGGTGATGATTGACGCGCGGCGTCCGCACGAAGTGGTGCACCCTGATGTATTGAATGCCGTGTGCGAACGCTTCCACCTGGCGCAGGGAGACTGACGGTGGGTTTCGCCGCATTCCACGGAAATGCCGAGACGGTGCGCCGCGTGCGCGAGATGATCGCGCGCGACCACCTGCCCCACGGCATCATCCTGACGGGCGCGCGCGGCAGCGGCAAATATACTCTGGCGCAGATGGTGGCGAAGGCCGTCAACTGCCTGGAGCGCCCCGAGGTCGACGGTCTGCCTGATTTCTGCGGGCACTGCTCCAACTGCACGCGCATCGCGCAATCGGATGAGCTTGATCAGCGTTTTGCCGAGGCCGTGGAGGCCCGCGAGAATCTGCGCGACGCCGATAAGCGCGAGACGCGCATCTTCGTGCAGAGTCATCCTGAAGTGCTCGTGATTCCGCCCGACCCGCCGCAGATGCTGGTGAAGGTGGATCAGGTGCGCCACGTCACCTCCACCATCTATTACAAGCCGGGTGAAGGCCGCCAGAAGTTCTATATCTTTCCGGAATCGAACTTCATCAAGGAAGCGGCGAACGCGCTGCTGAAGGTTCTGGAGGAGCCGCCGGAGTTCGCAACGCTGATGTTGCTGGCGGAAAATTCCTCGGCGCTGCTGCCGACCATCCGCTCGCGCTGCATCACCTTGAATCTTTCCCCACTGCCCGCGGACGAGGTGGAGAAGCTGCTCTCGAACCGCGTGGAGTGGAACGCCGCACAGCGCAAGCTGGTGGCCCGGCTGAGCGCCGGTGCCGTGGGCCGCGCGCGCACCTTTGACCTGACCGCCTATTTGAACGCCCGCCATGACGCGTTGGTGTTGCTCAACAGCGCGCTCGGCTCGGCCGACCACTCAACGCTGTTCAAAGCCACCGAAGGCTACCGCGCCGGCGGCGAGGGCAAGGAAAAGACCGACGCGCTGATTGTCACGCTCTACCTGCTGCTGGAGGATTTGCTCTATATGCAATCGGGCGCCACCGAGTTGGTGCACAACACGGACATTGAGCAGGAACTGTCGCGCATGGCGCACGCAGTGCCGTTCGAGTGGTTGCGCGCGGCCGCCGACCGTCTGGGCGAGGTGCAGGCCGGAATGCGCCGCAACCTGCTGCGTTCGCTCTCGCTGGATTCGTTCTCCGCCGCGCTGGAAGTCTAGCCCATCGGAACGCGCTGAATCTGGCCTCATTCTCCCCGATAAGTGTTGGATGCTACGTCATTCCCAGTGAAATCTCACGGACCAGTGTTCGGCGTCATTGTCAGGCACAGGGGCGTGTGGTAGGGTGAGTTCAAATATCCACCACCCGAGAGTTTCCTGAACTTCAGCGGATTTTCCAGGCGAACGGCAGCGTGTGTGCGGTTCGTGTGTGCGGAGCCGCTTGGGTGCGGAGCTTGAACCAAGGCAGGAAGACGACATGATGAAGAATGGACCCGACTCGACGGCTGTCGGGCGCGCCACGGACCAGGAGAGCTTCGGCAACCGGAAGCTGATCCGCCCTTCTCTGCGCAATGAAGTGCGCAATGGAGAGGGCGCGGAGCGCCGCCCGCAATCTCCCCGGACCAGCAGTGCGGAGTCGCGCCCGGGAGCTGCGCCGCAGGCCAAGAAGGTGGCTCCGCCCGAGCAGACACATGCCGAAAATTTCTATTACCAGAAGCAGATGCAGAGCAAAACGCCGATGGTCGTCGTCACCCTGGATGGCGAGGAACTGCACGGCGTCATCGAGTGGTACGACCGCACCTGCATCAAGCTGACGCGCGCCACCGGCGGCAACCTGCTTATCTACAAGGCAGGCATCAAGTACATCTACAAGGAAGAAGAAAAGTAGCCGCCGTTTCCGAAGAGTTTTTGCCTGACGAGAAAGCGCCCCGCGGGGCGCTTTGCTGTTGCTCAGAGGGTGCTGCGGGGAACTTGTTTTTCGCGTGGAACGCTACTTCTTCCAGGAGGCCTTGAGCAGGCGGTCGCGGATGGCCAAGCCCAAGCCGGTCGGTGATGGGAGAGGTGCCACGATAACGTCCACGCCGAGGTCGTCGAGCGAGCGCAGACCATGATAGAGACGACGCGCCAGCACCTCGGAGTCCTGCATCGGACCCCACTCGAAGACCGTTGCCTTCACGCCATGTGGCAGCTCCCAACCGGCGGGCAGCAGCACAGCCAACTTCTTGTCGCGACCCTCGTGGCGTAGCGCGAACTCAAACTTCTCAGGGTCTTCCACCAGCACCAGCCGCGCGTGCGGCGCATAGTGCCGCAATCCCAGCCCGGGAGATTCGAGTGCCTCCGGCGGCTGGTTGTCGAGGATGGGGCGTTGCGCCAGGCGCACAGGGCCCAGAACGGATTCAATCTGCTCGCGGCTCAGGCCGCCCGGACGGAAGATGGTGGGCGGTGGAAACGGATCGATCACCGTGCTCTCCACGCCGACGAGCGCGGGGCCGCCGTCGAGAATCGCGTCAATGCGGCCGTCGAGATCGGCGAGCACATGCTCGGCCGTCGTCGGGCTGGTGTGTCCAAAGCGGTTGGCGCTGGGCGCGGCAATGGGCAACCCTGCGAGAGCGATGAAGCGGCGTGCCACCGGATGCGACGGAATACGCAGGCCCACCTTGGGGCGTCCGGCGGTGCAGAGCGGAGAAATCTGGCCGCCCTTGGGCAGCAGCAGCGTGATGGGGCCGGGCATGAAGGCCTCGGCCAACTGCTCCGCCTCGTCGGGCCACTCGGCGGCGTTGGCGCGCAGCATGGCCAGGTCGGAGGCGTGGCAGATGAGCGGATCCCAGTGGGGACGGTCCTTGGCGGCGAAGATGCGCTTGACTGCTTCTTCGTTGGTGGCGTCCGCACCCAGGCCGTAGACGGTCTCCGTGGGGAAGGCCACCAGCCCGCCCGCGCGGATGATCTCCGCTGCCTGCTCAATGGCGCGCTCGTCGCCTTCCGTGATGGTCAGCCGTAAAGTCATCTCTGCCCGTGGCTCTAGGGTAAACGAGATGGCGATGGATGTGAAATGGTCGTGAACCCGCGAAGCGCGGCCTGTGTGAATTGAGCGTGGCCCGAGTGTCAGCGGCGGGCGAGAAGCAGCTCGCCCTTCAGCTCGACCTTGAGGAGTCCGGAAGGCTCAAGTTCCAGCAGGCGTGCGGTCAGTTCGCGGCGGAATTGCTCCACGCGCTCGCCAAACTGCGCAGGACAGGAATACGAACTGCTGAGCTGGCGGCCAACAATCTGCTCCACGCTGAACTCGCGCTCCACTACATAGTTTTGCGCCTCAACATGGCAGAACGGAGAGCGTTCCAGCACGGTCTGGTGCGGTTCGCGCGAGGCGTTGTAAACGCCGTCTCCGGCGCGGCGCTCCGGACCGAGGAAGCCGGTGACCACCTCTTTCACCACGCGCGCCCACGGAGCCGGATTGTCTGTCCAGACGGCGCCACCGCCAAGGCCCATGACCGCCACGCCGCCCTTTGGCAGAATCAGCCGGTCGAGCGTGCGCAGCAGCGGCTCGCGGTCCATCCAGTGGAAGCTGGCGCCCATGGTGCACAGTGTCAGCGGGGGCAGCTTCAAATCTGGCAGCGTCTCATCCTTGCCCAGCATCCAGCGGATGCCGCTGGCTCCGGCCCGCTGCTCGCACCGCATGCCTTCGGCAAGCATTTCGAGGTCGGGATCGACGGCGAAGATCGGCACGCCTTTGGCCGCGAGGCGCAGCGCAACCTTGCCCGGACCACAGCCGAGATCGAGCACCGAGGTCGCCGCGCCGAGGCCGAAGCTCTTCATGATCGTCTCAAAGACGAACTCCGGGTACTCTGGCCGGTAGCGCGAGTAGAACGAGGCAGCGCCACCGAACAACGTCGGGTTTTGAGGGCCGGACATGGAATGGCTGCGCTTACAGCTTTGGAAGCACGATGCCCTTCTGGTTCTGGTACTTGCCGTGTTTGTCGGCGTAGCTGGTTTCGCAAGGCTCGTCGGACTGGAAGAACAGGATCTGGCAGAGTCCCTCGTTGGCGTAGACCTTGGCGGGCAGCGGCGTGGTGTTGCTGATCTCGAGGGTGACGAAGCCTTCCCACTCGGGTTCAAAGGGCGTGACGTTGACGATGATGCCGCAACGCGCGTAGGTCGACTTGCCGACGCAGATGGTCAGCACGTCGCGCGGAATCTTGAAGTACTCCACCGAGCGCGCCAGCGCGAACGAATTCGGCGGCACAATGCACACATCCGACTGCAGTGAGACGAACGAGCGCTCGTCAAAATGCTTGGGGTCGACGATCGCCGAGTTCACGTTGGTGAAGATCTTGAACTCGTCGGCGACGCGCAGGTCATAGCCATATGACGAGAGGCCATAGGAGATGACTCCCTCGCGGACCTGCTTTTCGGAGAAGGGGCTGATCATGCCGAACTCTTCGGCCATGCGTCGAATCCAACGGTCGCTCTTGATCATTCTGTCGGCGTCCTCATGCTATGGAATGACATTGAGTTTACCATCGCGGCGGCCTGCTCCACGGGCTTTGGCTGCCGTGGCAGCAGGAAGCTGACGGCGGTTCCGTGCTGCGCACCGCATCTGGAGCGCACGCGGATGATGCCGCCGTACTTCTCCACAATCTGGCGGCTTACCCACAGGCCCAGCCCGGTGCCGGTGGAGTCCTTGGTAGTGAACAGCGGCTCGAACAGATGGGAGCGGTGCTCGGGCGCAATGCCGCTGCCATCATCTCCCACCGTCGTGCGGATGCACTCGGCTTGCAGCCGTTCACACCAGACGCGCGCAATGTGTACGCGGATGGTGCCGCCAACCTCAAGGGCGTCCAGGCTGTTGACCAGCAGGTTTGAGAATATCTGGCGGAGATCTCCATCAACGATGAGGGCGTCAGCGCCATCGCGGCAGCGCACGTGGATCTGCGCTTTGCGCGAGCGAATCTTGCTGGCGAGCAGGTCGATGGCCGAGGCCAGCACCTGTTGCACGGAAACCATGCGGGGAACGGTGTCCTCGCGGTAGAAGCCGAGCACCTGGCGCGTGACGTGCGCGGTGCGGCGCAACTCCTCATCGGCGATGCGCAAATAGCGCCGCATCTGTTCCGGTTCGTTCAGGCTGGTCTGCGCCAGGTAAATGGCGTTGGTGACGGCCTCCAGTGGATTGTTGACCTCATGAGCCACGGCGGCGACGACACGCCCAACGGCCGCGAGCTTCTCACTGCGGATGAGCGCCTGTTCGGTACGCTTGCGCTCGCTGATGTCGCGAATGATGCTGACCAGCAGGTGCTCGCCTTCCACGTCAACGCCGCGCGAGCTGACTTCGACGGGAAACATGCTGCCATCTTTGCGGCGGTGCGTGGTCTGGAACAGAATGCCGCCGGAGCGCGCGGTCTGCATCTGCTCGCGGGCCTGTGAGTGTGCGTCGGCGGAGCGTATGTCATAGACGCTCAGTTGCAGCAGTTCTTCGCGGCTGTAGCCGTAAGCGTCGAGGGCGGCCTGGTTGGCGTCGAGAATGCGTGCGGTTGGCGCGTCGAGGAAGAAGATGATGTCGGTGCCGAAGCGCGAAAACAGCTCGTAGCGCCGCAGGGCCTTCTGGCTCAGCCGATGCTGCTGCTCGCGGTCATAGAGCATGGCCTTTTCACGATGGTGCCGGTAGCGCTCGGCAAACCAGCAGATGCCCAGCGAGAACAGCACATTGAAGCCGACGGTGGCCGCGTGGTGCCCCAGGGAGACGGCGCGCAGAAGTGGTTCGGTGGGAATGTTCCATCCGAAGACCAGCAGGCAGCCGAGCAGCGTGGTGATCAGCCCCGGCCACAAGCCCACAAAGGCCACCGCCGCCGTGACGGGGAAGAGCGTGAAGAACAGTGGCAACGGGTCGCCAATGAGCCAGCGCACCAGTTCGCGCGCGGCCTGCGCCAGCAATACGGCGGCAACCGGCAACACGAGATTCCTCATCCACGGATTGTGGCGGAGCGTTGGCATCTCAGTTTGAGCAGCTTTGGATTGCGTCCGCATTCTACTGAAAGCCCCAGCCGGTGGCGAGTCGGCAGAAGGCCGTGGCCGGCGGAGGCACGCCGAGCATTACCGGGGCGGGACTCGGTTCCAGTTTCAGCCGGTACCCAGCTTGGCACACCCCAATCGGGAACTTTCATTGACATTGGTCTGTATCTCATCTAGCATCAGTGCTTTAGCGGGACCATGCAACGCGGCTCGCGCCCCCGTGCGGAGCGGGAGAGAAAGGGGAGTAGCGCTTGATCAAGTTGGACATCATCAACGAAGTGGTGAACAAGACCGGCGTGACCAAGACCAAAGCCGAGCGCGCCGTGGAAACCGTTTTCGAGAGCATGAAGAAGGCCCTGGCCAAGGGCGACCGCATTGAACTGCGCGGTTTCGGCGTCTTCAACGTGCGTCCGCGAAAGACCGGCATTGGCCGCAACCCGCGCACCGGCGCCGAAGTCAACATTCCTCCGGGAAAGGCCGTCCGCTTCAAGCCCGGCAAGGAACTGCAGTCGATCGACTAGCAAACTGCAAGTATCAAGTTTCGAGTTTTGAGCAAGCCCCGCCGCGCGCGGGGCTTTTGCGTTGGCGTCGCTGGATTACATGGAAAGAGTTTGCGCCACAGAGCGCGCACTCGCTCTGCCGCTGCATTTAGAATGAAGCTGGAATGGACGAGATGACGCCGCCAGTTACGCCGGGGCCCGAAGCTGCGCCAGATGCGCCTGCCGAGGCACCCGCGCCGAAGCCGATTGCCTACGAGTGGGAGCCGCAACCGCCGGCCTCGCCGCGCTGGGTGGCGTGGATCAACCTGCTGCTGCTGGTGCTGACCTTCTGCACCACGCTGGTGGTGGGCGCGCGCATGCAGTACAACTTTCTGCACAATCTGCCGGCCTTCCAGCTCGATGCAGACGTGCTGCCCATCCTCTACCCGCAATGGCTGCTGGCCGAGCCGCGCCTGATCTGGCTGGGCGTGCCGTTCGCGCTCTGTTTAATGGGTATTCTGCTGGCGCACGAGATGGGGCACTACCTCTATTGCGTGCACTATCGCATTCCGGCCACGCTGCCATTCTTCATTCCCGCGCCCACGTTCATCGGAACCCTCGGGGCCTTCATCCGCATTCGCGGCTGGATCAACAATCGCAGCGAGCTGTTCGACATTGGCATTGCCGGGCCGATTGCGGGCTTTGTGGCGGCCGTGCCGGTCAGCATCTGGGGGCTGGCGCACTCGCGCTGGGTGGGTGTGCCGCAGGATACGGCCAATCAGTTCGGCGCACCGTTGCTGTTTCATCTGTTGTGGCGTGTGCTGCACCCTCAGGCGCCGGGGCTGGAACAGGTGTACTACCATCCGGTGGCCATTGCCGCGTGGGTCGGCATGTTTGCCACCTCGCTGAATCTGCTGCCGGGCGGACAGCTTGACGGCGGTCACATAGTCTACGCCGTGTGGCCGAAGGCGCACCGCTGGGTCACCTTGACGACCATCTGCGTGCTGCTGCCGATGGCCATGTGGTGCAGCGCAAGCTGGCTGCTCTGGGCCGTGATGGTGGGCGTCACCGGCGTGCGCCATCCCGACGTGCCCTCGTGGCCTCCCATCGACGCCAAGCGGCGCTGGCTGGCATTGTTCGCGGTGGTCATGCTGGCTCTCACGCTGATCCCCGATCCCTTCACGCAAAGCTCCATCTGGAGCCAGCTCACACAGCCCTAAGCCGTCCTCCATTTCGTGCGCAACGCATTGCAAGTTTCAGTCGTGAGACGAATGGCTTCTGCGGCAGTAATGTTGCGTGCGAGTGAAGTTCTATTGCGAAGTATTGCGTCGCGCCCTCCGCGCATCTTCCGCAGCTCCGCAGAATGTAAGCTTTTGTAAAAGCCCGCGTGCACTGCTTTCCGCGCGTTTACCGCCGCATGATTGCTGCGTCGAACCTGTGAGTGCCGTTGTGTGAACTGGTGCGTGCCCTCCACGCGCCAGCAAAACCATTCTCTCTTGTGAGTTGCCTTTGATGGGTTTAGTGCGTTTGACAACGTATGAAGTCGCGCGCCGGTTTGCGCGGCAATTTGGTGTGAAGGCGAGTGCCGGGCTTCTGGTGTTCGCAGCCCTGCTTTCTCCAGTGGCAACGCTGGCGCAGGCGGCCAATAACGCCGCTGCCACGGCTGCTTCAGCGGAGTCGCAGAAGACGCGGAGCAAGGCCTCCGCCTCAGGTGTAGCGGGCGAGCCGATTACCACCATCCGTTCGCAGTCGCACCTGGTGCTGGTGCCGACGCTGGTGACCGATAGCAAGGGCAACGTCATCTACGGACTGAAGACGAAGGATTTCGTCATCCTCGACAACGGGCAGGAGCAGAGCGTGCACATGGATGACATGTTCGGTGCCAAGCCGGTGTCGATCGTGGTCACGGTGCAGACCGGCGGACGCGCGCCGGCCGTGCTCGGCAGTGGTTGCGCCATGCTGCGCGGCGCCAACGAATTTACGCGCCAGCCGGGCAAGTGCCGCAGCGCGTTGCACGGCATCGGGCTGATGCTGGAAACGTTTCTGGCAGACCACGGCAGTGAGATGGCACTGGTGAGTTTTGACAGCACGGTGCGCCTGCGCCAGAACTTCACGCCTGAGATCAACCGCATCATCTCGTCGCTTGACCGCCTGCCTCCGGGCAATGGCGAGGGGCTGATCATCAACGCCGTGCAGTATTCGCTCAGCCTGTTGCAGCGAGTACCGGAGAGCCGCCGCAAGGTGCTCGTCGTCATCAGCGACCACGTGGATGACAGCGATCCGCGCGTGATTGAAGACGTGGCGCACAAGTTGGTCGCGGGCAACGTGGAGGTCTACATGATCGCCTTCACGGAGAGTGACACGGAGCAGTTGAAGGGGATTGCGCGCGTCTTCGGTCCGCTGATCCGCGCAGCCATCATGTCTCAGCAGATTGGCATGATGGGGCCGGGCGGTATGGGCGGCGGCCCGCTCAACGGACGCGCCACCACCAGCACGTCGCAGATTGGCGGAACGCAGGGTGGCGGAAACATGTTCATGAATCCGCAGACGGCAGGCGCGCAGGAGTCGCTGCCTTCGGTGGAGGCCATGAAGGCCCACCCGGACGAGACGCCGATGGCAGCCGATGCGGGCAAGGGAACAACGGGTGTGAAGCCGCTCGGCGGTGAATCGCCGGATGACAAGAATGCGCCCGGCGGTCCCGTTGGCATCGTACCCGGCGGACTTGGCACGGAGGTTTCGCTGGGTCCGGTGAAGCTGAACGTGAACGCCGCAGTGGGAGGCATTAGTGGTGGCGGTGGTCCCATGGCTGGCGGCGGTGCGCCTCCAGGGGGTGGCGCAGGTGGCAGCGGTGGCGGACCCGGTGGTGGCCCGGGCGGTGGCGGTGGTCATCCGGGTGGACCTCCGGGCGGAGGCGGTGCGCTGGCAGCGGGCGCAATGCAGTCGCTGGTGGGGCTGATTCATAAAGCTTCCGAAGAAGCGCGCAGCAACACGCCGCAGGCAATCGCCAACCTGACCGGCGGCGAGTATGTGCTGTTTGACGACCCGAAGGGACTGGACGAAGCCTTGGGATTGCTGGCCAACCACGCACACAATCGCTATCAGCTCAGCTTCCAGCCACTGCAACCCACGGCTGGCCCGCACAAGCTCGAGGTCTATGTGCGCGAAGGCGGCGGCGCCATGATTGCCGCTCGCGCCGGCTACTGGCTGGAGGGCGATACCGTGCAGGACGAAAAGCCGGAAGCGCCGGTGGTGACGCCTCAGAAGAGCACCCCGCAACCACAAAGCAAGTAACAGTCATGTCAGTGAAAAGGAAAAGGCCCGCTGCGTGCGGGCCTTTTGTGTCTTCTGGAATGAAGTCTTCTGCCTGGTGCTAGCGGCCGAAGCGGCCGCCACCCATCATGTTGCCCATTCCGGCCATCTTGCGTGCGAAGCTCGGCTTGCCCATGTCCTTGAACATCTTGCGCATCTGGGCATACTGCTTCAGGAGCTGGTTGACCTCCTGCACGCTGGTGCCGGAGCCGCGCGCAATGCGCTTGCGGCGCGAACCGTTGATGACGTCGTGATGTTCGCGCTCGTAACCGGTCATGGAGTTGATGATGGCCTCCACGCGCGTGATTTCCTTCTCGTCCACCTTGTCGGCGGCCTTCTGCATGCCGCTGAAGGGGCCTACCGAAGGCAGCATCTTCACAATCGACTGCAGCGAGCCGAGCTTGCGCACCTGACGAAGCTGATCGCGGAAATCTTCGAGCGAGAAGCCGCCGCCGCTGAGTGCCTTCTGCGCGAACTCCTCGGACTTCTTCTTGTCGAGCCGTTCTTCGGCCTTTTCGATGAGCGACATGATGTCGCCCATGCCGAGAATGCGGCCGACGATGCGGTCCGGGTGGAACGGCTCAAGGCCGTCCGGTTTTTCACTGATGCCGAGGAACTTGATGGGCTGGCCGGTGACGTTGCGGATGGAGAGTGCCGCGCCGCCACGGGCGTCGCCGTCCATCTTGGTCAGCACCACGCCAGTCAGCGTCAGCTTGTCGTGGAACTCCTTGGCGGAGTTCACCGCGTCCTGGCCGGTCATGGCGTCGGCCACGTAGAGGATTTCCTGCGGCGAGAGCAGCTTCTTCAGCGACTGCATCTCGTCCATCAACTGCTCGTCAATGTGCAGGCGGCCTGCGGTATCAACGATGAGCACGTCGCAGCCGTTGTTGACGGCCTCGCGGCGCGCTTCCTTGGCCAGCCGCTCAACGCAGGCGGTGTTGCTCTCAACGTTTGAGCCTTCGTAAATGTGCGCGCCCACGCCCTGCGCCACAATCTTCAACTGTTCGCGCGCAGCCGGGCGGTAGACGTCGACGGAGACCAGCATGGGGCGGTGTCCGCCCTTCTTCAACCACGCAGCCAGCTTGCCGCTGGTGGTGGTTTTGCCGGCGCCCTGCAGACCGGCCATCAGCACGATGGTAGGCGGCTGCGAGGCGAACTTCAGCTTCGCCGTGTCGGTGCCGAGAATGGCCACCAGTTCATCGCGGACGATCTTGACGACCTGCTCGGCGGGCGAGAGCGCCGTCATCACTTCGGTGCCGAGCGCCTTGACCTTTACGGCCTCAAGGAAAGTGCCCACGACCTTGAAGTTGACGTCGGCTTCGAGCAGGGCCACGCGAATTTCGCGCAGCACCTCGTTCATGTTCTCTTCGGTCAGTTTGCCCTGGCCGCGAAGGTTCTTAAATGTCCGCTGAAGTTTCTCTGTAAGGTTCTCAAACATATCGGCAGTCCAAGGAACATTTTAACAGGGGAAGGCGGGGAATTGGGGGCGCATGGAGTCCGTGGTGGGCAGAACAGGTTGTGCGAATTGGAGAAATGTCGCCCTGTGCGAGGCGTCATCCTGAGCGTAGCGAAGGATCTGCTGTTTACGTAGTGCATGGTCAAGATAGCGGCAATCGGGAGCGATGGCGAACAGCAGATCCTTCGTCGCTTCTCTCCTCAGGATGACGCATTTGTGAATGGCATAGCATGCAGCTTGCCCCCGGCGCTGAGGGGCATACGTCCTATCCGAAGGCCTCGATGGCGGCGAGCACCGTGTTGGTGTGGATGGCGACGGTATCGTCGAGCTGCTCGGCGTAGCCGCCAGCGAAGGTGGCCATGATGGGGCAGCCGAGGTCGCGGGCAAACTCGTAGACCATGACGTCGCGCTCCTTCAATCCCTCAAAGGTCAGCGCCAGCCCGCCAAGCTGATCGTGTGCGTAGGGGTCGGCTCCGGCAACGTAGCAGATCAACTCCGGCTCAAAGCGTTCGCGCGCGCGGTCGAGCGCCGTGCGCAGCCATTCCAGATACTCAGCGTCGTGGGTGCCATCCGGCAGGTTCACGTCGATCGACGAGGCGGGCTTCCACGCCGGGTAGTTGCTCTCCTGATGGATGGAGACGGTGAAGACGTCGCGCACCTCGCTGCTCTTGAGGCTGGCCGGTTTGCGCGGCATGGTGAGTGCCGCCGACCACGACGGCTTGGGGAAGGGCTCAGGCTCGCCGGTGCCGAAGATGGCGGCCGTGCCGTTGCCCTGGTGCACGTCGGTGTCAATGACCATGGCGCGCACGATGCGGCCCTTGCGCTGCATCACGCGGATGGCGATGGCCACGTCATTGATGACGCAGAAGCCCTCGCCATGGTCGGCAAAAGCGTGGTGGAAGCCGCCGCCAATGTGCACGGCGCAACCGTCCTGCAGCGCGTATTCGGCGGCCGTGGCGCTCATGCCCGCCACGCCCCAGAAGGCCGTAACCAGCTCCGGGCTGTAGGGGACTTCCAGCTCAAGCTCTTCGCGGACGCTCAACAGGCCCTTGCGCAGCTTGTCCACCCACATGGGCGTGTGCACCAGCAGCACATCTTCATCGCGCGCGGGCGGAGCGGAGAGAAAATCCTCGCGCGTGGCCTTGTCCATTGCCAGCAGCCGCTCGTAGACGCGCGAATACTTGTCGGCATGGAAGATGTGCGTGCCGATGGGCAGCCGGTACCGCTCGTCGTAGAACAGGCGAAAGGGAAGCATGCGCGTGAGTTGAGTGTACTGGGGATTGTGGCGGAGGCGGCGAAAATCTGCAGGCCGTCCGGCATGCCGTGGCTTTGCAGCGGCAAGGGAAGAACGCAGGAAGGCATGAGTTGGAGAATATTTTTACTTTAATAATTTTTATTCATTTTGAATCCGTCCATGCTGCCGCACATCTATTCCAGTGTAGCCGCCCGGAGCCGAAGGGCAGGGTGGTGAAGGAGATTTTGAGATGACAAAGACTGTAGCTTCCCGTCAGCATCCGTCCAGCATTGAACTCAACGAAGAACACCGTGGCGCATTGATTGCGCTGTTGAATGCCCGCCTGTTTGACTCGCTCGACCTGGCCAGCCAGGTGAAGTTCGCGCACTGGAACGTGCGCGGCCCTCAGTTCTACCAGTTGCACCTGCTCTTTGACCAGATCAACGGACACATCGTGGAGCAGAGCGATGAAATTGCCGAGCGCATCGGCGCACTCGGCGGCGTGGCCAACGGCACCGTCCGTCAGGCGGCCAAAGACTCCGGGCTGCCCGAGTACAAGGTGGATGCCGTCAGCGGCGAAGAGCACCTGAAGGCCCTGACGCACAATCTGGCGCACCATGCCAACACCGTCCGTGAAGCCATTGACGAAGCCGACCGCCTCGGCGACAAGGACACGGCTGATCTGTTCACCGGCATCTCGCGCGAACTGGACAAGGACCTGTGGTTCGTGGAGTCGCATCTGGTGAAATAACTCCAGCGGGAAGACAGGACTTCGGCAGCCCTCGCGGCTGCCGTTTCCATTTTGCACGACGCCTGCCCACTTACCATGCGCGTCGCGGGAGGGTACACTGAAGGGCGCAGTGGAAGGCTGGCTCCTGCCGTTCCAGGAGCCGTGCGAGGACACGCTTGCAGGAATCCGCTCCATCACAATCATCCGCCACAGCAGGGCAATCCCAGCCGGTCCGAAAGAGGCCCATGCGACGGTTGTGTCCCTGGTGGCTTGTGGCGCTGGTGGTTATGCTTGTGGCGCTTGGGGTGCTGTGGTGGAACCTGCGTCTGCAGAAGCCCACACCTGCCAGCGGCGTGCAGACCAGCGTCGCCTTGCTGACATTTGACTACAGCGGGCAGGACCGCGCACAGCAGTACCTTTGCTGGGCGGTGCCGGACGAAATTGCCCTGGGCCTTGCGCGCGAGACCAACCTGGCCGTGCGCCCCTTCAGCAACAGCCGCAATTATCCGATTGAAAAACTGGACTACGCGCGGACGGCGCGCGACCTGCATGCCACCTACCTGATCACCGGGCGCGTTGTGCGCAGCGGCACCAATTTGAAGGTTGAACTGGCGCTCATTGATCCTGACACGCGCAAGGAGAAGCTGCGGCAGGAGTTCACAACCTCACTGGAATCGAATCTGGAGGTGCGCGCCGCGCTGGCCAAGCAGGTGCTGCCCGAACTGGCCTCCGCGATGGGCATGCCTCTCAACAGCGTGGCCATGACGCTGGTGGCGCCCAGCGAACAAGCCTACGATCTCTACCTGCGCAGCGCGGCCATGCCATACTCCGGTGGACTCAATCGCGAGGCCATTGCCATGCTGCAGCGTTCAACCGAGCTGGACGCCTCGCTGGCTCCGGCGTGGCTGGCTCTTGGGGAGCGGTTGCGCATCGACGCCCTCCAAGGTGACACGAATGTGGCCGACGCCAAACTCGCACAGGCCGCGACCGCTCTGGCGCACGCACTCTCGCTTGATGGCGGTTTTTCTGCGGCACTGGAAGCGCAGGTCAAGCTGAGTGTTGATCGCAATCACCTGAATGACGCGTACGATCTGGCGCAACGGCTGGTCAAACTCCGTCCAGGCAGCAGCTATGCACACCTGCTGCGGGCGGATGTGCTGCGCCACGGCGGCATGCTGCATGAAGCCTCGCGCGACTGCGACATCGCCCTGCACCTCGATCCCCGCGAGTTCCGCCTGCGCTCCTGTTCGCTGGCTTACGAGATGCTTGGGCAGAAGGTGCAGGCCGAACGCTTCACCCACGTCGATCTCGGCACCGGCTATTCCTCCTGGCGGCACGTCTTCATCGCGCTCGATGAGGGCAACCGCGAGGCGGCGCTGACACGGCTCGACAAGGTGAAGAGTTCCTGTGAAGCCACCTTGCTGGCCGCGTATCTGAAGAAGGCTCCGCAGGAGACGTTGGCACGGCTGACCATGGCCTGCCAGGCTGATGCGCAGCGTCCGCTCACCGCCGATGAGCACCTGCTGCGGGCGCGCGTGTTTGGCTACACCGGGCAGCCGGAGGCAAGCCTGTTTGAAGTGCAGCGCGCGCAACAGCGTGGCGATTGCGCTTCTCCCCTGCTGGTCAGCGATCCTCTGCTGAAGTCCGTGCGCGAGCTTCCGGGCTTTGAGGCGCAACGCCGTCAGAGCGATGCCTGTGCGTCCGCCTTCCGCCAGCATGTGCTCGCTTCCGCCTCGTAATCTGGACAAACTGCTCTTTGTATCACCTCCCGAAGTGACTCCGGTCACCGCTGTGTCTGGCACTTTGCGGCCTAATCTCCATTGACGTTGTTGCAACACAAAGAACGAGCCTGGCCGGGAATGAGCAGAAGTTCGATTGCTGCTGCGTGCCTCCAGCGCAGCCACTGCTGCGCCACGCATACAACAGCCACGCCAAGCGGTTCACGAGGCCACCCAAGGAGGTGCCCGATGAAGTGCAAAGTGCTTTTGGCGCTCTCGCTGATTGTTCTAATCTGTAGTCCTCTCGCAGCCCAAACTGGAATGAAAAAGCGCCGTCCTCTGCCCTATGAGTACGGCCGTGTCCTGATCGGCTCTACCACGCAGGGACAGGGCGAACTTCCGCCCGTGGTCTTCGAGCACTGGATTCATCGTTCGAAATTCACCTGCCGCGTCTGCCATGTCGATATCGGCTTCGCCATGAAGACCAATGGAACCGGCATCAAGCAGGCGGACAACATGCGCGGCTACTACTGCGGCAGCTGCCACAACGGCAAGACCATGGTGGATAACAAGGCGGTATTTGCCGCCTGCGGCGCGCGCAACTCTCAGGCCGACGCCCAGCGTTGCGACCGCTGCCACTCCTACGGCAAGGCGGTGAAGAGTGATTATGACTTTGCCCGCTTTACCGCGCCGCTGCCCAGGGAGCGTTTCGGGAACGGTATTGACTGGGAGAAGTCGGAAGAAACCGGCTTGATCCACCCCGCAGATTTTGTTGAGGGCATCTCCATCAAGCGCGGAAACCTTGCCGTGCAGAAGGACTTTGCACTGAACCCGAAGCTGGAGTCGATGCCCGACATCATCTTCTCGCACAAGAAGCACACGGTGTGGAACGGCTGCGAGCTGTGCCATCCGGAGATCTTCTTTGGCGTGAAGAAGGGCATGTCGAAGTACAGCATGGTCGACATTTTTGAAGGGCGCTCCTGCGGGGCCTGCCACAGCACGGTGGCCTTCCCCACCACGGACTGCCAGCGTTGCCACACCAAACCCGTGCAGCAGTAGCCGGAGGTTGCCATGAAACACGCGATGAAGCTCGTGTGTCTGCTGGCGTGCCTGTGGCTGTTTGCCGCAGTTGCGTGGGCGCAGAAGACCGACGAGCCGCAGCCTCCGACAGAGGAGCAGAAGGCCATCCTGCATGAGTTCGACTCGGTTTGCAGCCAGACGCAGGACGCCATGCTGCTCTCCAAGGACGACCTTCAGAAGCTGGTGGAGCGCTGCGACGGGCTCGCCAAACAGATGCCGAAGCTCGACGAGACGAGGCGCAAGGTCTACACGCGCCGTTTGGAGCAATGCAGGGGGCTGTTTGTTTATGTGCTGGAAACCAAGAAAAATCCGGCTCAATAGCGCCGTGGTTATTGCTGTACTGCTGTATGCGGGGCTTGGGCTTGGCACGCAGGCCGCAGCTCAGGCTTACCTGAAGGCCGTGCCATCGCCGGACGCATACGGACGGGTGCTGCTCGGTGGTGGAAACACCCCGCAGAATGGCGTTGCGTTTGACCATTGGCTGCACCGCAGCATGTTCACCTGCCGGCTTTGCCATGTTGACCTGGGCTTTGCCATGCAGGCGAACGCCACCGGCGTTTCGGCGCAGACCAACCATCAGGGCTTCCACTGCGGAGCCTGCCATGACGGCAAGCGGCAGTTCAACGGCAAGGTCATTTTCGCTTCCTGCGAGCCGGGCGGCAAGCCGGAGAGCAGCGAACGCTGTGGGCGCTGCCACTCGGCAAAGAAGGGCGCGCGTAAATACACCTACGCGCATTGGACCGCCAGCCTGCCCAAGGGTGAGTACGGAGTGGATTGGATGGCCGCCGAGAAGCTCGGCAAAGTGAAGCTGACCGATTTCCTTGAGGGTGTTTCCGTGCGCCGCGGAGCCATTGAGGCGCGCAAGGATTTCGGCATTACCACCAAACTGAAATGGGTGCGCGACGTGCGCTTCTCGCACGAACTGCACACGGTGTGGAACGGCTGCGAACTCTGCCACCCGGAAATATTCCCCACCAAGCGCAACGGCGAAACGCACTTCAACATGTATCAGAACACGCGGGGACGTTACTGCGGCGCCTGCCACGGCAAGGTGGCGTTCCCGATGAACGCCTGCAACCAGTGCCATGACCGTGCGCCGAATTGGGTGGATGGCCCGGGCTGGGTTCCGGGCATGTGAGACTCACGGCCCGCGCCAGAAACGCGGGCCGCAACTCTTTACGGCAACCAGTCGTGGGCAGAGTCACATTCCGCCGCCCCGATCCATCCGCACTCAGGGATTCCCCGTGTAATGAGACTGCCTGCATGGCGCGGTTCCCGTGGACGCGAACCGGTGTGCCCAATTCCGTGCTCACAGTGCCAGGTCATGAGCCACGCTGCAGACGGGGTGTTCGCCCGCAGCAGCGCCTCCCGGCACGAGAACGCCCAATCACGTATAATCAAAACGGAGTCGGGGCGTAGCGCAGCCTGGTAGCGCACCTGCCTTGGGCGCAGGGGGTCGCTGGTTCGAATCCAGTCGCCCCGACCATTAATTTCATTAAGGTACAAGCCTCTAGAATTCCTCAAGAAATTCACTGTAGATGATTTGGTAGACGGCGTGGATTTTCAGCCTTGAACGGCGAGGAAGCTCGCGAGTATCCCCGGAGCTTGGGGGCGCGTCCCAATTCCCTATAATTGAAGGCAATACGCGATTTCGGCAGGTTCAATGCGTATCGCCAGCAATCCAATCTGTTTCCCCAGTTAATCCCTGTCTGCAAGTAGTTCGGGACTATTCCGCCCAGCGGGGCACACTCCATTTTTCGGGCAACAGGGGCGTCGTTCATGGCCTGATGCGCAGACTGTCTTGAGAGAACCTGACTGTACTAAAGTGTGGGATGGGGCGAGGGTCGCCATGCCATACTTGCTCCATTGAAGCAGCCGGAGGAAGGTTCATGGCAGCACCAATTCAGAGCGCGGACGATTATGGAAAATTCGTACCGCGGCCTACAGCCCTAGCTCCCTACGCCACGCAACTCCTCAACCGGCTAAAGAACCTTGCACCCAACTTTCGTATGGTGGGGATTGAAGCGCCCGTTGGGTACGGCAAGACCCTGCTTCTGCAGGCGGTGTACCTGGATTGCGATGCTCAAGGCAAGAAGCCACTTTGGGTTTCCCTTGATGATTCCGACACCACCTTGGAGCAACTGGTCGGACTGCTGTTCCGGGCTTGTTCGCGGGCTCATCCGGAAATCGAGCTTCCCAAACTCAATGCTGCGAACCGCAAGGAAAGTTACGGGCGACTGGTTGCGTCTCTGCTCTCCACCTATGGATGTGAGGTGTTCATCGATAACCTTGAGCATTGCCGCGACGCAGCGCTCGGGCGATTCCTTGACCAGATTATTTCGCACGCTACGAACGGACGTATCTGGATCACCACCTCATGCCGGATTGAGACCGATGGTGCCCGGCACATACTTGAAGGTCGCCTGCTCTACCTGAGAAGCGAGGATTTGCGCTTTACGGCAGAAGATATCGCGGGAGTCTTCCGGGAGCGTTGCCGCCGCGGTTTGCTGGCCTCCGAACTGCAACAAGTAGAATCCCGAACCTTGGGATGGCCCATGGCGGTTTGTCTGCTGGCGTCGGCCTGGGACGAGCAGAAGGAATCGCACTTGTTCCTCTCCCAGTTTTCGGGCCGGGACAGGTCGATTGTTTCGTTTTTGCGGTCGCAATTCCTTTCGCGTCTTGAGCCGAGCCTGAGGCGTTTCCTGTTGTCCGTCTCCTGGTTTCGCCCCCTCACCGTGGAGCTTTGCCGATACGCGCTGAAAGATCCCACGTCGAGCCGCATGATTGACAGACTCTACCGGGAGAACTGCTACCTTACTCCGCTGGACCGCAATGGACGCCGATTCGAAATTCACCCGCTGGTGCGCGAATTCCTGACTTTCGAAGCAGAGCGCGAATTGGAGCCGGAGTCGATCGCCACGGTTCTGAAGCGGGCGGTGGACTGGGCTCGCCGCCGGGCCAGCACGGCCGAATCAGTCGAGTATGCTCTTGCCAGCCAATGTCCTGAGACGGCTGCACAGATCATCCACAATATTGCTCCCTACTGGGTGGGGCAGAAGGGGGAACTGGTCTCCTACATCCGTTGGGTGGAACAGGCCAAGGCTATTGGCGCGGAACTCACGCCGGAGTCCGAGTACTGGTATCTGTGGGCACTGCTGTTTACGCGCCAACATGACGCGGCATTTCGTCAGTCGGAAAAGGTGTGGGAGCATCCAGACGGCGAGCAGATTCCCATCGCAACGCGATCCAAGCAGCTTCGTTTGCGCCGCCGCTTCGAGGAATTGCGCATCCTGATTGACTTGTTCCAGGATCGCACCGGCGATGCGGCACGGAAAGCTGTAGCCTGGTTGGAAAACAGCACGGCGCAGAATGACATCAGCATCGCAACGGTGGCCTGTTCGGTAGCGCTGAATGCCACGGTAAATTTCGATTTCAAGACGGCACGCGGAGCTCTGAGCACGGCTCAGGCGGGCATCATTTCGGCCAACAGCGACTACGGTGCCTCGTGGGTCTCCATCCTCCAGGCGCAGATCGATTTCTTTGAGGGCGAGTACTTGCATTGCCGGGAAACACTGACCGGAGCGCTGCGGAAAGCCGTTGATTCGCTGGGGGAGACCGCCTACAACGTCTCTATCATTCACATGCTGCTGGCCGACTGTCTGCTCCAGCTGGGACAAAGGGAGGATGCGCAGAAGTACCTGGAAGCGGGACTGGCGCATCTGCCGTCACACGCCATCAATGAAACAACCTTCCATGGCGTGGAGGCGGCACTGGAACTCTGGGATGGAACGGAGGCAAGTCCACTCTCGCCGGCAAACATCGGTCGCCTCATCGACGCGTATCCTCCTCCGATGAACATCGTTTCGCACTGCTACCTGATTCGGCGGCTCCTGCGTATGCAGCGGATCGATGAAGCCTGCTTGCAGGCGGAATTGGCCGGGTTGAATCTGGGAATAACCCCGCAATCAGCGCAGATGCCATCGGCATATGTGCAGGAACTCGTCAGCATGACGCGTCTGGAATATCTCATTGCGCAGGGCATGAACCGGCAGGCCATTTTGCTGTCAGAAGGGCTGCTGACAGCGGCAGAGAAGAACAAGCGTCGCGCTGTTGCCGTGGAACTGGAAATTGCACTCGCAGTGCTCTCGTTCCGGCTGGAGAATCTGCCGCATGCGTTGCGTCACCTCCACCGGGCCATCCGGCTGGCGGCCAAACGCGGCATCGTTCATCCATTTTTTGTGCGGCTCGACGCGCTTCGTACCATCATTGCGCAGTTTAAGGAAAAGGATTGGGGATTCGTCGACAACGACGAACGGGCGTTGTTCCTGCGTATTTGCGGTGGGCGCTGCCTGGGAAAGACGGTTGCTCCAGAGCCTTCCACGAGCGAGGACGAACTTACGTCCGGTTCACTCACCGCACGGGAACTGGAACTGCTGCGTCTGGCTGATGCGGGACTTTCCAACCAACAAATTGCGGAGCGGACTTCCGTGGCGCTCACAACCGTCAAATGGCATTTCTCAAACATTTACTCCAAGCTTGAGGTTCGTAACCGTTCCGCCGCCACGGCAAAGGTGCGCACGCTCAAACTGATCTAAGTCCGGCGTGCAGCGTTCCGCTCGGCCACACTGGCGCCTTTTGCTGTCAGTGGCACTTCCTTCGGAGAATCTTGCCTCGGCTGTTCAAAAGTATGGGGCAATCTGACGCGCTGGCAGCCAGCATAAGCGTGCAAGTTCATCGCACGGAGTCCATGCATCATGGTCCAACCCGATTCTCAGAATAGAAGCATTGCTTCCGCAGTTCCGCTGCTGGGCAGCTCTATTTTTACGGCTGTCATTTTCTATACAACGTTTGCAAAGGTTATTACGGTTCCTGTCGTCAGCAGCTATGTGGGCGGCAATCTCTTCGAAATCACCCGCTACGTCCGCAACCTGACCGCGCTCTATGCCCCGTGGCTCAACAAGATGATGAATGAGTCGACGGGCAACTCCACTGCGGCGTTACTGCGCATTGGCGCCGTGGCGCTGGTGGTGCTGGAGTGTGCCGCCATCACTGCCTTGGCCCTGCTGCTTCTGCACCTGGTGTTGGCGGCGTTGAGCCATGCCAAAGCCTCCCGCTGGTGCGGCATTGCTGGCTATGTGCTGGCCATGCTGGTTCCGTTGGCAATGATTGCAGCCACGCTGATTGTTGCGAACCAGATGTCGAGCGATCTCGTTTCGCTCGAGGTGCTCTCGCTTCCCAGTGCTCCCAAGGTCCAGCTTGCGGCCGCCATTCTGGGCGGCGTTTGCGCGCTGATGGCGACCAGACGCGTTTCCATTCCGGAAGACGCGCGCTGATTCGCCATTGAGAAGCTGCTGATTTCGACAAGGAGATTTGTCTTGAGCAACAAAGAATCCAAGAACTCCACCCGCCGAAGCTTTCTAAAGGTTTCGGCACTGGGGCTGGGAGCTGCTGCTACGGTTGCCGTCGCGGGTGCGGAAGGTTCCAGCGGGCCGCAGGCAGAGGCGGTCGCGGCGTCAACGCCGTCCGGGGCCAACGCCAATCCCATCGCGCCGATTTCTGCGCCGGCAAAGTGGTCTGCCGAAGCCGATCTGGTTGTGATTGGCGGCGGCGGGGCCGGCCTGGCCGCTGCGGTCACCGCCGCCGAGAGTGGCGCAAAGGTCATCGTCCTTGAAAAGAATTGTTTCTGTGGCGGTGATTCCTCCATCGCCATGTTGTTTGAAGGGTTTGTTCCGAGTAAGTGGCTCAAAAGCCTCGGTCTTTGGGGCAAGGAACTCGATGACCCGAAGCTGATCGAAAAGCGCATCAACGGCCTGAGCGCGACAACCGTCTACGGCTTGGCAGACAAGAACAATCCGAAGCTTGGACTGCCCGTGGGTGCCCTGGCTCCTTCTGTCGCCGTCGAATACATGGGCATCCAGGACGCGTTCAACAACGTCTATACGCCCACGCCGATATGCGGCCGCGATGCCGCATATGTGCGCCGCATCATGGAGGAGCAGGCGGCAACCATCGACTGGTTCCAGGAAAAGATGGACGTGCAATTCTCCACCAGACAAGTGGCGGGCCTGCCCATCCCTGGCATCATGCATTGCCCCATTGACGCCAAGCATCCTGAAGAAGACTGGGAGTACTGGGACCCGCACAACGGCCGCGGTTTTACCGAGCCGCTCTATAACCGTGCGCTCGAACTCGGCGTGACCTTCTACCTGGAGACGCCCGTGACGGCGTTGGTCGTCGATGGCAAGAAGCGCGTGCTTGGCGTGCGTGGCTCTCATCACGGCAAGGACGTGTTTGTAAAAGGGACGGCCACGCTGCTCACCACCGGCGGCTTCGCGGCCAACTCCGACATGCTGTTCCGCTACTGCTCAAAGGATCGCGCCGAAGCTGTGCGCACCTGGAGCGGACCATGGGCCACGGGGGATGGCATCCGCATGGCGCAGGGTCTTGGAGCACGCACGAACATGATGCAGGAAATCGAGATCTGGGACGGCGGCGCACTGCGCGATCATGGAACGCATGGTGTTTATGCGGCGCCGAACCAGTTGGTTCG
Organism: Oryzophilus luti; assembly: GCF_059726245.1. NCBI lineage: Bacteria > Pseudomonadati > Acidobacteriota > Terriglobia > Terriglobales > Koromonadaceae > Oryzophilus > Oryzophilus luti. The sequence goes on from NZ_AP040874.1 coordinate 3,710,668, forward strand.
CCAGAAGTCGCTGACGGTGAACAACCGGGGACGTCGCTTCTTCAACGAGTCCGAGTACCGTGGCTACTACTTCAGCTACCAGTCGGCGCAGACGATTGCACAGCCGAACCACGAGTCCGCCACGCTGTTTGACGCCAATTGCATCAAACGCGAAGACATTATCAAGAAATTCAGTCCGTGGGTGTGTGAGTATCCGTGCAACTGGTTTGACGATGACTTCGAGAAGTATCTGGCGCAAGGCGTCATCCTGAAGGCGGACACAATTGAAGAGCTGGCGCGGAAGCTCGGGTATCCGCCCGAAGAACTGGCAGCGACCGTGAAGCGCTATAACGAGCACTGCGAGGCCAAGTACGATCCGGACTTCTTCAAGCAGGCGCAATATCTGCACCCCATCAAGACGGCGCCTTTCTACGCAGTAAAACAAATCGGCGGCAGCTGCTTCAACACCTGGGGCGGGCTGGTGGTCGATGAGTCGTTCCGCGTGATGGATGCGAAGAATGACCCGATCGAGGGCTTGTACGCCACCGGCGAAAACGTAGCCGGTGGAGCCAGCCTCGCCTTCGTCTTTCCGGGCGGACGGCTCGCCGGTCGAGCGATCATGAAGGCTGTCAACGGTGACGGGGAGGCCAAGCATGCGTAAGCAAAGCTGCATTTTCCTCGCATTGTTAATGACCTTGGTTGCGGCTGGCTGCCGCAACGCCAACGAGCCTGCAAAGCAGCACACGGCTCCCACGCCGCGTTCGGAACCCGCGTTCATCGTGACCGATGCGCCGGGCACCGCTCAGGAAGCCACAACTTTTCCTTCGATGGACAAGCACGCGGCGCACGGCGTGAGCTGCGAGAAGTGCCATGGAACAGCGGCTCCAACCTCCGCGCCTACGTCCAACAAGCCGTGCCTGGAGTGCCACCAGCAGGCCAAGCTGGTGCAGGCCACGCTAAAGTATGACGACGTGAAGCACAAGTCGCAGAACCCGCACGACTCGCATCTGCACGGCGCCTCGTGCCTAGTCTGCCACCACAACCACTCGGCCTCGGTGCTGGCCTGCGACCAGTGCCACATTCCGAAGTTTGGCTGGAAGGTTCCCTAACGCACTACCTCACACCGGGAGGGGGTATATGCCTCCTCCCTCTTTTCATTCCAGATGCAACAAAGGCAGAACCGATGACAAGGGAAACGGAACCACCACTCAACGTGAAAAGCATGGCCGATCTGCCCCGCGCAATGAAGCCGAAGCACAAGCTGCTGGCCTGGGTGTTCACGCGTAGCAGCGCAGTGGAAAAGCTGCTCGACGGACTTGAGTTGTTCATGAAGGCCTCGCGCATTCCGTTCCTCGGACGCTTTCATCCACTCCTGCGTCCGGTGAACAACCACTTCACAAATCTCCCCGTGAAGGTCGACGTGCCGGAGGGAGCGACGGTGCTTCCACCGGAAATTGCAAGGGAGTTGATCCGCCAATCGAAGTACCACCACGTCCTTAATAAGTGCCTGTGCCGTCATGGGCGCGACTGCAAGAATCACACGCACGATATCGGCTGCTTGTTCCTGGGGCAGACCGGGTTTGATGTAACGCCGGGGTTTACGCGGCGCGTCACCATGGAAGAAGCGCTGGAGCATGTTGACCGTGCGCTGGCCGACGGACTGACGCCTACTGTGGGCCGCTATCGCGTGGATAACTACGCCTTTCTTGTACCAGATCACAAGACGTTGCTTGGCATTTGCTTCTGCTGCAGTTGCTGCTGCTTCATGAGCTACTACCGACACGCGCCGGAAGAACTGGTCGCGCCCATTTATCCCAAGCTCTCCGGACTTACGGTGAAGGTGCGTGAAGACAAGTGCAAGGGATGCGGTGCCTGCGTGAAGACTTGCTATTTCCGCGCCATCGAGGTTGTGGACGGCAAGGCAAAGCACTCTGACCGCTGCCGCGGTTGCGGCCGATGCGCACGCACCTGCCCAAACGGCGCGGTGGAAGCAAAGATCAGCGATCCCAACTATGTGGAGAAGACCGTCGGCGAGTTCTCCTCGCTGGCCAAGCTAGACTAAGAATCAAGCAACAATTCCTGCCTGCACTAAAAAGGGCCTGACCGGTGATCCCGGCCAGGCCTTCTGTTGTGAGCGAGGCATTAGTGTAGCGGGTAAGTTCCTTCGGCGAGAGCCTTCAGACGGCGGAGCATCTCAATGTCCATGATGTCGGAGGGAAGCGCCCAGGCATTCTTAAAAGCAAATCTCGTTATCGCATTGCCTTGCGAACTATGCCTGCAACGCACAATCACGCGCGTGCTGCCGTCGGGTTGCGGAAACAGGTTGAAGTCCCAGTTCCACGCGACGTAATTGCCCTTGGCCGGATCGAACACGGGCGTCCAGAGCAGCTCCCATTTGCCCTGCGGCAGCGGGTGGCTGCGGTCGAGTCCGTTGGTGACCATCAGCAGGTTGCGGTTCGGGGTGATGGAGACGATCCGCATTCCCATGCCCTGTTGCGTGAAGGTGCAGAAATCGCCGGCCTTCGTGTTCTGCCACTGCGGATTGATGGTGTAGCTGTTGTGGATGCCAAAGCCAATCATCCGCTCCAGCCAGTCAAAGCTGTAAAAGCCAGCCTTGTCCTGTCCGGCTTGCAGAAGGTAAGGGAAGATCTTCTCCGGAGCTGCGTTAACGGTGGTCGCGACGGTCATTTGCCAGTACGGCTCGCCGGGAACGTAGGAATCTCCCGGCAGTGCCATCGCCACTTCCTGCGGCGTTGCGCCCCAGGTGTTAAGCTTCGGCATCAGCACGAAATCATATAGACAGAAGACGGCTACGATGAGGACCGCAAGAATTGCCAGGCCTTTTGCGCTGAAGATGCCGCGCAGACAGCGGCGCATGCCGGAGAGCTGCGGATTTGGGGAGGTGAATTCCGAACTCATGAAAGCTCCTAGGACTACGATGCCGCAACCGGAATGGATGCTTGTGTGTTCTTCGAACTGCTGTGCGCGATGATCTGATTCGCTGCGTACACGCCGGAGATTGCCGTCGGCTCCAGGCCAAGTCCATTGTGATCGCCTGCGACGTAAAGCCGCTCGCCATACTGTTGCTCCACGTAGGCACGGCCGTAGACATACATAGCCTTGTCCCATCCCTTGTAGCCGATCAGCTTGTACTCGCTGCACACAAGCTCGAGCAGCCTCTCGTCCTTTTCGCGGGTGTAGACCAGGTAGCTGCCGTCGTCCATCAGAGCGGTGAAGATGATTTTCGAGACGAACGGGAAGACGTTCATCTCCTTCTTCGCGTACTGCGGGCGCAGCTTGCCGGAGACATGGTAAACGTAGAGCTTGCAGGTCTGGCGGAGCGATCCCTTCAGCTTGAGCAACTGGGACGTGACAATGGCGGGCGTGGCCAGGACCACGTTGCGCGCTGTGTATTCCTTGCCGTCGGCGGTGGTGAGTACGAACTGTTCGCCCTGGCGCTCGAGCGAGACCACGGTTCCGTACACGACGCGATTGTCGAGACGGCGCTCCATGCCGGCGCGGTCGAAGCTGAAGCGGTGGATGGGCATGGCCAGCCCCATGCAGCAGTTCATCATGTCGAGGGCCGTAATGTTCTCCATGTCGACGCCGGTGCAGGCGTAGGAGAACTTGGAGATGTAATCGTGTGCGGCCTTCTCAAAATTCTTCTCGCGGATGAACTCCGATGCAGGCTTGTAGAAGAGGTCTTCGATGTACTTGTCGGCCGCCATGGCGTCGCGCTGCGTCATGGTCTGGCAGCGCTTTTTGTACTCGACGTAATGACCGATGAAGGTGCGCATGGCCCAGTAGAACTTGAGCAACTGCGGCAGGCGTTTTACCGAGTGCCAGCTGATGGTGTTGAAGCGCTCGGTGTCACTGTTGTGGAAGGTGACGCTGAACGGGTTGATCCAGGTGCGCTTGGTCACCAGACGCTTTGCGAATTCGTAGTTTGCCATCACGAAGTACGCGCCGAAGTTCACCTGCTCCTCCTCGGAGTAGCAGATGCGGCCGCCGAGCACATCCGTCAGCAGTGTGAATTCTTCTCCCGCTTCTTTCAGGCGGAGCGCGCAGGACATAGCCGCGCTGCCTCCGCCAACAATAATCGTATTGGTGTGCATAACATTCCTTGATGAATGTGCCGGCACGGATCTGGAAACCTCCATGCAGGCTTTTGAATCGTCTCATCATGGTCCGAAGCCGCCCTACCCGCACCGGACTAAAGTCGGGAGGAGTGACTATATTCTCTCAGCGCCAGGCGAGCCTTACGGAGCATTTTTCGCAAAAGAAACGGCGTGCAGAAGCACGCCGGATATCTTGCTGCAAGGGTTCATAAACCCACTTCATTGCTCTACGGCTTCGCGCGCTGTGGTGGCAGCTTGCCGCTTCTGCTCGCGCAGCCAATCACACCAAGCGTCGACACCCTCGCCGGTACGGCAGGAGACTTCAAACACCGCAGCCGATGGATTCATCTGCTCCATGCGTTCCTTCAGGGCCTTCACGTCGAAGTTCGACAGCGAAAGGTAGTCGATCTTGTTGATGATCAGTGCGTCGACTACGGAGAACATCATGGGATACTTCAGGATTTTGTCGTCGCCTTCAGGGACGCTCAGGATCATGACGCGTTTGGCGGCGCCAATGTCGAACGAGGCCGGGCAGACGAGGTTGCCGATGTTCTCGACAAAGATCATGTCCAGCTTCTTCAGGTCCATCTCAGCCAGAGCCTCGCCAATCATCGCAGCGTCGAGATGGCAGGAGCCACCGGTGCGCAACTGCACCGCGGGTACGCCCTGCGCGGCGATCTTCTCGGAGTCAACCTGCGACTCAATATCACCCTCAATCACCGCGATGTGGCTCTCCGTGCCCAGGCGGCGGATGGTTTCGAGGATCAGGCTGGTTTTGCCTGAGCCAGGCGAAGCCATGACGTTCACAAGGAATACGTTTTCGGAAGTCAATTCCGAGCGCACCTTCTGTGCCAGGTCCTTGTTCTTGGAAAGAATTCTCTGCTTTAAATCGATGTAGCGAATTTCCGACGTCATTGTATGTCGATCCCTTCAATGCGGAATTCCCGCCCGGTTGCAACCTCGGAATGCTGGCCGCCGCAGCCGGGGCATTGAATCGCCTGCTTGGAACGAATGTCCGCTGAGAACACGAGGGCGCAGGCCTTGCAGCGGAAGGAGAGTGGCACCTGGTCGATGTGCAACTCGGCTCTCTCTGCTAGAGTGCCTTCGGCAACGTAATGGAAGTAGCGCTGCATGAGGTCCGGAATAATGTCGCGCATTTCGCCGATGGTCAATGTGATTCGCGCGATCCGCTGTGCCCCGTTGTCCTCAGCAATCTGCAGCACCGTCTCCAGGATGTCTTTGGTAACGGATAGTTCGTGGATAACAGCCTCCCGTTCTCTGCGCAGGACCGGGGATGAGGTGTCTCTTGACGATCCAGATCATCCCCGGGGCCTGCCCTGAGAGTGCCTTTACTTTGACGAGCCGTTCTGACGGTATGCGGCCTGCTTCGTGTAACCGTCAAAGACGTTTTCGGCAGGCTCGAACATCGTCGCCTTCGGGATAAGCTGCAGCGCCTTGGACGGGCACTGGAGGACGCACTGGCCGCAGCCCACGCACGCCTTGCCGCTGAAGGTGAGCTTGCCATCGGTGACGGACCAGGCGGCAACACCGCAGGCGCCGGTGCAGATCTCGCTGCACGATTCATCGCACTTGCTCTTGTCGCGCGTGCAAACGTAGTTGCTCAGGAACGGACGGGCCACGGCATCCACGCCGGCCAGGTTCACCATCGCGAACTCGCCGCAGTGACACTTGCAGCAGGAGCAGATGCACTCGGCGTTCTTGGAGTTAATGACCTGGATGAACAGACCTTCCTTCGCGCCTTCCGCAACCAGCTTCAGGGCCTCGTCTTTCGTGATCTCGCGGCCCATCTTCTCTTCGATGTAGAACTTCGCGAAATCGCCGAGCATGAGGCAGCGCTCCGCGTTGTGCTTGCAGGGATTGCCGGCCATCTTACCTACCGCGCGGCAGATGCACTCGGCAACGGCGAAGATGGTGTTCTTGTTGATCAGTTCCGTAACGTCGTCATAGGGCTTCACGGCGGAGTCGACGACCAAGTCCTTGCGGGCGGGGATGACGCGGAAGAACGGCTCCGTGTTGTTGAAGACGCTGGTGGCAAGACCGCTGCCAATGTGCTTGAAGAAATCCGGTACCCAGGCGGGCGACAGATCGTTGACGTTGAATTCAAACAGGCCGTGAGCCACCGGCACTGGACGGTACTTGGCAACTCCACCCTCACGCAGGCGGAACACGGTGCCGTGCTTCACCATCTGCTCCAGCACCTCGGCGGCATGCGCGGACTCGCGGTTGGTGCGCGCAGCGAACTGCTCGGCGGATTCGTACGTGTCATCCATGCTCACGAAGTAGGAGGCCTGTTCTTCGTTGAACATGTACTTCAGCATGCTGTATTCGACACCCGAATCCGTGGCGGGGTAGCCAACACCTAGGTTGTCCAGCTTCTTGCGCAATTGTGCGTAGATTTCTTCAGCCATTTCCAATCTCTCTTTGCGGATCTGACCCGGGTGCCGATTCTCGGTGACGCCGGGGCTCCGCTCGGCAAATTATCCTGCGAATCCGTTGGCCAAATGTCCTTCAAAACCGCTTTTCTGTTGCCGCATTCCAATTTTGCCATAGGGTGCGCACAGGGCCGCCTGAGGTGAACGTTTCGCAAAGACATCCGCGCCGGTTCCAAACGCGGAAATCTCCGTTGCACCACAAAAGCTCTGACGAAGCTTGCAAAAATCGGCGGGGATGCAGACGTCTGCAAGGTCGAGCAGGGGAGCGCATCCGTTGCGGTTCAGAGAAGAAAGCTCAATGCCAGGACGATAGAGCGTGATTGCCTGACCAACGTGCCCAGCCTGCGCCGATGCTGCCGGCCGCAGGCCAATGATGAGAACTAATGCAAAGAATATGAACAACATCTTCATTCGCAACCCTTTGGAACCGAGCGCTAACAATCTGGGATACGAACCGTGGTACCGGCGTTCGAGGTGCTTCGCGCACGGCATGTGCGGAGAGCAGGTCTTTACACCGCGAGCATCTTTGCAGTAGCGGGCGTGCTTCGCACCGTACTTTGGGATGGCCGGTCAGATTTTCGCAAAGGCTCTAACGAAGACTTGCTCAGCCGGTGTTCGCTGAATGGAGATTCAGAGGGCGCGGGGTCGGAAAGGCATTTGCGCGGGAGCGGAAGAGTTGGAAAGAAGAAGGAAGAGAATCTGCTGAGAGCATGCTGGAGGAGGTGCCTGTGGCGTCCTCCTCCAGCCGGAAGAAACTACGGTACCTTCCATCCGAATTTTGGGATGTGGCACTTGTCGCAGTAGAGGACGGAGTCCGAGTGATTTCTATGGCAGACAAGGCACGAGACGCCGTGCATGTGCGAATTATGCGGGTTCTGCGATTTGTGTTTGCCATCGTCATACTTCGCGGTGGCCTGAATCAGTTTCTGCAAATCGTGGCAGCCGATGCATGCCTTGTTGGAGTCGGGCGCACGGTCCGGTGCATCAACGCCGTGGCACTGTACGCAACCTACACCTAGCTTTGCGTGCTTATCGAGCGACGGCATTGCGCCCGGCTTGATCGTGCCCGGTGCAGCCGTCACAACGAAGAGTTCGGGCGAAAGAGGCTTGCTGGCCACTGCGGGCTTCGTGGGTTCTTCCGTCTTCTTTGACTTGCAGGCCATGCCGCCACACAACAGCAGCGAAAGCATGACGCACGTTATCAGTGCGGAGCAATGATGGAGTTGGTTACGCATTCTTTTTGCCCTCCTTGCTCAGCACATCGCCAACCATGGCTTTTGCCGCGAGCCGCCCGGCGGGCAGCACGCAGGAAATTCCCGCGCCGCCGGCAACGTTTTCTCCCGCCGCATATAGCCCGCGAATCGGATCAAGCTTCTCATCCATCACACGGAAGTTGCCGTCCACGACCATGCCACCCCAGGTGTTGAAGCAACTGCCGCCCACCTGCTTGACCGCGTAGAAAGGCGGCGTCTTGATCGGATGCATGAATTCCTTCTGCTTGAAGAAGTCTTCGTCATAGCCCTTCTCGCAAAGCTCGTTATAGCGCTTCACGGACGCCACCAAGTTGTCCACTGGATAGCCCAGCAGCTTGGCAATGCCTTCGATGGTGTCGGACTTCAGAATGACGCCTTCAGCAAGGTACTTTTCAAAGTCGCTGTCGAACCACTTGCACGGATACTCGCAGATCCAGCCCTTGAACTTCTTGATGAGGTCCTCACGCTTGATGCAGTTGGCGTCGAACAATGTGGCCGATTCGTGGTTGGGTTGTGCGATGGTCTGCGACGCCTGGTAGCTGAAGTAGTAGCCTGCATATTGGCTTTCGCAGAAGAAGCGCTTGCCCTTGTTGTTCACGGTCAGCGATTTCTGTCGTACCAGTTGGTTCGGAGCCGAGTACACGCCGTGCGTACCGTGGTCGCGCAGAGCTCCACCGTCCCACATTTCAATCTCGTTCATCATGTTCAGCTTGGCGCCGAGTGCCTGGGCCATGCGGATGCCATCGCCGGTGGCGCTGGGCAGACTCCAGCAGCGGGCCGACTCCACGCGGTCCTTGGGTGCGTACTTGTAGAGCATGTCGCGGTTCGCAGCAAAGCCGCCGGTGGTCAGCAGCACGGCCTTGCCCTGCACGTAAACGTGCGAACCGTTCTCAACCGTGCCGCGAACTCCCACCACACGAGGCTCCGAGTTGCAGACCAAGCCCGTCACCGGCGTCCCCAGGTAGAAGGTCACGCCGAGTTCCAGTGCCTTGTCGTAAAGAGGCTCGGTGAATCCGCGCGCGTTGTGTGGGTCCCAGTACTCCCAATCTTCTTCCGGGTGCCTGGCGTCGATGGGGCAGTGCATGAGGCCGGGGATCGGCAGGCCGGCGACGGGCTTGCGGGAGAACTGCACGCCCATATCGCTCTGCAACCAGTCGATGGTCTCTGCCTGTGCTTCAAGGATCCGGCGGATCAGGCTGGCATCGCGTCCGGCAATCGCCGTGGGCGTGTAAAGGTTGTCAAAGAAATCATGGATGCCCATGGCGGCGATGCCGAGGCTGGGAGCAATGGCGGCAATCGGCACGCCGAGTTTCGGATTCTTCGGGTCGGCGAGGCCATAGACGGTCGTCGCGCTGAGGCCGACAATGCGCTTGGCCGTAAGCTGTGGGTCGTCCAACTGATCGCCCCACATGCCGAGGCTCTTCATCCACTTGCTGGGAACGAAGCCGCCGAACAGCATGGCCTGCGAAGCGTCGCCGCCGGCAAAGACATTCTTCTCAAGAACAATGACCTTGACGCCCGCCTGCGCCGCAGTGACAGCCGCCGTCAGGCCAGAGCCACCAGCACCGACGATAATGACGTCTGCGCTGGCACCCCAATTGTCAGGGATGGGCAGGGGTGAGATCGGATTCGACATGACTCCGGCACTATTGGTGTTGCCGGAATCTCCATGCTCATGCGCTTCTGCCCGTGGGGTGCCTGCGGAGGCGGCGATTCCCGCTACGGCCGCACCGCCGAGTCCCAAGGCGGAAACCTTCAGGAATGATCGCCGGGACGATTGCTTGTCTTTCTTAAAATTCACATTAGTTCTCCTGAAATAAAGGCACGCCCACAACAGGCCCCTGGAACCTGCCTGCCAGAGCATGGACGATTGACAGTGTATCGTCGCGCACTTCAAGCCTGCAGCACGAAGTAGAGCAGTCAACCGCGCAAGTATCGTGGCAGTCCGCAGAATTCAGCGCGCCCTACTTTGGAATGGCAAACTCAGTGGTTGGGTTATTGCGGGAAGATCCGTTCGCCGCGCGATTCGGAATAAAAAATCTCCGACGCATGGCTGGCCTGCTCACGGCACGATTCGCCGGAGAAAGCTGCGAGCGGCCAGGGAAGCCGTCCCTTCCTGGGCAGGCGAGGGTATTCGAGAATCACATCCGTCACTTCAAGGCTGGCAAGAATTCGGCGGATGCTGCATCCATTTTGTCCGTCGGCGCTGCGCTCGCAAGCTCGGCTGCAGGGGCGTTGCTCATGTCGTGGCGACATTCCCATCATCAATTGGCCCAGATTCTGAGGCCGTTCGTCGAGTGCGACAAGCGCGGCATTATCGGTGCGGAGGAAGCGTTGGAACTCCTCGGCGAGCTGCATCGAGGACTCAAGCCCCAGGCATGAGGCCAGGCAAAGGCACGAGGCTCCCGGCACAATCCACAAGCGCGTCGGCATGGCCCCGCTGCCGGTGCGCGGCGTGACAAACGCGAGATGCATGCGCGACTGATCGCAACCGTCGTAGCCGATCATTCTGAGATGACGGCCCGCCAACGGGATCTTCGTCGTCCATGCGGGCCGGGGCTGGTCAATCGTGGTCATGTGCAGAAGCTGCTCCCGACGATGCGGAACAGCATCGTCACATGTGCCGAGTATGTGCTGCCGGGGAAGGCAGAAGGCCATTCTTAAGGAGGGAAATAGGCACAACTTCGCGGTGCAACTCCGGCGCAGGCGAACCGGCTGCCGCTGCGGCATGGGCGTCTCTTCGGAAGGAACCCGGCCGGGAGCAGTCCTTGAAGTCTGCTCCCGGCCGGGTGTGATTGACCGCTTTGTAGAGCCGCTACGCCTTGGGGTGCGAGCGCCGATAGTTTGCGATGTCTGTGTATCCGTCCCACATGTCGGGCGCAGGCTCAAAGATGTTGGACGGGGCCTTGGCAATCAGTTTCAGGGCGTGCTTCGGGCACTGGCGCACGCACTGTCCGCAGCCAACGCAGTTCTTGCCGGAGAAGCGCAATTCGCCGGCTTCGGTCTTCGTCCAACCGGAGACAGCGCAGGCGCCGACGCAGATGTCCGAACAGCTTCCGTCGCACTTGCTGCGATCGGGGGAACAGACGTAGTTGCTGACGAGTTTGCGGCCGATTGCATCCACTCCGGCCAGGTTCATCATTCCCAACTCGCCGCAGTGGCACTTGCAGCATGCGCAGATGACTTCCGCCTGCTTGGAATTGATGACCTGCAGATACAGGCCGTCCTTGATGCTCTCTTCCACGATCTTGACAGCTTCATCAACACTGATCTGGCGGCCGGTTCCATTTTCAATGTAGTAATCTGCGGCATCATTCAGCGTCAAACAGCGTTCCAGGCTGTTCTTACAAGGGTTGCCCATCGCCGCGCCCACCTTGCGGCAAACGCAGTCGGCCACCGCCACAATGCGTGCGTTGCGGATCATGCCTGCGGCATCGTCATACTGCAGAAGCTTGGAATCGGCCGTGACGTCTTTGTTCACCGGAACAATGCGGAAAAACGGGGTGGTGGTGGAAAACACATTGTGAACCAGACCGTTCAGCACATGCTGGAAGAAGTCCGGCATCCACTTCATATTCAAGTTGTTGACGTTGAACTCATACATTCCGTGGGCGACGGGGATGGGGCGATAACGCACAACGCCATCCCGGTGCTGACGGAAGATCAAGCCTTTCTTGGCGAGGCATTCGAGGATGATTTCTGAACGTCCGGCTTCGTGCTTCGTGCGGGCAGCGAACTCGGCGGGCGTCTCATACTTGTCCTCCATGTCGACCACGTAGCTGGCCTCTTCCTCGCTGAAGAAGTACTTCAACAAGGTGTATTCCACGCCGGACTCCATCTTCGGATATCCGACGCCGAGGTTATCCAGCCGCTTACTGAGCTGATCATAAACAGTTTCAGGCATCACGAAATCTCCTGTCGCGAGCACGAAAACGGTGCCCATCGCGGGCACCGTTTCGGCTGGGAGGACAACTATTTCTTTGGACCGAAATCGAAGCGCTTGGTCAGGTCAAAGTGCACAGAGTTCTTCTGCATCTGGCCGGTTGCGCCAAATTCTGCGATGCCGCGCATCTGGGCGATGACGCCGTTCGGCAGGAAGATGATTACTTCGGGGCCGATGCCAAACACCTTGTTCTTCACGGTGCGGTCCCAGGTGATGTCGTTTCCGCTGTCGCGCGTCACCTTCCATTCGGCGTAACCCACGGGGCCAACCTGGACGCGGGGGTGAATGGAGTGTGCGAAGCCGTATTCAATGTGGAAGTCATCGCCCATGCGCACGTCGGAGTGGCGCTTGGAGGAGTGAATTTCATAGCGGGGCAGCACGAAGAAGTTCGACTTGTGGTTCTTGTCAAGGTAGTAGGTAATGCCGAAGGAGGGGATCACCGTCCACTCGTCATTGCCCGCCTTGTCAGCGCTGCCGGCGGCGCCCACGGGAATGTGGTTGTCGCTGCCCAGAACGATATCCATGTTCTTCTTGTGCCAGCCCAGTGCCACGGAAACGATGGGATCGATCAGGTGGGTGCCGTGCGTGCTGTAACCGACTGCTGTCTCCTTCAGGTTCACGCTGGCCGCGCCGGTGGTCAACGAGACGAGGAAGTTTGAACCTCCGACCAGCTTCTTGTTCGGAACGTAGATAAAACGGGGCAGCACCGCAAAGACACCAGCATCCAGACCAAGCGGAACATCCTTCCCGGAGTTGTTCTTGAGCGTGGTTGCCGACTGGTAGAAGTTGTAGTCCTTGATATAGAAACCCGGGGCAGGAACGGTTGGAGCATAGAAGCCTTCAGCTCCCAACCCGTAAACGTACCCAGCTTGGCCAATGCCTGTCGTCTGGGCGGCCGCTAGTTGCGACAGGCCCAGGAGAATGAGTATTACTGCGAGAACAAACTGCTTCTTCATCGAAATGTCCTTCGTATGTTTGAAGTCCGCATACCCAAGGGGACGAACTATCACGAGCGCAACACGGAGCATCGCCCTCGCACTGCGTTCTCTCTTGGTTCACCACACGTCTCGAAAGTCGTGCGTGGCCATGGTTGCAGTACTGTGAAAAATCCGTCCCATACTTTGGAACAGTGATGGAGTTTTTGTGCCCTGTCTGTCTGGCATCTCCTCGGGATGATTCGTGTAATCCCATTTGCGCATGAAAAACAGATATGTATGGGAGCCTGTCCGCGGAAGACCGCACAGTGTTGCCTGGAGCGTACTTCCTGAATGGGCTTGATTTCTGAGCAGGTGCTTAAATGTGAGGCGGGCGGGTTCTGTGGTTGGTTTCTGCTATGAAGAGGCGTCGAAAACTGTTGCGCAACGAAAAACGCCTATCGATCGAGCACTGACTGCGGTCGTCAACTCGGCACCGAGACAATCGAGGCAGATCATGGGTGTCGAACCGGGTGTGCTGGGGGGGATTATCGGGACTTTGCAACCGGCGCGGCCTAGAGATCTCTGCCCGACGAGTTTTCTTGCTGGCGATCGGTTGGCCGCTAGCTGGACTCAGATTGACCACTAGGAACTAAAGGGGCGGCAGCTCAAATCTGCCCGTGTTTTGCGCATTTTTCCCATCAATTCCATCCACAATTCATTCGCATTGAAATTGCTGTTGCACTACGCTGTGACGATGCTTCGTGGACTAGCATGGCGCGCGGGGGAGAGATATCGAGCCGCAAGCAGAGCCGCCCTGCCAGCCTTCGATACTATGCGAGGGATTGATCGAGTAGTTGAGATCGACTCGGAGTGGATGGCGAGGCGAAGAGAGCGGATGGGGGGGGGCTTTGGTGTGCGTGAAGTCAACACTCCCCCCTCTCGCTTCGCGAGAGGGTATGGCATTCGAGAACCATGCCCAGAGAAAGGGTGCGCCACCCGCCGGGAATATTTTGATCTGATGGGGGTGTGATGAAGAACAGGCTGTATTGGATTGCAATGGGTGGGCTTTCGTTCTGGCTTCCTGCCATCGTTGTTAATGCCGCCCTCAATCAGAAGTCGAATCTTTGGACACTGAATGCTGTTCCCCTCGCGGGAGTAACTTTGCTTGGCGTGGCAAGTTGGATAGTTACCAAGCACCTGCCTAGATGGAGGTGGGTTTTGGCCAGGATATATATTCTCGGGCCTGTCTCCATGCTAGCTCCGTCGGTATTTCTTCATGTCCAATCTTCGCCGAAGGTACCGGGAGAGAGCACTTGGATGTTCCTCTTCTGCCTGCTTCCTCCAATGACGCTCTGGATGGCATTGCTGAACGGAATGCTATTTTCGGTGCTGATCGTCAGTGTGACATTGCCTTTTCTAGAGAGGTATCGCCGAGACCGAGTATAGCTATGACGAGTTCAGATGGCTGTACGACGAGGCTTGGCGAGTGGTGCACCCTTTTCGTCGAGTAAGTAAGCGGGTGCCCTATCCTTCTCGCGCAGCGAGAGGGCGGTGGCGAAGGCTTGCAGTATAGGTGTCTGTCGGCAGGTTGCCTTGAGGCGGCCTGCCGCTTGTGTTTTGGGAGCGGGTGGCCCGGACAACGTTCTGTTCGTTGTCCGGGGGAGTTGAATGTCTATGCCGCTGGTTCTACAGCCCGCAGGAGAGTTCTAAAATCGTCTGCTAAGGACGGCCATCCTCACTTCGTAGCGTCCCACAACGTCTGCAGCTTGCGGCACGTCCCTGCTGGATGCACTGGTCCACGGCCCTCAGGGTTCCCAAAATCCTCGTATAAACGGCCTGAATTGCATGTTTCTGCACACCTTGAGCTGCTTTTACAAATCTTAAACCGCCACTTTCGCCCTCATCCTGTCTATTGGAATAAGGGACTGTGTTCGCAGCCTGCCATTCTGATGAACCGGGCAAAACAGGGAATTGATCTCATGAGGAAACTTCGCAAATGAATGAAGCGCACGCGCAACTGAACAATGAGGGGACCGCCAGGAAGGGAAACCGGCGGTGGATGGCGGTATTGATTGTGGCCGCAGTTGGCGGCGCTTTGCTGCTGCCTCTGCTGCACAAGACGAAGAGCACTGCGGCGGGCTTCGGCCCCGCGCCGGGTGGAGCGGGCAGCGCCACCATGGTGAACGCGGCTGCGGCAAAGCTCGGCACCATGCCGATTTCAGTGGATGCGCTCGGCACGGTTACGCCGGAGCACACGGTCAACGTCTACAGCCAGGTGAGCGGGCGCGTGCTCTCGGTGAACTACCGTGAGGGACAGTTCGTCAACAAGGGACAGGTGCTGGCGCAGATTGATCCGCGTCCGACGCGGGCGCAACTGGCGCAGGCCCAAGGCTCGCTGGTGCGCGACAAGGCCGCGCTGGAGCAGGCGCGCGTGAACCTGAAGCGCTACCAGGACGCGTTGCAGCGCAACGCCATTGCACAGCAGACGGTGGCCGATCAGGAAGCTTCCGTGCGTCAGTACGAGGGCACGGTGCAGAACGACGAAGCCTCGATTCAGTATTACAAGGTGCAGCTTGAGTACTGCACCATCGTGGCGCCGATCTCCGGGCGCATAGGCCTGCGGCTGGTGGATCCGGGCAACACGATCTTCTCCGGCTCGTCGAGCACCATTGCGGTCATCACGCAGATTGACCCGATCACCGTGGTGTTTGCGCTGCCGGAGGACCGCATCGCCGCCGTGCAGGAGCAGATGACCGGCAAGACTCCGCTGACCGTAGACCTGTTTGACCGTAGCGGCACCAACCAGCTCGCCAGCGGCAAGCTGCTCGGGCTGGACAACCAGGTGGACACCACCACCGGCACGGTAAAGCTGCGCGCCACCTTCACGAACAAGGACGGCAAGCTGTTTCCCAATGAGTTTGTGAACGCGCGCTTGCAGTTGAAGCAGCTGGAGAACGTGCTGCTGGTGCCGACCGTGGCGGTGCAGTACAACGGCCAGCAGGCTTTCGTCTACCGCGTAAAGGCGGACAAGACGGTGGAGCTGCTCAACATCAACGTGCAGTACTCTGCGCAGAGCCAGAGCGCGGTGCAGGGGCTCTCCTCTGGCGACACGGTGGTGACCAGCAACTTTGACCGCATACAGGACGGCGCGAAGGTCACCTTGGCCAACGCAAACGGCGCAGGGAAGCAGGCACGATGAGTATTTCCGAGCCATTCATTCGCCGCCCTGTCGCCACCATCCTGCTGATGGTGGCCGTGCTGCTGGTGGGCGCGGTGGCATACCTTCAGTTGCCAATCTCCGCGCTGCCGGAAGTGAACTACCCGACGATCCAGGTGCAGACGCTGTATCCGGGCGCGAGCTCGGACGTGATGGCCTCGACCGTGACGGCGCCGCTGGAAAAGCAGCTCGGGCAGATTCAGGGCCTGACGCAGATGACGTCGAACTCCTCCGGCGGAGCCTCTGTCATCGTGATGCAGTTCAGCCTGAGCGTGGATATTGACGTGGCCGAACAGGAAGTGCAGGCCGCCATCAATGCCGCCAACAGCTATCTGCCGTCAGACCTGCCAACGCCTCCGGTTTACAGCAAGACGAACCCGGCGGACGCGCCGGTGCTGACGCTCGCGCTGACCTCGAAGTCGCTGCCGCTCTCTCGCGTGCAGGATCTGGCGGACACACGGCTGGCACCGAAGATTTCGCAGTTGAACGGCGTGGGTCTGGTTACGATCCAGGGCGGGCAGAAGCCTGCCGTGCGCATTCAGGCGAACCCGGCCGCGCTCGCCGCGCACGGGCTTTCACTGGAGAGCATCCGCACGGCTGTCACCGCAGCCAGCGTCAACGGTGCCAAGGGCACGCTGAACGGCCCGCAGCAGGCGCACACCATTGACGCCAACGACCAGTTGGCTTCCGCCGACGAATACCGCAACCTTGTCATCGCCTACCGGAACGGCTCACCGGTCCTGATGAGCGATGTGGCCAATGTTGTGGACAGCGTGGAGAACGAGAGGCTGGCCGCGTGGGCGAGCTCGACCCCGGCCGTGCTGGTGAATATTCAGCGCCAGTCAAACGCCAACACCATCAAGGTGGTCGATTCGGTCAAGGCGTTGCTGCCGCAGTTGGAGAACACGCTGCCCGCCTCGGTCCAGGTCAAAGTGCTGACTGACCGCACCGTGACTGTGCGCGCCTCTGTCGAGGACGTTGAGTTTGAGTTGGGCCTGACCATTGCGCTGGTGGTCATGGTCATCTTTGTGTTTCTGCGCAACCTGCGCGCCACCATCATTCCCTCCGTGGCCGTGCCGCTCTCGCTGGTGGGCACGTTTGCCGCCATGTACGCGCTTGGCTATAGCCTGAACAACCTGACATTGATGGCCTTCACCATCGCCACCGGCTTCGTCGTCGACGACGCCATCGTGATGATCGAAAACATCAGCCGGTATCTGGAAGAGGGCATGGCGCCGCTGGAAGCCGCGCTGAAGGGCGCCGGAGAGATCGGCTTCACCATCCTCTCGCTCACCATCTCGCTCATTGCCGTGCTGATTCCGCTGCTGTTCATGGGCGACATCACGGGCCGGCTGTTCCGCGAGTTTGCCGTCACCCTGGCGGTGACCATCCTGATCTCCGCCGTGGTCTCGCTGACGCTGACGCCGATGATGTCCTCGCGTCTACTGCGGCACAGCTCCGAGCAGGAGCAGTCGCGTTTCTACCGCTGGTCGGAGTCGGTCTTTGAGCGCACCATCGCGGGCTATGGACGTTCGCTGCGCTGGGTGTTGGGGCATCAGCGCGCGGTGCTGATGGTTGCGCTGGCCACCATTGTCGGCACTGTCGCTCTGTACTACTTCATCCCGAAGGGCTTCTTCCCGACGCAGGACACAGGCATTCTGCAGGTTGTTACGCAGGCGCCGGAAGCGACCAGCTTTGATGCCATGTCGCAGCGTCAGCAGGCGCTGGCGCGCATCGCACTGGCCGATCCCGCCGTCGAGTCGCTGTCGTCGTTCATCGGCGTGGATGGCACCAACACCACGCTCAACAGCGGACGCATGCAGATCAACTTGAAGCCGCTGGCGCAACGCGACGGTGCAATGACGGTGATGCGGCGGCTGCGCACAAAGATGGCAAAGGTCACCGGCATTCAGGCCTACCTGCAGCCGGTGCAGGACCTGACCGTGGAAGACCGCGTCAGCCGCACGCAGTTCCAATACACGGTGCAGGACACCGATGAGGCGGAATTGCAGGCATGGACCGCGAAGATCGTGGCCAAGCTGAAGACGCTGCCGCAACTGGAAGACGTGGCCACCGACCAGATGCCGAACGGCAACGCCATCGCCATCCACATTGACCGGCAGACGGCCTCGCGCATGGGAATCACCCCGCAGACCATCGACGCCACGCTCTACGATGGCTTTGGTCAGCGGCAGATTTCGACCATTTACACGCAGACCAACCTCTACCACGTGATTCTGGAGACGGCGCCGGAGTATCAGCGCGATCCCTCGCGGCTGCAGGATATCTACGTGCAGGCGTCCGGTTCGTCTTCGTCGTCAAGCAGCAGCTCGGGTTCGTCCTCTTCAGGCAGTTCGCTGTTAACGGCGTCTTCGACGAGCGGGGTGAGCAGTAGTTCGCCCACCTCCGCGCTGTCGTCATCGTCGAGTGCATCTTCGGTCAGCACTGCCGCGAGCACGTCATCGCTTTCCAGCGCGAGCTCAAGCAGCAGCACGCTGAAGACCACGAGCAGCACGTTGTCGTCCGGTTCCGGATCAGGCTCCAGTTCGAGCAGCAGTTCGTCCAGCTCGGGCACGGCGCTGTCGGTGCCGCTCTCGGCGTTCACCAGCATGCAGAAAGCGACGGTGCCGCTGAGCGTCAACCGTCAGGGACAGTTCCCGGTTGTCACCATCTCATTCAACCTGGCGCCGGGCGTACACCTCAGCCAGGCGGTGGAGGCGATCAATAAAGCGGTGGCGGAGGTGCACGCGCCCATCAACGTGCAGACCAAGTACCAGGGCACGGCGGCCTCGTTCACCAACTCGCTCTCGAACGAAGGGTTGCTGGTGCTGGCCGCGCTGTTGACGGTCTACATCGTGCTCGGCGTGCTGTATGAGAGCTTCATCCATCCGCTGACGATCCTCTCGACGCTGCCATCCGCGGGCGTGGGCGCGCTGCTCGCGCTGTGGGTGTGCGGACAGGATCTCGGCATTGTAGGCATCATCGGCATTGTGCTGCTGATCGGCATTGTGAAGAAGAACGGCATCATGATTGTCGACTTCGCGCTCAGTGCCGAGCGCGAGCAGCAGATGAAGGCCGAGGATGCGATCTTCCAGGCCAGCCTGCTGCGCTTCCGCCCCATTATGATGACCACGCTGGCCGCGCTGTTTGGCGGCCTGCCGCTGGCGCTGGGGCAGGGCATCGGTTCCGAGCTGCGTCGTCCGCTGGGCATTGCCATGGTGGGCGGCCTGCTGTTGAGCCAGGTGCTCACGCTCTACACCACGCCGGTCATCTACCTGTGGTTTGACCGCGTGGCGCAGCGCTTCCGCGGCGAAGCGGGCAACACACAGATGGAGCTGGCGCCGGAGAGCGAGCGATGAACCTGTCAGCTCCCGCCATCCGGCGGCCCATTGCCACCATTCTGCTGACAGCGGCGATTGCCATCGCCGGCGGCATCGCCTATAGCGTGCTGCCGGTTTCGCCGCTGCCGCAGGTGGATTCACCGACCATCTACGTTAGCGCGAGTTTGCCCGGCGCCAATCCGGACGTCATGGCTTCCTCGGTGGCCACACCGCTGGAACGCCAGCTTGGGCACATTGCCGGCGTAAAGGAGATGACCTCGCAGAGCTCCACCGGCTCCGTGAGCATCTCGATCCAGTTCGACTTGAGCCGGAACATCAACGCTGCGGCGCGTGACGTGCAGGCCGCCATCAATGCGGCACGCAGCTATCTGCCGACCAACCTTCCGTCGAACCCGACCTATCGCAAGATGAACTCGGCGGATGCGCCGATTGCGATTCTCAGCGTGACCTCGAAGGCCTACGGCGTGGGCGCCCGCTACGACCAGGCCTCCAACGTGCTGCAGCAGAGGCTGGCGCAGATTCCGGGCGTCGGGCAGGTGAACATTGGCGGCGCGTCGCTGCCGGCCGTGCGCGTGGAGATCGATCCGCTGCGCCTGCAGCACTACGGCATCAACCTCGCCGAGGTTGCCACCTTCCTGAAGGCGCAGAACGCGCATTCTCCGGTGGGCAGTATCAGCGACGGGCAGACCATCAGCTACATCACGGTCGATGACCAGCTTTCCAAAGCCACTGACTACCGCCCGCTCGTCATCGCCACCAAGAACGGCTCGGCCATCCATCTGCAGGATGTGGCCGAAGTTGTGGATGCCACCGAGAGCGCACGCTCCGCCGGATACATGAACGGCAGGCCCTCGGTCGATATGATCGTCTTCAAGCAGCCCGGCTCGAACATCATCGAGACCGTGGATCGCATCAAGGCCGAGTTGCCCGCGCTGCGTGCCTCCATTCCGGCGGGCATCGACCTGAACCTGACGCTGGACCGCACCACCACCATTCGCGCCTCGCTGCATGACGTGGAACGGACGATGATGATCTCCGTGCTGCTTGTGGTGCTGGTGGTCTTCTTCTTCCTGCGCGACTGGCGCGCCACCATCATCCCCGGCATCGCCGTGCCGATCTCGCTGATCGGAACCTTTGCCGCCATGTACCTGCTTGGCTATTCGCTGGATAACCTCTCGCTGATGGCCATGACGATCTCGACCGGCTTCGTCATCGATGATGCGATCGTGGTGATGGAGAACATCACGCGCAACCTCGAGATGGGGCTGGCGCCGAAAGACGCGGCGCTGCAGGGCGCGCGCGAAATCGGCTTCACGGTCTTTTCCATCACCATGTCGCTGGTAGCCGTCTTCATCCCCATCCTGATGATGGGCGGCATCGTCGGCAAGCTGTTCCGCGAATTTGCGGTAACGCTCTCGGTGGCTATCCTCATCTCGATGGTGCTCTCGCTGACCACCACGCCAATGCTGTGCTCGCTGCTGCTGCGCCGCCAGAAAGACGAAACGCACGGACGTCTCTATCGCGTCACCGAAGCGATGTTCAACGGGTTGCTCAACGGCTACCGGCACAGTCTTCGCTGGGTGCTGCAGGAGCACGCGGCGCTCGTGCTGGTTCTGTTCTTCTTCACCATGGCGCTGAACATCGTGTACCTGGTGCGCATTCCCAAGGGTTTCTTCCCGCAGCAGGACACGGGCGCCATCATGGGCGGCCTGATGGGGCCGCAGGACGCGTCTTTCACCATGATGAACGCCGCAGTGCAGCGGGCCGTCACCATCGTCAAACAGGACCCCGGCGTGGAGAATGTTGTCGCCTTCACCGGAGGCCGCGGCTCGTCGAACAGCGGTTTCATGTTCATCGCCCTGAAGCCGCTGGAGCAGCGCAAGGCGAGCGCCACGGATATCGTCAACCGCCTGCGCCCGAAGCTGGGCCAGATCAAGGAAGCACAAACCTTCCTGATGGCCGCGCAGGACCTGCGCATCGGCGGGCGGTCATCGAACTCGCAGTATCAGTACACGATTCAGGCAGACTCCTCCGCGGAGTTGAAGACCTGGATGCCGAAGCTGACGCTGGCGATGAAGAAGCTCTCAACAATTACCGACGTGAACAGCGACATGCAGGCAGGTGGATTGCAAACCTACCTGACCTACGACCGTGCCACCGCGGCGCGGCTGGGGCTGACCGCCAGCGACCTGGATAACGCGTTGAACTACTCGTTCTCGGAGGCGCAGGTCTCCACCATCTACAAAACGCTAAACCAGTACCACGTGGTGCTGGAGGCGCAGTCGCGCTTCACGCAGAGCCCGGACACGCTGCGCTCTACCTTCGTACAGAACGGCGACGGTGCCGTGCCGCTGAGCGTGCTGGCTACAGAGCGTGCCCGTACCGGGCCGCTTTCGGTCAACCACACGGGGCAGTATCCTTCGGCGACAATCTCCTTCAACCTTGCACCCGGTGTTTTGCTCAGCAAGGCCACTCAGGAAATTCACGCCGTCGAAAACCGTCTGCAACTGCCGAATACGGTTCACGGCACATTCAGCGGCACCGCACAGCAGTATCAGGATTCGCTCTCCAGCGAGCCGATACTGATTGCGACCGCCATATTTGCCGTCTACATCGTGCTCGGAATCCTCTATGAGAGCTTTATGCATCCGATCACGATTCTGACGACGTTGCCGTCGGCATCGCTTGGCGCCGTGATCACGCTTATTCTGTTCGATTGCGATCTGAACGTCATCTCGATCATCGGCATCATCCTGCTGATCGGCATCGTCAAGAAGAACGCCATCATGATGATTGACTTTGCGCTGCAACTGGAGCGCGAGCAGAATCTGCCGCCCGCCGAGGCCATCTTCCAGGCCTGCGTGATGCGTTTCCGCCCCATTCTGATGACCAGTGCCGCGGCCTTCTTCGGCGCCGTACCGCTGGCATTCGGGCACGCCATTGGCGCGGAACTGCGCCGTCCACTGGGCTACACAATTCTCGGCGGATTGGTTGTCAGCCAGGTGCTGACGCTCTACACCACGCCGGTCGTCTATCTCGTACTTGATCGCATCCATCTGCGTTTTTCCGGAAAGCGGAGCCAGTCACAGGCCGCCGCTCGTCCCTTGGAGGCCCTATGATGTTCGAACGACTCCACTGTGCCATTGTTTCTTCCGCGGCGCTGCGCCGCATCGGGAGCGGCAGCCTGGCCGCCGCCTTGTTGATTGCCACTGCCGGATGCCACGTCAGCCCGCAGTACTCGCGTCCTTCCGTGCCAACGCCGCCGGAGTACAAAGAGAACCAGCCCGGCAATCAGTTGGCCGCGGCGGGCGGATGGAAGCAGGCCGCGCCGGGCGATACGCTGCCGCGCGGCAAATGGTGGGAGGCCTTTCAGGATCCAGAACTCAACGCCTTGGAAGAGCGCCTGACGATCAACAACCAGAACATCAAGCAGTATTTCGAGAACTACATGGCGGCGCGCGCAGTGGTGCGCAACGTCCGGTCCTCGCTGTTTCCCACGGTGAGCATCTCACCGTCGGTGAGCGGCTCGGATGGCGGCCGGGCCAGCTCCACCAAGTCGTCTTCATCGTATGAACTGCCTGCGTCGGTCTCCTGGGAGACCGACCTGTTTGGCAGCGTACGCAACGCGGTCAAGGCGGATTCGGCAGCGGCACAGATCAGCGCGGCCAATCTGGCGAACGAGACACTGAGCGAGCAGGCAAGCCTGGCGGAGTACTACTTCGAGCTTCGTGGCCAGGATGCGCAGCAGCAGATCTACGATCAGACGATTGAGCGGTATAAGAAATCTTTGGAGCTGACCCGGAGCCTCTTCGAGCTTGGCATTGATTCGCAGCAGGATGTTGTTTCGGCGGAAACCACATTGCGCACCGCCGAAGCCAATGCGGTGGCCGTGGGTACCACGCGCGCGCAGTATGAGCACGCCATCGCGCTGCTCATCGGCGAGCCGGCGGGCACGTTTTCGCTGCCGGTCAAGCCGTTGGTCGTGGTTGTGCCTGCGGTGCCGACCGGGCTTCCATCGCAATTGCTGGAACGCCGCCCGGATATCGCCGCCGCCGAGCGCACCATGGCGGAAGCCAATGCCACGGTCGGCGTGGCCAAGGCCGCTTTCTACCCAACAATCACGCTCTCCGGAAGCGGCGGCACCGCAAGCTCGGCACTGGCCGACGTGGTGAGCTGGCCGGCACGTTTCTGGTCACTGGGGGCCACTGTTTCGCAGACGCTGCTTGATTTTGGCGGACGCAAGGCGAACGTGCAGCGCTACGAAGCGCAGTACAACGCGGACGTTGCGGCCTACCGCCAGACGGTGCTGAACGCCTTCAAGGAGGTGGAGGATTACCTGGTTTCCAGCCGCCGCCTCGCCGAGCAGATCGAGCGCGAAAAGCTGGCGGTGGATGCTTCGGCTCGCTATGAGGCAATTGCCAATGACCGCTACAAGAGCGGCCTGGATTCCTACCTCAATGTGCTCTCGGCGCAGACCAGCCTGCTGAGCAACCAGTTGACCCTGACGCAGCTGCACACCAGTCAGATGACCTCAACCGTGCAGTTGATTACGGCCCTTGGCGGCGGGTGGGACAGCAGCGCGCTGCCAAGCGAAAAGGACGTTGCGAAGAAGTAATCAATCGAAACAGGCGATCTCATCATGGGTCCGGCGCTGCCGGGCCCATTCCTTTTGCGCAAGTTCTGCAAAGAGCCGTCCGTGATGCAGCGGCGTGCAATGTCTGAGTACACTGAGAGGGACCGAAGATGAGTGACCAGAAGATGATCCCCGATCAAGCAGTACAGACAAACGCGACGGGCCGAGCCGAAGAGCAATCCTTGCAGGCGGAGGCAACGGCCAACGCGCGGCTGCCGGTTGCCGTGCTGCTCGACAATGTGCGCAGCATGTACAACGTGGGCGCGTTCTTTCGCGCCGCCGACGGTGTGAACCTTGAGAAGCTCTGCCTTTGCGGCATTACCGCGCACCCGCCCAAGAAGGCGATTACCAAGACCGCGCTGGGCGCCGAGGAGACGGTGCCGTGGGAGCACGACTGGGAGGCTGTGCACATGGCGGAAGGTTTGCAACGCAGCGGATTCGAACTGGTTGCGATTGAAACCGGCGACGACTCCATCGACCTGTTCGAGTGGCAGCCGCGTTTTCCGCTCTGCGTCATCTTCGGACACGAGGTGGATGGTGTGCGCTCTGAGTTGCTGCAAATGGCAAGCACGCGCGTCCGCATTCCGATGCTTGGTCACAAGGGATCGCTCAACGTGGCCACCGCCGGTGGCGTGGTGCTGTACGAACTGCTGCGCAAGTACCGCGCGCAGATGGAAGCCGCGCGCTAGGCGCTCTGCAACAGTCGATGAGATGGAAAGGCCGCACCCGTTTGCGAGTGCGGCCCCGATGACTGGCGAACCGTCGTGACTTAGGCTTCCCAGCTCAGACCCGGGCGTCCAAAGTGTCCGTAGTTGGTAGTGCTGCGGTAGATCGGGCGCAGCAGGTTGAGCTGCTCGATGATGGCCGCCGGACGGAAGTCGAACTTGGCCACAAACTCCTTGCACGCGTTTTCATCACCGGTGCCGAAGGTATCCACCTTGGTTGAGACCGGCTTGGCCACGCCAATGGCGTAGGCCACCTGAATCTCCGCCTTCTTTGCCAGGCCCTGCTTCACAAGCTGACGTGCAACGTAGCGTCCGTAGTAGGCCGCGCTGCGGTCGACCTTCGACGGGTCCTTGCCGCTGAACGCACCGCCGCCGTGACGAGCCGCGCCACCGTAGGTGTCCACGATGATCTTGCGGCCGGTGACGCCGCAGTCGGTGGTGGGTCCGCCGTGTGCGAAGCTGCCCGTCGGATTCACCGCAAAGCGAATTTCCTTGTTGAACCACTCGCCCAGCACGCGTGGCGCAAGCTGCTCGCGCACGTAGGAGAGGATCTCCTTCTGCGGGTAACCCTCGGCGTGCTGCGTCGAGACCAGTACGTCGGTGACGCGCACCGGTTCGCCATTCTTGTAGAGCACGGAGACCTGCGACTTTGCGTCCGGCCGCAGCCACGCCACGCCGCCCTGCTTGCGGTCCGCGGTAAGGCCGTGCGTGAGTTTGTGCGCAAGGTAGATGGGCAGTGGCATCAGCACGTCGGTTTCGTCGGTGGCGTAGCCGAACATGATGCCCTGGTCGCCCGCGCCCTGCTCGCCCTCGGCGTTGCTGGTGGCGGTCACGCCCTGTGAAATCTCCGGCGCCTGCTGCGTCAGAAACACCTGTACGTTCACGCCGTCGGCGTTGAAGTCTTCCGCCGGATCGGTGTAGCCGATCTCGCGGATGGCCTTGCGCGCAATGGCCTCGTGGTCGACCTTGGCGCTGGAGGTGATTTCACCGGCCAGTACCACGTTGTTGGCCTTGCAGAGCACTTCGCAGGCAACGCGTGCGTGTGTATCGGCCGCAAGGTGCGCATCGAGAATCGAGTCGGCGATGTAGTCGCAGACTTTATCCGGGTGTCCTTCGGAGACAGACTCGGAGGTGAAGGTGTATTCGGTTTTGGTGTTGAGGGTGGTTTCGTAAGTGGTCTGTGTTGCGGTGTTGCTCATTGACGCATGCTCCTTTTCTTCGCATGCATCAGGAGTTCAAAACAATATCCGCCCAGGACATCAGGCGGATTGCTTCGGGAGACCTTCTCTTTCGGAATTGATTCCGCTCATCCGGCATGTTCTCCATGCCGCTGGCACCGTAGCGTCCCCTGCTCGGTTGCCGTACTCAACCTTCCGGTTGAGTCTCTCCTGATGTCCCCTCCAGTTTACTCAAGCGGAGCGTGCTGTCAAGCGCACGGCCATGAGCGCGGCGGCTGAGGCCACGCTCCACCTGTGGACGTTACGGCATGCTCTCGGTTGCGGCCATTTCCTTCAGTAGTGCCTTGTGAAACTCCTCCGGTGCCTGTATCTGCGGCGCGTGTCCGTAGTTGGGGAACTCAATTAGCTTCGCATGCGGGAAGAGTGCAACTGCTTCCTTTGCCAGCTTGGGATAGTTGCCGAGCGTGGCGCGCACCTCCGGCGACGCAAGGTCCTTGCCGATGGCCGTGTTGTCCTTGTCGCCGATCATCAGCAGCACCGGCACGCGTACGTCGCGGAATTCGTAGATGACCGGTTGCGTGTAAATCATGTCGTAGAGCAGCGCCGAATCCCACGCCACCTGCTCGCGCCCCGCACCGCGATTCATGCCCGCCAGCATCTGCACCCACTTCTCGTAGGCAGGCTCCCATGTGTTTGCGTAGTACGTGCCGCGCTCGTAATTGCGTATGCGCTCGGCGGAGGTCTTCAACTCGCGTTCATACCAGCCATCCACGCCGATGGACGGCACGCCGCGCGCTTTCCAGTCCTCAAGGCCGATGGGGTTCACCAGCACTAGCCGCTCCACCTCGGTCGGATACAGCAGCGAGTAGCGCACGCCCAGCATGCCGCCCGTGGAATGGGTGACGAGCGTGGCGCGCGTGACGCCGAGCGACGCCAGCAGCCCGTGTGTGTTCGCCGCCAGTTGCTGGAAGCTGAACTGGTAGCGCTGCGGCTTGCTCGACTTGCAGAAGCCGATCTGGTCGGGGGCGATCACGCGATAGCCCGCACCGGTGAGCGCCGTAATCGTGCCCTCCCACGTTGCGGCGCAGAAGTTCTTGCCGTGCAGCAGCACCGCCACCTGCCCGTTTGCATGCTCAGGCTGCACGTCGAGGTAGGCCATCTTCAACTCCTGCTGCTGCGAGCGGAAGCGGTAGATGTGCACCGGCCACGGATAATCGAAGCCTTCGAGCCGCGGCCCATAGGTGGGCTCAGCAGAAGCCAGAGCGCTGGTGGCAACGGGCGCAGATTGGGCCTGGGACGCCAGCGGCAGCGCGGCGAGCAGCAGAAGAAAGAAGACTGCTTTCGTGAACTTCATAACGCCTAGGTTAGATGCGCGTTCACTGCGGCGCGCTGCACGAGCCGCCCATTTCGTCCAGGCGCTTCCCGGGCGAGGCGATGCGGCGCATGTGGCGGATCCACACCGTGTCGGCAAAGCCTGCCTCGCGGCTCAGCAGCGGCGCGCGGAGTACTTCGCTCCGGCCGTTGCCTGATGTCGAGTCAGGCGCTTCGAGTCGCCACATTCGTTCCAGCAGGCGGCGCTCGGTGCGCACGCGCGCCCGCCCGCGAAGGCCGCATAGCTGCTGTGGCCAGCGCGGGTCCGGCAACGCGCACAAGTGCTCCAAGGCTTCGATCTCGGCGATTACGCGCTCAACATCCATGGTGATCCTGTGACTGTTCCCCAAGTGCGGTGCTCACTGCCGAGGCGCTTCGGCAATCCGCCTGAAGGCCATCGGATTCTGCGCCATTGCACGTGGCGGTTGGCATACACCCCGGGGAGGCGCACAATTCAGTGAGACGTTTCCTATTGGAGTGAGGCACTCATGGATGTGATGCATTTAGATTCCGATGAGGTGAACCGCGTTCTGGCCAAGGGCGGGCCGCTGGTGCCGCGTGGCCTGGGCAACTATTCGGTGGCGGCCGTCAACCGCAGCTCCCCGTCCACGCCCGAGCTTCATCGTCGCGATACCGACATTTTCTATGTGCTTGACGGCTCGGCGGCCTTCGTCAGCGGCGGCGAGCTGTTCTCCGCCTATGAGACCGCGCCCGACGAAGTGCGTGGCACGGCCATCACCGGCGGCGATGTGCGCATGCTCTCCAAGGGAGACATCCTTGTGGTGCCACCCAACACTCCACACTGGATTCGCCAAGTCTCTGGCACGCTCGTCTACCTGGTCACAAAGGTTCGTTAGCGCAAGCTGTGCGGTTGCTGAACCGGATGCGCTGGAGCGCTGATGTGTTCCGGCGCTGGCGCCTACTCGGCGAGCAGCAATTTCTGGAACGCCTCAACGTATTGCCCAACGTGGCGGCCATCCACCAGCGCGTGGTGGACGTGTATGGCTACCGGCATCGACTTCCTGCCATCTTTCTCCGTGATCTTTCCCCAGGAGATGCGCGGGCAACTGTCCGGCATGGAGGTGGAGTGCGCGTGCGAAAGGGAAGTGAAGTCAACCCACGGCAGCGACGTATAGCGGATTACGTTCGGTGCGCCGGTGCGCGTCAGCTCCCGCGAGGCGCGGACGCGCTCCACAACCTTCACGGCATTGGCCATGAACTCGTTGAGATCGGCGTGGTAGCGGAAGTGCCCGAAGCCGAAGGTGCCATCGCTGCGGTCCACCGTGGAGCCGCCATCGATTCTCTCGTAGAGGTAGACGTCATCCCCTTCCAGTCGATACCGGAAGGCCTCCACCTGCTGCGCTGCGGCCAGCGAGCGGTGCAGAAAGGTGAGGAAGACGGAGAAGCCGTTCTGCTTGGCAGCGCGGAACGCACGCGTGCACTCCACGTTCACGCAGGTGCCCCAGTACGGTTCTTCAAACTTGCGGAAGAATTCGAATTGCGCGCGTCGCGGCCATGTCGCCTGGTCGACTTTCTGTCTCGCTAAAACTTCGGTGATTCCTTCGCCCTGCACGCTCACGGTGTAATTCCTCCCTGTTGATTGCATTCCATTCTAATGCGCGGCACGTCGGCCTCTCGACACGCGTATCGTTGTGAGCAGAAGAAAGCCCCACTCCGTGGAGTGGGGCTTTCTTTTTCACGTCGACTGAAGGTTCTACTTCGTGCTCGCCACCGGCAGTTCAATAAAGCTGGCTTCGCCGTCGGCGTGGTAGATGCGCTGGGTGGCCTTCACGTAGTCCTTCGGCTGCGCCTTGAAGATGTTGGGCACAAAGGTCTGCGGATTGCGGTCGTACAGCGGGAACCAGCTCGACTGCACCTGAATCATGACGCGGTGTCCGGGCTGGAAGACGTGGTTGGCGGTGGGCAGACGGAACTTGTACGCCAGCGGCTTGTTCGGTTCAATCGCCTTCGGCGTGGAGAAGCTCTCGCGGTAGCGTCCGCGGAAGATGTCCATGGCGATCGGCAGTTCATAGCCGCCCATCTCAGGCTGGCTCCCCACTGCGTCCGAGTAAACGTCGATGAGCTTCACCACCCAGTCGCTATCGGTGCCCGTGGTGGAGGCCACCAGGTTGACAATGGGCGCGCCGCTGATGCGCAGCGGTTCGGTCAGCACCGGAGAAACGTAAGTGACAACGTCGGGGCGATTGTCCACCGAGCGCTGGTCGCTGAGCAGCCACGTCTGCCATGCCTTGTGATCGTTGAAAGTGATCGGGCGCGGCAGATAGGGCACAGGCTTTGCCGGGTCGGAAACGTACTCATCGAACGCCGAGGCCGCAGCAAGGTTCTTCTCCGACGGTGCAGTGAATGAGAGTCCGCCGTTCGCGGTCAGGTAGAGCGCCTTCGACTTTTCGGCGCAACCGTTCTCGCAGGCCAGCGGCCAATGCTCCAAGCGGTCCCAGTGATTTTCACCCGTATTGTAGATAAAGACCGGCGGCGTGTTCGCCTTAGGCGCGCCGTCCTTCAGATACTGGTCGAAGAATGGCTTCAGCACTTCGGCGCGGAACTCACCGGCGGTATCGCCGCGCCAGTTCATCGGGCCAAGCGAGGCAGCGTCGTAGTTCACCTGGCTGTGGCGCCACGGACCCATAACCAGGTAGTTCATGGTGTTCGTCGTGTCCTTCGGCTCCACGGACTCCCAGCTGTGAATTGCGCCCCACATGTCTTCCTGGTCCCACAGGCCCTGAATCCACATGGTCGGAACCTTCAGCGGTTGCTTGGCCATCACGCGGTCGAGCGCCTGCCCCTCCCAGAATTCGTCATAGGCCGGGTGCTCGATCATCTTTCGCCAGAAGGCGAGCTGCTCCAGCCCTGCGACTTTTCCAAAGTCTCCAGCCGAACCGGCGCGAAGGAAGTTTTCGTAATCGTCGTAGGTCTGGCGAGGAATGGCCGAGCCGCGTCCATGCTTGATCGTCTGGTGGTAGAGGTAGTCGTCGTTGGTCTGGCGGTAGGCGCCGTAGTGGAACCAGTCATCGCCCATCCATCCATCGACCATCGGGCTCATCGGTGCAGCCACCTTCAGCGCCGGGTGCGGATTCACCAAGGCCATAACGACCGTGAAGCCTTCGTACGAGCTGCCCAGCATGCCGACCTTGCCGTTCGACTCGGGCACGTTCTTCACCAGCCAGTCGATGGTGTCCCACGCGTCGGTGGAGTTGTCCGTGGTGCCGGGGTTCAGCGGTCCGCGCAGCGGACGCGTCATGTAGTAGTCGCCCTCGGAGCCGTACTTGCCGCGCACATCCTGGAAGACGCGGATGTACTCGCCGTTGCGGACAAACACCTCATCGCCTTCGGGCAGCGCGGCCGCCATGTTCGGAGAAAGCGCGCGCTCGGCGCGGCCTTTTGCGTCGTACGGCGTGCGCGTCATGATCATGGGCAGCTTCTTTGCGCCCTTCGGCACCACGATGACCGTATAGAGCTTCACGCCGTCGCGCATGGGGATCATCGCTTCGCGCTTCTCGTAGTTGAAGCTGTCCTTCGGCGCGTGGAACTTCTCCGGAATGTCGGGCACCGAGTATGCCGTCTGGGAGAGAAGGAAAGAGGAATACGCCAGCACCGCGGCCAATACACATAGCCGCTTCCGCAAAGAAGCCATTCTTTACTCCGTTAAGCAGGTTTGGAATGCAGAGGGCGGAACCACCACGTTCGGGCCCAAGCCGTTGGCTCATTGTAGTGGAATCCCGCGTTCGTGCCAGTTTCGTGTTTCATTCAGAGACAGCGGGAAGTAGTGCGAGTGACTGTAGATTCACGCTGAAAATTCCACAAACGTGGCGAAAATGTGCCATTTTGCCACGCAACTCATAAACAAGCCCCGCGTGCCCGATAAATTTTTTCAATACCGTTGACCCCGCAAATAGATCAGGGGATACTGCCTCACTTTGTTTTTGGGGAAACACAACTCTACAAATTGCAAGGAGCTACCACCGAGGATGACTTCAAAAATCTTCGCCGTTGTTCTGTTGTTGTCGAGTGCGATGTTTGCCGCTTCCCACAAGGAAGTTTGTCCGGGACCCGCCGATCCGGGTTCTGCGCGCTGTCACGCGCACGTGATCACCGATCAGAAGGCGACGCCCTTTGCGAGCAGCAGCCCGACCGGTTACAGCCCGGTGCAGATCCGCACCGCGTACAACCTTCCCGCGTCGGCCACCAACCCTGTCACCGTCGCCATCGTCGATGCCTACAACGATCCGAACATTGAGAAGGATCTGGCGACGTACAGCACCTATTACGGGCTGCCTTCCTGCACCACAGCAAACGGCTGCTTCAAGAAGGTGAACCAAACCGGCGGCACGAGTTACCCGACGAACAACGCCGGATGGTCGCTGGAGATTGCGCTGGACGTGGAGACTGTTCACGCCGTCTGCCCGAATTGCAAGATCCTGCTCGTCGAGGCCAACTCCGCCAACTACTCCGACCTGATGACCGCCGTCAGCTACGCCACCAAGAATGCTGCGGTGGTCTCCTGCTCGTGGGGCGGCAGCGAGAGCTCCGGCGAGACCGCCTACGACTCCTACTTCAACGTGCCCGGCGTGCCCATCACCGTCTCCTCCGGAGACAGCGGCTACGGCGTGCAATACCCGGCGGCTTCTCCGTATGTGACCGCCGTCGGCGGCACCACCCTGAAGCTGACTTCGAGCTACACGCGTTCCAGCGAGACCGCCTGGAGCGGTGCAGGCAGCGGTTGCAGCGCGTATGAAACCAAGCCGAGCTGGCAAACCGATACCGGTTGCAGCAAGCGCACGGTGGCCGACGTTTCGGCCGTAGCCGACCCGAACACCGGCGTCTCGGTCTATGACAGCGTTCGCTACCAAGGGCAATCTGGGTGGTTTACCGTGGGCGGCACCAGCCTGGCTGCGCCGCTGATTGCTTCGGTGTACGCGCTGGCCGGCAACACCACCAATACGGTTTACGGCTCGTTCCCGTACTCCAACTCCACCAATCTGTTTGACGTCACCAGCGGCAGCAACGGCAGTTGCGGCGGCATCTACCTCTGCACCGGCCTCACCGGCTATGACGGTCCCACCGGGCTTGGCACGCCGGTTGGCACCAGCGCGTTCTGACGCAAACGCCTCAACCCTAACGGCAAGCCCCGTCCTCGTGACGGGGCTTTTGCTTTGCATCCCGGAATGGAATCATAATCATCTACTCCAGTCCGGAATCTGGATTTGCAGTTTGCCGTGAATGGAATGGGCAAAGGCGGCTTATAATAATTGGGCGTTTGTCATGACTGATTGCTTGCCGCAACAATACGCGCTGGTGGCCTACATCCGCAGCGCGTTGGGTGAATTCGTCGAGAACCTTCGGGCCGAACTCCATCCGGAGCACGCGCACCTTCCTGCTCATCTGAGCATTCTGCCGCCGCGTCCGTTGTGCGGGCCTGAGCCGCGTGCACAGGAGATGCTGGAGCGCTGCTGCGCCGAAGTCGTTCCGTTTGAGATTGAGCTTGGCGACGTGGAGACCTTTGTCCCCACCACGCCCACGGTCTTTATCCGCGTGGCGCACGCCGCCTACAAGCTGCGCGAACTGCATGACCTGCTGAATCGCGATGGCCTTCTCTATGCCGAGCCACTGCCCTTTATGCCGCACCTGACCATTGCCAAGGTCAGCGACGTGGCGCGCGCCAAGGAGGTCTTTGAGATCTCCCGCGAACGCTGGGCGCAGTTCCAGGGCTCGCGCAAGGTCTGCGTGAAAGAGCTAACCTTCGTGCGCGGCCGCGACCACCAGTGGAGCGACCTCTACCCGGTCACGCTCGGCGGTGTATTGAAATAGCCGCGCTGCGTTCTTTGCGTTAGTTCATTGGCATTTTTCAGGAACTCGTCGTACCGCGCCTCCGTATCTGCTGGCGTGGAGGATGAGAACCAATGCCGAACCCTGCCCGCCGTATCGCAGCCAGCCTTGTTGTAACCTTTCTGTTCAGCCACTTCTGCCTGGCGCAGAGTGCTCCCGCCAAACACCTTGATCCCAACCTCCCCGCACCCCAGGCGGAGGTTCTCATCCTCGGCACCTACCACATGGATAACCCCGGGCAGGACGTCTTCAATATGCAGGCCGATGACGTTCTGGCGCCGAAGCGGCAGGCGGAAATCGAGCAGGTCGCCGCGGCAATCGAACGCTTCCGCCCGAACAAGATTGCGCTCGAATGGGGCCTTGAGAATGCCAGCCGACTCGATGCGATCTATGGCGAATACCTGGCGGACAAGCGTGAACTCACCCGCGACGAGCGCCAGCAGATTGGTTTCCGGCTGGGCAAGAAGCTTGGCCTGAAGAAGCTCTGCGCCATCGATACTCAATGGGACTTCCCGTTTCCGTCCGTGCAGAACTGGGCCAAAGCCAACGGCCGCCAGGCCGAATGGGACGTTCTGCTGAAACAGACTGGCGAACTCGTGAGCGAAGAGAACGAATTCCTGAAGACGCATACCGTGCTTGAGATGCTGCGCCGCATGAACAGCGCTGAGCAGGTGCGCGTGAGCGGTGCTTTCTACGCCCGCGCCATGCATTTTGGCAATGATGATGACCCCGCTGGCGCTCGCCTGCTCACCAAGTGGTATGAACGAAATGCCCTTATCCACACCAGCCTTCTCGGCGTACTCCAGCCGGGCGACCGCGTGCTGGTGATCTACGGAGCGGGGCACCTGCAGCTATTGCGCAATTTTGTGCAGAACGATCCGACGCTGAAATTGCATACCCTCGATGAATTTGTGGTGACACCTTAGGTACCAGCGCCTCGTCAAACGCCCAATTCAGGCTAGAATCGTGCCGCAGCAGAGCCGGGGTGATGTGTCCAACCTATTGGGCTGGCGTACACCTTGGTGTGCGCCGCAGTAGTACATGGACCCGGTACATGGCCGTTCTTCATCTTGTTTATGGCCATCCGCTGCGCGATAACGGAGTTACACAGGGCGAAACAGATCTGCCGTCGCCCTTCTCCGGCAGGCACCCGCAGTCGCCGGAGCTCCTCCTGAGCCAGGTCGGGCAGTACGTTTGCCATTCGAGGTGCGTTATGCAAGTGACGGTATTTGGGGCCGGATATCTGGGCACGGTGGTTTCCGCCTGCCTGGCGGACATGGGTACTCCGGTGACCTGTTGCGATTTTGCCACCGAGACAATCCTCGACCGTGCGCAGGGCAACCTGAACTTCTACGAAAAGAACCTGGACGAAATTGTGCGCCGCAACGTGCGCGCCGCGCGCCTGTTCTACTCCACCGAGGTGGAGGCGCAGGTGAAGCGCAGCCATGTCGTCTTTATTGCCCAGGACGAGCACTGGAACACCGAAGAATTGGTGACGCGCATTGCCCAGTCCGCCGGGCCGGAGACAGTGCTGGTGCTCTGCACGCCGGTGCCGGTCGGCACCGCCGCGCGCGCGCTGGCCAACATGCGCCAGTCCGGCTGCATGCAATCGCTCGTCTCGCATCCGTTACAACTCACGGACGGCTGTGCGGTTGAGGACTTCAACTGGCCGGACCGTCTGCTGCTCGGTACCCGCGATTCGCTGGCCGTGGCCACGCTGAAGATCATTTACCGGCCGCTGGTCATGCGCGGCATTCCGGTCATTGTCACCAGCTATGAGACAGCGGAGCTGGCGCGCGAAGCCGCCACGGCATTCGTGGCCACCAAGATCTCCTTTATTAATGAAGTTGCCACGCTGTGCGAGAAGGTGAACGCCGACGCCGTCGATCTGGCGCTTGCCATGGGCTTGGACAAGCGCATTGCGCCGCGCTGCCTGCAGCCGGGCGTGCGCATGGGCGGCAGCTTTGTGGAACGCGACGTGGATGCGCTCGCCTCGCTGGCAAGTGAGAATGGTATTTCGCTACGCATTCTTGAAGCTGCGCGCGACGTCAACCACTCACTCACCGACAGCATCCTGCGCAAGATCAACACGGTCATCAGCCCCATTGCCGACAAGCAGGTGGGCATGCTGGGGCTGGCCTTCAAGCCGCACACCAGCTCGATTGCTGGCTCGGCCGCCGTGGCCCTGGCGCGCGAACTCACTATGCAGGGCGCGCACGTGCGCGTCTATGACCCGTTTGCCATGGACGCCGCCGAGCGCGAGCTACAGCACACGGTGCAGTTCTGCCACTCGCCATACGAGGCGCTGGAAGGCGTCGATGCCATGGTGGTAGGCACCGGCTGGCCGGAGTTCCGCAACCTGGACTTCGGACGCGTGCGTGAACTGCTGCGTACCCCCATCATTGTTGACACCAAGAACCTGCTCGACAGCGAACAGCTGCGGCAGATGGGCTTCCACTACTTTGGGATCGGCCGCGCATAGGGAAACTCCTCTGACTCTCCACGGGCGGGGCTTCGGCTCCGCCCCTTTTTGTGCGCGCTGAAAGCCTCACGAAACTGGCGTTCTGGCGAGCCGCGGGCCGGCGGATGCCGTTGGCCGCGATTTTTGATACAACCATGAGTGTCATGCCAGCCTCTGCCGCGAAGCGCATTCTGCCTGCCGGTTCCAACCTGCCGCTGCCCGCCGTTCTGAAAGGCGCGTCGCCGATGGCGTCGCTGCTCTGGACCGCAGGGGTGCTGTATGCGTTGTTTGCGGGGCTGCACACCGTGGCCGACTTGGACCTGGGCTGGCAGCTCGCAATGGGGCGCTGGATGGTGCTGCACCACGCAGTGCCCACCGCAGACGTGCTCTCCTATACCGCCCGCGGAAGCCAATGGATTTATCCGCCACTTTCCTCGGTGATTCTCTACGGCGTGCAGGCCGTGGGCGGCTGGACGCTGCTTTCGTGGATGGGTGCCGCCGCAGGTGTCTGCACGGTCGTGCTGCTGCTCCGGAAGAATGCGGCTACCGCTGCTCTGGCGTTGCTGGCGGTTCCGGCGGTGGCGGACCGCACCAGCCCACGCGCGGACATGTTCACCTGCGTTCTGTTCGCGCTTCTGCTGCGCCTGCTCTGGGACCATCGTGCGGGAAAGCCCGTGCGTTTGTGGCTGCTGCCTTTGACCATGCTGTTGTGGGTGAACCTGCATCTCGGCTTCATCGCGGGGCTGGGCTTGTGCGCTGCCTACGTCGTGTGCGAACTGGGAGATGCCGTTGCACAGCCCGCGGAGCGCCAACAGGCATGGCAGCGCGTGCGCCGCTCCGCGCCCTGGCTGGCTGCCTCTGTGGCCGCCACCTTGGTGAACCCTTGGGGAACCGGTCTGTACGTGGCGCTGCAACGGCAGGGAGCCATCCAGAGTGTTCATCAGCGCTGGATCACCGAGTGGGCCGGGCTGACACTCAACGCGGATTCGCTGCGCCGGATGGTTGATATTCGCAATCCGGAAAGTGGCATCTGGTGGCTGTTGCTGGCCGCCGTCGCCGGGGTGCTGCTGGCGTGCGGCAAGCGCCGTTTTGGCACGGCCGTACTGCTGGCGGCCGCCGCCGTAGCGGTCGTGCATGCCATGCGTTTTCAGGCGTTGTTCGCCATTCTGGTTGTGACGCTGTGCGGCCCGTTGTTCTCCGAATGCTTGAGCGCAGTGCGGCAGCCGTGGTTGCGCCGCCCAGTGTTGCCCGTGGTTGCGTTGCTGCTCTGCACGTTGTTCGTGGTGCGCACCTCCGACCTGGTAACCAACCGCTATTACATGCGCAATCCGCAGCTAAAGACGCTGTTCGGCACAGGCGCGGCGTCGTGGTACCCGGAGCAGGCGGCCGAGTTTGTCCTCTCCCGCCAGTTTGTGCCCAACTTGTATAACGATTTCAACCTCGGCAACTACCTAGCGTTCCGGCTGCAGTTCCATTACCCGGTTTATATCGACGGACGCTCCGTGCCCTATGGCGTTGAGGCGTTTTTCCGTTCCATGCAATTGGGGGCCGAGCCGCTGGATTCGCCACTCTGGCGTCGTGAGATTGAGAAAGACAATATCAACCTGATCATGGTCTCCACGGATCGCATTGCCGGCAGCACGCTCAGCAATCTGGACCGATTCTGCAGCAGCCGTGAGTGGGTGCCGGTCTGGCTGGACACCTCGGCGGCGGTCTTCGTCCGCTCCACACCGCAGACGGAGGCGCTGCGTCTGCGCTGCGGCAGCGTCACATTTGACCGGGCTCCGCAAGGCGAGAGCTGGCGGACGCGCGCCGAACGTTTCCACTACCACATGAACGCTGCGGCCATCTTGATCGTGCTCGGGCGGAATCAGGAAGCGCTCACGCATCTGGCGCTGGCGGAAGAAGTCGATGCAGGCGGCAGCGAAGTGCACTACCTCAAGGGCCTGGCGCTTCAGTACATGCAGCAGGATTCGAGGGCAGAGGCGGAATTCCGGCGCGCCTTTGAGCTGGACGGCAATGAAGCGAACGCCGGTGCGCTCAGCGACCTCTACTTGGAGGAAGCCCGTTATGCTGATGCCGCTGCAGTTCTGCGTCCCGCATTGGACCGCGCGCCTCACGCCTACCGGCTGCAGCTTTCGCTGGCGGAGGCTGAACTGCGCCTGGGCAATGCGCAACAGGCGCTGCAGTGGCTGAATCAGGCGGAACACGACCAGCCCTTTACGGGGGAGGCGGCGCCGCTTGGCGCGGGCTTCCTTGGGCGCCTGGCGCAGCTGCGGGCCGAAGCTACACAACGTGTCTCCGGCGGAAATCGTCCGCAATAGCTTCTGCTTTCCTCGCCTCCGTTTCACTCGTCTCACTATTCTGCGGAATGAGATTCCATTCAGGAATTTCCATGCCATTTCCGGCGGTCTTGGTGCTTGCATTGGGTCAGCTTTGGGGATAATATGCGCGACCCAAGCAGAGGAATGCCATGTGAGGATGGCCGCTATGCAATGGAATGACACGGTGCGCATGCTGTTGAGCGCCAAGAAGCCGGGGTTGCATTCGATCAGCCCTACACAGACTGTTTATGATGCGCTGTCGTTGATGTCCGAGCACGACATCGGCGCGCTGGCAGTGCTGGAGAAGGAGCGCCTGGTGGGCATCTTCAGCGAGCGCGATTACGCCCGCAAGCTGGTGCTGATGGGCCGCATGTCGCGCGAGACGCCGGTCTCCGAGGTGATGACAGCGCCGGTGATCTTCGTGACGCCGGAGCACACGGTTGCCGAGTGCATGCAGATCATCACCACTCAGCGTGTACGCCATCTCCCCGTGCTCCAGCATGAGGTTCCGACGGCGATGATCTCCATTGGCGACCTGGTGAACTGGATGCTGAAGGCGCAGCAGGAGACAATTCGCCAACTGGAAGCCTACATTGCCGGTACGCCCGGCTAGCCGTTGCGCGTGAACTGGCGCGAAGAAAGCTCAACGCCGGCTCGGACGGCGGAGCGCGTCCCCTAAAGCTCCCGGCTGGTTTGCCGAAGAAACCAGCATGAGTACGAGCCTCACCATCGTTGGAGTGACGCAGCCGGTACCGAGGCGAGAACGCAGCATAGTGCTTTCGCCAGTCTCTCTGCCGGTGGTAACACCGCAGAATGACTGGTGGTGTTCGGTCCGCCCGGTGGGGCAGAATCGTGGCGATGCCTTCAGCGGCAGCTTCCGCGACGACTCCTACGATCCTTATTCCAGTGCCTCGTCGGTCTATCTGCCATCGCTGTCCTCGCTGGTGGACGGCGCACGCGCGGCCATCGCGCAGTATGTCTCCTGGCAAGCGCTCTCCCCGCTCAACGGTGTGATGGTGAACTACTACGCCTGAGCTTGGCGGCAATCCGTAATCCGTCTTTTCGCTCCCATCCATTTTTCGCCATCCTCGCCACATTCGTAGCACGCGGTTGTCCGTACGCGCTTGACTCATCGGCGCTTGCTGGCCGCGCCACGCCGCCACTTTCGCGGTGTGCTCCCGACGCAAGCTACTCTCAGCGCGGGGTTTGCATCTTCACCCTTAATTCACGGATGTGTAACGAAGCTGTAACAAAACGAACGCACACTCAAGTCAGGCAGAGCGCCTGGAGGAAAAGACTAAGTGTCTCGCTTGATCAAAGTTCTCGTGTGTCTGGTTGCATTTTCCGTGCTGGCTTCGGCGCAAACCATCAACGCCGCCGGTGCAACCTTCCCCTATCCGATGTATTCCAAGTGGTTCAGCGAATACCACCACAAGACCGGCAGCGTGCAGATCAACTACCAGCCGATCGGTTCCGGCGGCGGCATCAAGCAGCTGCAGGCCGGCACCGTGGACTTCGGTGCCAGCGACATGCCGATGACCAACGAACAGATGGCCGCTACTCACTTCAAGGTTGTGCACATTCCGACTGTGCTGGGCGCCGTGGTTCCGGCCTACAACGTGCCGGGTGTTCGCTCCGACCTGAAGTTCACGCCGGAACTGTTGGCGGAAATCTTCCTGGGCAAGATCAACAACTGGGCTGACCCGCGCATCGCCAAGGTGAACCCCGGCGTTAAGTTCCCGAACCAGTCGATCGTCGTCGTGCACCGTTCTGACGGCAGCGGCACCACCTTCATCTTCACCGACTACCTCTCCAAGGTCAGCGGTGAGTGGAAGTCGAGCGTGGGCGCCAACACCAGCGTGAAGTGGCCGGTCGGTCTCGGCGGCAAGGGCAACGAGGGCGTCGCCGGACAGATCCGCATGATCGAAGGCTCCATCGGCTACGTTGAGCTGATCTACGCCGTACAGAACAAGATTCCTTTCGGTGAAGTTCGCAACAAGGCTGGCGTGTTCATCAAGGCCTCGCTGGAAAGCACCACGGCTGCCGCGGCCGGCGTGAAGATGCCCGCTGATTATCGCGTCTCCATCACCAACGCCGACGGCAAGAACGCCTATCCGCTCTCCAGCTTCACCTGGCTGCTGATTCCGGCGCAGTCTCGTGATGCCGCCAAGGGCAAGGTCATCCGCGAGTTCCTTGAGTGGGAAGTGACCGAAGGCCAGAAAATGACCAACCAGCTCACCTACGCTCCGCTGCCGCACGAGGTGGCGCAGAAGGTGCTGGCAACCATCAAGACCCTTAAGTAAGCAGGACAAACAGGAAAGCAGTCTCGCGCAAAAGGCCCCTTCGGGGACACCAGGGGGCCTTTTTGCGCCAAAAAGCAAGCAGTACGCGGGCAAAACGGTACGCAAAAAGGGAATTCAAGACATTGATCGCGCGGCTCCACGAAGCCGCAAACCTAATTTCAAGTTGTTGGAGAGAGAAATCGCAATGAAAGCTACCTTCCGTCAAGCCATTGCCGTGCTGGCACTGAGCGCCGTGTGCGCGGCGCAGCCGCTTCCTTCCGGTGAGGAGGCCGCCAAGGCTCCCGCGAAGAAGAAGGCTGTTGCCGCCAAAGGCGTGACCCAGCAGGAACTTAAAGAGTTGAAGGATGCTCTGGCTGCGCAGCAGGCGCAGTTGGAGACCCTGAAGCAGCAGAACCAGAAGCTCGACCAGCAGCTTCAGCAGAACAGCCAGGAGCTGAAGACCACGCAGACCAAGCTGGCTGATGCCGAAAAGGCCGCCAACGACGCGCAGGCCAAGAGCACCGCGCTGGCCGAAGAACAGGCTCCCAAGGTTGAGCGTTTGCAGGCTGACGTTGCCGACGTGAAGACCACGCTGACCAACTCCGCCGTGCAGACGCAGGACGAACAGAAGCGCACGGCCGCGTTGGAAGGCCTGCTGGGACGCTTCCGCATGTCGGGCGATGTTCGCGTCCGCTATGAGAATTTCACCCAGGCAAAGAACGACCCTGCCAACACCGCCAACAACGATTTTGAACGCAATCGCCCGCGCGTCCGCGTTCGCTTTGCCATCGACGGCAAGCTGAATCAGGACTTCGTCGGCGGATTTGCCATCGCCACCGGTGCGGCCAATGATCCGACTTCACCGAACCAGACCCTGGGCGACTCGATGATCCGCAAGCCGTTGAACATCGACCGCGGCTATGTCACCTGGGCTCCGCACGCCGTGAAGGGCCTGTCGATCACGGGCGGCAAGTGGGCCTTCAACTGGCAGAAGACGAATCAGACCTTCGACCCGGATATCAATCCGGACGGCTTCAACGAGCGTTACTCGGTGGACCTGAAGAACTCCGTGGTCAAGAACATCACGGTGTTTGCCGCGCAGTTGTTCCTGAACGAGCTGAACACGCAGGCCGTAGGTAAGAATCGCGACGAAAGCTGGGCGATCGGTGGAGGCGCACAGGCCAAGTTGCAGCTGGGGTCGCGCTGGACCATGACCCCGTCGTACAGCATCTTTGACTTCATCACCCCGAACTTCACCGTGAATGGCTCGGCCACCACGGCCAACAACGGCGGCACGCCGAATTACTACGGCGGCTTCAAGGTTGGTGCTACCGGCTTTGCCCCGAATGGCATGACGAACTGCATCACCAACAAGGTGCAGTACGGTGCCACCGCGGCGGCCTTCTGCTCTGACTTCCTTTACTCCGACGTGATCCTGAACAATACGATCAAGACCAACAAGGCGAACCTGCCGATCAACGTACTGTTCGAGTATGAAAAGAACCTGAGCGCCACGGCCAACAATGGCGGCGTCAGCTTCTTCACCACGTCGGCGAAGACGGCAGCCACCAAGAAGCGCGACAGCCTGATCGTTGTCGACGCCAGCATTGGCCAGCAGAAGAACAAGGGCGATTGGCAGCTCGGTTACTCGTTCATCCGCGCCGAGCAGGATGCCGTCATGGCCTCCTTTGCCGAGAGCGATCAGTTCCAGCCGACCAACGCGCTGAACCACAAGATCTACTTCAACTATCGAGTGGCCCACAACACCACGCTCGGTTACACGCAGTGGATCGGCCACTACCTGGACTTCAACTTGACCCCGACCTCGTTCACCAAGAATACGAACCTGTATCGCGGTCAGCTCGACGTCATCTACAGCTTCTAGTTCGCAAACGCGGGAGGCTGGCTCGAATACCGGCCTCCTGTTCAACAAGGTTTTCCTCCAGCCCGCGCAAACCTGCAAGGGCTGTCTCGGGCCAGCGTGACCAACCGGTTGCGCTGGCTCGTAATCTTTTGGAACCCTTCCTGCTACGTCTTTAACATCCGCACCAGTGGCGGTGCAGAGTAATTCATGTAACTCCTTCCGCTGCAATGACATCCACTTTCCAGGCAAAATTCATCATGCATTCATATTGGTTTGTTATGTTGCGAGCGTGAGCACAAGCAGCCAAAACCCATCGCTTGGGTTAGCACGGCCGTTGGCCGTACCGCCGCTCGTGGAGCGGCCCAACAGTGATCCGAACGAACGCCGGTCCGTAAAACTTCGTTCGAGTGTGCGCCGCCTTCCGGCGCGTGTCGGTTTCTTTACCCGCGCAACCGAGTTCGGCTTCCGCTATGTGATGCTTGCCTGTTCGTTGAGTGTCATTGCGGTGCTGGCTTTGTTCGTCTACGAGCTCTGGATCCGCTCTCGCCTGTCCATCGCCCAGTTCGGCTGGAAGTTCTTTACCGGGCAGGCGTGGGACCCGGTCTCGGGCGACTTCGGCGCGCTGCCATTTCTCTATGGCACGCTGGTCTCGTCGTTCGTCGCGCTGATTCTGGCGGTTCCGCTCGCGGTTGGCGTGGCGGTCTTCGTCACCGAAATCTGCCCCAAGTGGTTACGCGGCATCATCTCGTTTCTGGTGGAGTTGCTGGCCGCGATTCCGAGCGTCATCTACGGCCTGTGGGCGATCTTTGTGTTGTGCCCGCTACTGCGCAAGTATGTGCAGCCGTGGCTGGCCAAGTCGTTCGGCTGGACGGGGCTGTTTGACGGCCCGCCGTTCGGGATCGGCATGCTGGCCGCCGCCGTCATCCTCGCCATCATGATCGTCCCCATCATCTCGTCGATTACGCGCGAGGTGCTGAGCGTGGTGCCGCAGCATCAGCGCGAAGCTGTTCTGGCGCTGGGTTCAACGCGCTGGGAGATGATCCGCATGGCGGTGCTGCGCAATGCGCGCGTCGGTATTCTGGGCGGCATCATTCTCGGCCTGGGCCGTGCACTTGGCGAGACGATGGCCGTCACCATGGTCATCGGCAACCGCCCGGAGATTGCAAAATCGTTGTTCGCACCCGGCTACACCATGGCATCGGTGATCGCCAACGAGTTCAGCGAAGCCACCGGAGACCTCTACTTGAGCGCGCTGGTCGAGATCGGCCTGGCGCTGCT
Organism: Oryzophilus luti; assembly: GCF_059726245.1. Classification (NCBI taxonomy): domain Bacteria; kingdom Pseudomonadati; phylum Acidobacteriota; class Terriglobia; order Terriglobales; family Koromonadaceae; genus Oryzophilus; species Oryzophilus luti. The sequence continues at coordinate 3,753,849 of NZ_AP040874.1, forward strand.
GCTCGTAACGTTGATTGTGAATGCGATGGCCCGCCTGCTCGTCTGGAGCATCACGCGCGGCGCCTCGAGGCAGCATGTCTAAGCAAGAGAAAGTTCAAGTTTCCAGAAAGACCCGCACCATCAGCTGGTTTCGCCGCATTGTGAACTGGGCGATGGTGGGTTCGGCTGCGGCCGCCTCCCTTATCGTGCTGGTGCCGCTGGTGGCCATCTTCGTCTACCTCGTCTACAAGGGTGTGGGCGCCATCAACATTGACTTCCTGACGAAGACGCCAGCGCCTCCGGGCGAAGCAGGCGGAGGCATGGCAAACGCCATCGTCGGCTCGGCCGTCATCCTCGGCATCGCCAGTTTGATCGGCATCCCGCTCGGCATTGGCTCGGGCATCTACCTCTCTGAGTTCGGGCGCAACAAGTATGCGCAGCTGGTGCGCTTCACTGCCGACGTGCTCAATGGCGTGCCCTCGATCGTGGTCGGCATCGCCGTTTACTCGCTCGTGGTGGTGCGGCAGGGGCACTTCTCCGCGCTTTCCGGCGGCATCGCGCTTGGCATCATGATGGTGCCGACCGTGGCGCGCACGACCGAAGAGATGCTCCAGATGGTGCCGAACAACGTGCGTGAAGCCGCGCTGGGTCTGGGAATTCCTCACTGGCGCAGCACGCTGTCCATCTCCGTGCGCACCGCCGCCAGCGGCATCATCACCGGCGTCATGCTGGCGTTTGCCCGCGTGGCAGGCGAGACCGCCCCGCTGATGTTCACCGCCTTCGGCAACCAGTTCTGGAACCTGAAGGGCACCGACATTCTGACGCAGCCTTCGGCGGCGCTGCCGCTGCAGATTTACACCTACGCCATCTCGCCCTATGACGACTGGCACCGGCAGGCGTGGGCCGGCGCGCTGGTTCTGATTCTGTTGATCGTCACCGCCGTGACCGCCGTGCGCATTGTCGCCAGCCGCGGACAGATGCGGCACAGCGCGTAACCAAAGGTTTTTTGACAAGGAGCCCGATCCATCATGGGTCTTGGAATTGAAGTCCGGAGTCTGAACGCCTGGTTCGGCAAGGCGCAGGTTCTGCAGGAAATCAACATGGACGTTGCCCCGAACCAGGTGACGGCCATCATCGGTCCCTCGGGCTGCGGCAAGAGCACGTTCGTCCGCTGCTTGAACCGCATGCATGAGACCATCGCCGACGCGCGTGTCGACGGGGAAGTCAAAGTCGGCGACCTCGATGTCTACGGCAAGTCGACCGCCGCAGTCGATGTCCGCCGCCGCATCGGCATGGTCTTCCAGAAGCCAAATCCGTTTCCGACCATGTCGATCTATGACAACGTGGCCGCCGGGTTGAAGCTGAACGGCTACCGCAACCGCCGCGAATTGGATGAGGTGGTGGAGCACTCGCTGACGATGGCTGCGCTCTGGCACGAAGTGAAGGACGTGCTGAAGAAGAAGTCCGGCGCGAGCCTCTCCGGCGGACAGCAGCAGCGCCTGTGCATCGCTCGCGCGTTGGCCGTGGAGCCTGACATCCTGCTGATGGATGAACCGGCCTCAGCCCTGGACCCGATCTCCACCGGCAAGATCGAAGAACTCGTCTTCCAGCTCAAGGAGCAGTACACAGTCGTCATCGTGACGCACAACATGCAGCAGGCCGCGCGCGTTGCCGATACCACCGGCTTCTTCCTGATGGGCAAGCTGATCGAGTTCGACAAGACGCAGAAGATTTTCACCACGCCCGCCGACAAGCGGACCGAAGACTACATCACAGGCAGGTTTGGATAATGCGCAGCAGATTTCAGCAGGAACTCGACGACCTGAAGCAGCGGTTGCTCGAAATGGGCGGGCAGGCGGAGAGCGCCATCGAGTTCGCCAGCGAGGTGTACGAGAAGCGCGACGCCAAGATGGCCGAGCAGGTATTCGAGCGCGAGAAATCCATCAACGCGCTGGAGCGTGCCATCGACGAGCAAGCAGTGGACATTCTTGCCATGCAGCAGCCCATGGCCACCGATCTACGCTTCATCCTCGCCGTGCTCAAGATCAACGGCGACTTGGAGCGCGTGGGCGATCAGGCGGTCAACATCGCGCAGCGCGCGCTGACGCTGATCCACTCGGAGGAGGCCGATATACCGGTCGATATTCCACGCATGAGCGCCACGGTTTCCGCCATGGTGCGGCGCGCGCTGGAGTCATTCCTTTCGGCCAAGGCCGACGTGGCGCAGGCCGTGCTGGAGATGGACAACATTGTGGACCGCATGAAGGATGATGCTTTCGTGGTGCTGGTGAAGGCCATGAAGGAGAAGCCTGAGCACACGCAGCAGTACCTGGAAGCGCTGCTGATTACGCGCAACCTGGAGCGTGTGGCCGACCACGCCACCAACATCGCCGAGGATGTCATCTTCTGGGTGAAGGGCGCGGACGTGCGCCACGGCGCGGCGCTGGGGCAGCCGGACGCGGAGACCCACGCGCAGTAATACGTTGGATGTGATCAGTGATACGAAGGCCCATCCGCATGGCGGGTGGGCCTTTCGTTCGTACGAATGAAGACAGACCTTGAGCGGAGAAATCTCCGGCTAGTGCCGACGCGCGGTGGGGGCGCACACGCAGGCGTGAAGACCGTGCGCACATTGCCTCTCCTGTGCAGTGGGCAACGTGTGCACGACCGGGCAGCGCTGGGGCAGATCCGGAACTTGTGCATCCGTCGCAGTCACCGCTTTAACGGATACACCTTCCGTGACTCTGGCCTACGCGCGCGCCACAACCTGTAACAGTGACTTCGGCCTTTCCGTTTCGTTCAGCGGCAGCAGCAGAGACTTCAGGTTCTGGCATGCGCTGGCGGAGCGGTACACCGGGCAGCTGTAGCAATCGCGAGGATTGCAGCATTGCTTCTTCACCCAGCAGGGTTCCGTGGCTCCCTGTGCGTTCGGGCAGTGCGTCTTGCTATCCGTGCTGCACCCGTTGATCTCCCAACAGGGAAGCAGCGCGAGCAAGTGACGAATGCCGGCAAAATTCAGCCGCGCCTCGCGCACCAACCGCAACAGAGTTGAAATCCAGACGTAATCCTGCTCAGTGAAATACCGCGTGCCCTTGGGGGACTTGATTGGAATCAGCAAGCCCTCTCGTTCGTAAAGCCGGAGCAGATCCACCGATACATTGAAGTGACTGGCAACAGCACCGATCTTTATCTTTGCGGAATCCGCAGTTTGCATATTTTCTTTTTCAACCTACTTCCAGCCGGGTTGAAACCCGGAAAACACACAGCCTCGGTGGTGGTATTCGCATCTGGGGGGCCAAAACTGGAAAACTCCGGAAGGTATCTTGCTACATCTTATGAATGAATAACTTAGAACACTCTAAGAAATGCGGGCTATCTGGAGCAGGAGGCCGAGAAAGAAGCCAAATGCCCCACCCGAGGGGTGATATGCCGCAACCTGAAACTCCGGGAAGGGGGCAAAAGGTGTTGCAAATTGCTACGGTGAAAATTCCCCGAATGGAACCCTGTGCCTTCATTCCGTTGCACAGTGACGTACGGCACAGCGCAGTTACCCCCGACTGGGGCATTCTCCGGCGTGCCTGCGAATCGGGCCATTGTCTCCACCTAGGAGCGCGTCATGGAGAAGTTCCGCATCCTCGCACTCAACCCGGGAGCCACCTCCACGAAATTCGCTGTCTTCGACAACCTGGAGCCTCTCATGGAGCGCACGCTGCGCCACAGCGACGACGTGCTGGCGCCATATCGTGGGCGCCCGATGGTGGAACAGTTCGACTTCCGCCGTGCCCTCATTGAGTGCGAGCTTGAGATTTCCGGTTTTGACCTGCAGCGTTTTGACGCTGTTGTTGGCCGCGGAGGCCTGCTCCGTTCACTGCCCAGCGGAACCTACGAGGTGAGCGATGCGATGATTGAGGATCTGGCGCATGCCGCGCGTGGTGACCATGCGTCCAACCTTGGCGCGCCTCTGGCGGCTGCAATCGCGGCGCACGCGCACTGCCCAGCCTACATTGTTGATCCGGTTTCCGTCGACGAGTGGGAGGATGTGGCGAGGTTCTCTGGGACGCCTCTGACCGATCGTGTCTGCCTGTCGCACGCGCTCAACACCAAGGCCACGGCCAAGCGCTTTGCCCGCGACCAGCATCGGCCTTATGCGGAGTTGCGCCTGGTGGTGGCGCACATTGGCAGCGGAAACACAGTGAGTGCGCATCGCGACGGGCGCATGGTGGACGCAACGAATTCGCGCGAAGAAGGTTCGTTCAGCGCGCTCCGCGCGGGGACAGTGCCTGTGCTCCAGCTCATCGAACTGTGCTTTACCAGCGGCATGACGGATAAAGAGCTGGAGCGCGCGCTGGCCGTGGAAGGCGGCCTCAAAGCCTACCTCGGCACCAGCGACCTGATGGAGGTGGAGCGCCGCATCGACGCCGGCGACCGCAAGGCCGCACTCGTCTTTGAGGCGATGGCCTACCAGATCGCTAAGGACATCGGCGCGATGGCGACCGTGCTGGGCGGCAACCTTGATGCGGTGGTGCTCACCGGCGGCATGGCGCACTCGGCCCGGCTGGTGCAGCACATTGCGGCGCGCGTGCAATTCCTGGCGCCAGTGGCGGTGTACCCGGGAGAAGACGAATTGCGTGCGCTGGCCGAAGGCGCCTTGCGCGTGCTTCGCTGTGAGGAGCCGGCGCGCAGTTACCAGGCGGAGCAGGCACTGGCGTAGCAGATCTGTTTCGGAGGAACTCGAGCCGTTGCGAACGCCCGGTCGCCCGGAAGGCTGGTTTGTGCGTGCAATCCCGCAGTACACTGCTAACACATCATCATGAACACTCGGACTCTTACGGTTGCGGCTCTCATTCTGTTTTCTTTGACGCTGGGTTGCACGCTCACTTCCACCCTGGTGCGTGAAACGGGTGGCAACCCGAAGGCGGGACGCGCCGTGCTCGCGCAATACGGCTGCACGGCGTGCCACAGCATTCCCGGCGTCAGCAATACGGGGGATGTTACAGGGCCTTCGCTGGCGCATGTGGGCAGCGCAAAGACTATCGCCGGCGGCCGGGTTGCAAACACGCCGCAGAACCTTGTGCGCTGGATTCAGTCGCCGTCTTCGCTGAAGCCGGGCACCTCGATGCCATCGATGAATGTGAATGAAAAGGATTCGCGGGATATTGCCGCGTTCCTGGTCACGCTGCGCTAGCCGCAGGAGATTTTTGTTTCCCGCTTGTGATGGTGCGGTGGGCAATGCTACACTCAACCCGTGAGCAACACTCCTTCCATTTCCGCTCACCGATGGTCCCGCCGATGGTGGTCCACGACCGTCGTGTGCCTGTAACGCGGCACGTTTCGTTTACGCATTTCAATTAAACAAAACTGAATAGCTTCTCACGGCATATCCGTGAGCATGGGATTTCTGCAATGGCACAAGAGTCCGTGGACATCGCACATCGTGGTGAACCTGCATCCGTATTACGTGAATACCTGCGCCGCCTGAGCGCGCGCCAGGACCTTTCCCGCAGTGAAGCGGCTGAGATGACCTCCGCGCTGCTGGCTCCGGAGACCACCGACACGCTGATTGCCGCCGTGTTGGTTGCGCTGGCCGCCAAGGGCGAGCGCGCCGAGGAGTTGAGCGGCGTGGCCGACGCGCTGGTGGCACGCATGGTGCACGTACACAGCGCGCAGCCCGCCATTGACACCGCCGGAACCGGCGCAAGCGCGGCCAAGACCTTCAACGTCTCCACCGCTGCGGCGTTTGTGATCGCCGGAGCCGGTTGCGCTGTGGCCAAGCATGGCAACCGCGCCGCCAGCAGCCGGTCAGGTTCCGCCGACGTGTTGCAGGCGCTGGGCGTGCAACTGGCCAAGCCAGGCAACGGCGACGCCACACGCGCCGAGCACGCGCTGGACGAAATCGGCATCTGCTTCCTCTTTGCTCCTCTTTACCATCCGGCGCTGGCCCGTGTGGCTCCGGTGCGCCGCGAACTGGGCGTACGAACCACGTTCAACCTTGTGGGACCTCTGGTGAATCCGTGCCTTGCGCCGTACCGCATCATGGGCGTGAGCGCTGCGCCGTACATGAAGGCCATGGCCGGTGCGTTGGCAGCACTCGGCGTGGAGCGCGCGTGGGTGGTGCGCGGACACGACGGCCTTGACGAGATCACGCTCGACGGCCCGACCACCGTCGTGGAAGTGGACCATGGAAAACTCAACGAGCGCGAAGTTGCACCCGAAGACTTCGGGTTGAAGTGCCAGGATTGCTCGGCCCTGCGCGGCGGCGATGCCACGCAGAACGCGGCCATCATCCGCAGCGTGCTGGCCGGGGAGCGTCGCGATGCTGCGCGCGATCTGGTGCTGATGAATGCCGCCGCCGCGCTGCACGTCCGCACCGCTGCGCCGCTGCTGGAATGTGCAGAGCGAGCGAAGGAGAGCCTGGACTCCGGCAGGGCGTTGGCAAAGCTCGAAGCGCTGCGCTCGCTGAGTTTGGCAGGAGTGCAGGCATGAGCGGATTCCTACTGAAGGTGATGGACGAAAAGCGTGCCGAGATGCAGGCGGTAACGTCGGAGGCACGCGCGGAGCTCGCTGCACGCGCTCTTGCCGCGAAAGCGCAGGCCGGACGCATGCACGCCGCGCTGAGTGCCGACGGCATCAACATCATTGCGGAGTTCAAACGCAGCTCGCCCTCGGCGGGCGCCATCCGCGCCGGTGCACAGCCGGTCGAGGTTGCAAGGCTCTACGAACAAGCGGGTGCGGCGGCGATGAGCGTGCTCACCGAGCCGAAGTACTTCAGCGGCTCGCTCGACGATCTGCGTGCCGTGCATGCGGCGGTCGAACTTTCGCTGCTGCGCAAGGATTTCACCGTCGACAGCTATCAACTGCATGAGGCGGTGCTGGCCGGAGCGTCGGCGGCGCTGCTGATTGTGGCTGGCTTGAGCGATGACGAACTGGCGACGCTTCTCGGAGAGTGCGAACGCGTGGGGCTGGACGCGCTGGTCGAAGTCCACAGTGAAGAGGAGCTGCAGCGTGCAGCGCACGCGGGCGCCCGCCTCATCGGCGTGAACAACCGCAACCTGCAGACGCTGGCAGTGACGCTGGAAACCTCGATGCGGCTGGCCGAGCTGGCGCCGAAGGATGCAGTGCTCATCAGCGAAAGCGGTATTCGCACGACAGACGATATACGGCACCTGCGCGGTGCGGGGTATCGCGGGTTCCTCATCGGCGAGACGCTAATGCTCGCGGAAGACCCCGTCCGGATGCTGCGCGAATTGCGTTCAGTCCGCGCCGAAGATGCGACGGAGGCACAGGCATGAAGCTGCGCGTGAAGATTTGCGGCAACACCAGCTTTGCCGATGCCGAATGTGCGGTGCGTAACGGCGCTGACGCAGTGGGTTTCATTTTTCATCCGCCCAGCCCGCGCTTTATGCAGGCTTCTGCGGTGGCGGCCATCTGCGCCGCGCTTCCGGATGAGGTGGAGCGCGTGGGCATCTTTGTTGACCGCAGCGCCCAGGACATCGCGGCCATCGCGCGCGAAGCAAAGTTGAATGCCGTGCAGCTTGCGGGTTCGGAGTCGCCGGAGCTTTGCGCGGAACTGGCGCGGGAATTTGCGGTGTGGAAGGTCTTTCACGTGGATGAGGAATTTAATTTTCGCGTGCTGGATGCCTACCAGGCTGCGGCGTTCCTGTTCGACACGCCAAGCGTGCTGCGCGGTGGCAGCGGGCAAACGTTCGACTGGAGCCTGCTGCGGGGTGTGCGCGAGCATCTTGCGGGGCGCGTGCCTTTCTATCTCGCCGGGGGACTGAGCCCGCAGAACGTGTCTGCGGCGATTGATGCGGTGCATCCCGATGGCGTGGATGTGTGCAGCGGTGTTGAGACTGCGCCCGGAATGAAAGACCACAACAAAGTTCAGGAGTTTCTGCTGGCGGCGCGTGCCGCAGGGAAGAGGTTGGAATGAAGCAGCTTTGGAACACCACGGCCGAAGATGGATTCTTCGGCACCTACGGCGGCCGGTTCGTGGCCGAGACATTGATGGCTCCGCTGGAAGAGTTGACCGAGGCCTTTGCCAAGGCGCGGAAAGACGCAGCGTTTCAGGCGGAGTTGCAGGATCTGCTGGCGAACTTTTCCGGACGCCCGACGCCGCTGTACTACGCGGAGTCACTGACGAAGCACTTGGGCGGGGCGCGCATTTATCTCAAGCGCGAAGACCTCTCGCACACCGGTTCGCACAAGATCAACAACGCGCTGGGCCAGGTGCTGTTGGCGCGCCGCATGGGTAAGCGCCGCATCATTGCCGAAACCGGCGCGGGCCAGCACGGCGTGGCCACCGCTACGGTGTGCGCGCGCTTCGGCCTGGAGTGCGTGGTCTACATGGGTTCGGAGGACATGAAACGGCAGGCACTCAACGTCTTCCGCATGCGGTTGATGGGCGCGGAAGTTCGCGCGGTCGAGACCGGCTCCAAGACATTGAAGGACGCCATCAACGAGGCGCTGCGCGACTGGGTCACGAACGTGAATGACACCTATTACCTGCTGGGCAGCGCGCTCGGGCCGCATCCGTATCCAACGATGGTGCGCGAGTTCCAGCGCGTCATTGGCGACGAGGCGCGCGCGCAGGTGTTGAAGCAGGAAGGCCGCCTGCCGGATGCGGTGGTCGCCTGTGTCGGCGGCGGTTCCAACGCCATCGGCATCTTCACGGCCTTTGTGCCGGACAAGTCAGTGAGGTTGATCGGCGTGGAAGCCGGCGGCGTGGGCAGCGCGCTGGGCAAGCATGCCGCGCGCTTTTCCGGTGGACGCCCCGGCGTGCTGCAAGGCACGTACAGCTACGTGCTGCAGGATGAGGGCGGCCAGATTGCGAGCACACATTCGATTTCAGCCGGGTTGGATTACGCGGCAGTCGGTCCGGAGCACGCGTTCCTGCGCGAGATCGGGCGCGCGGAGTACACCTCTGCGAATGATGCGGAGGCGTTGGAGGCTTTCCAGATGCTCTCGCTCAAGGAGGGCATCATTCCGGCTCTTGAATCGTCGCACGCGGTGGCGCATGCCATACGGCTGGCGCGCGAGCTTCCGAAAACAGCATTGATCATCGTCAATCTTTCCGGACGTGGTGATAAGGACGTGGATTCCGTGGCGAAATGCCTGGAGGCGAAACAGCAATGAGCGAACTGACGAAGGTGTTTGACGCGCTGAAGGCCGAAGGGCGCAAGGGATTCATTCCGTACATCACGGCGGGCGATCCGGACCTGGAGACGACGTACGAAATTCTGGTGGCGCTTGCCGAGGCTGGCGCGTCGGTCATCGAACTGGGTGTGCCGTTCAGCGACCCGATGGCGGACGGGCCGGTGATCCAGGCGGCATGCGACCGCGCGCTGCATCATGGCACCACGCTCGCGCAGGTGCTGGAAGTTGCGCAACGCGCATGGAAGAAGACGGGTGTTCCCATGGTGCTGTTCAGCTACCTGAATCCGTTGCTGCAATACGGGCTGGAAAAGTTGGCGGCCGAGGCGAACTCATTGGGTATTGCGGGCGTGCTCATCACGGACCTGACGGCGGATACCGCTGAGCCGCTGGCGGCGATGCTGCGCGAGCATGATGTGGACCTCATCAACTTGGTGGCGCCCACCACAAGCGATGCGCGCTTGCAGCACATTGGTCAGCACGCGACCGGCTTTCTCTACACCATCTCGGTCGCTGGAGTTACCGGTGCGCGCAAACAGCTTTCAAATGACGTGGAAGGTTTGGTGCAACGCATACGGCAGGTGAGCAAGCTGCCGGTGGCGATCGGCTTCGGCATATCGACTCCGGAGCAAGCGCACCAGGCATGGCAGTTCGCGGATGCCGTTGTGGTCGGCTCGGCCATCGTGCGCATCATCGAGGCCGAAGGCCGCAAGGCACCCGCGAAGGTGAAGGAATTTGTGAGCGGTTTTACGCAGTCGGTTGCCGCAAAGGAGAAGTAAGCGATGCTGATATTGATGAAAGCGGATGCATCACCGGAGCAGGTGAGCGAAGTCTGCCGGCGCGTGGAAAAGCTCGGCCTGCGGGCGCACACCGTTCCTGGCGCGCAGCGCACAGCTATCGGCATTACCGGCAACAAGGGCGCGCTGGAACCGTCAACATTTGAGGAGATACCGGGCGTGGCTGAGGCCATCCCAGTGTCCAAGCCCTACAAGCTGGTGAGCCGTGAAGCGAAGCCAGAGAACACGGTGGTGAAGTTTGCGGGCTCCGACGCAACGGTTGGCGGGCGCGAGGTGGCCATCATGGCCGGACCGTGCGCGGTGGAAAGCCGTGACCAGCTATTTGCCGTGGCCGAGCGCGTAGCACGCACAAGAGCGCGCTTTCTGCGCGGGGGAGCATTCAAGCCGCGCACCTCGCCGTATGCGTTTCAGGGTATGGGTGAGGAAGGGCTGCAGCTGCTGGCGGAGGCACGCGAGAAGTTCGGGCTGCTGGTGGTGACCGAGGCCGTTGACGAACATTCGCTGGAGCTGGTGGCGCAGTACGCCGACTGCATCCAGCTTGGCGCGCGCAACATGCAGAACTTCTCGCTGTTGAAAGCCGCCGGACGCACACGCAAGCCGGTGCTGCTGAAACGCGGACTTTCGGCCACGCTCGAGGAGTTCCTGATGGCCGCCGAATACGTGATGAGCGAAGGCAATTACGACGTGATTCTGTGCGAGCGCGGCGTGCGTACCTTTGCCGATCATACGCGCAACACGCTTGACCTGAGCGTGGTGCCGGCCGTGCAGCGGTTGAGCCATCTGCCCATCCTCGTAGACCCGAGCCACGGCACCGGCAAGCGCCACAAGGTGACGCCGCTGGCGCGCGCCGCTGTAGCCGTGGGCGCCGATGGCCTCATCATCGAGGTTCACAACAACCCGGATGAAGCGCTCTCCGACGGGCCGCAGTCGCTCTACCCCGATCAACTCGACACGCTGGTGGACGAGGTACGCAAGATTGCCGAAGTGGTGGGACGCACTGTCGCGCAGTCGAAGCGCGCGGAGGTGCACGCGTGATCGGTCCGAAGAACTTTGAGGAGTTCGAAAAGCGCGCGCAGAGAGCCTCGGTGGTGGCGGTGTCGCACACCGTTGCCGCAGACCTGCTGACACCGCTCTCGGCCTATCTGCGCGTCAAGAACGGCTCGCGCTATTCCTTCCTGCTGGAGTCCGTGGAGGGCGGCGAGCACCTGGCGCGGTACAGCTTCCTGGGCGCGGAGCCGCATGCTGTGGTCCGCGGGCGCGGCGCGCAGTGCACGGTGGAGATTGCCGGTACCGTGCATGAAGAGAACTGCAACGCGGTTGAGTATCTGCGGCGCGAATTTGCCAACCGCGACCTGGCCGTTGGCGAGCATGATGCGCCGATGGCGGGCGGCTGCGTCGGCTACCTTGGCTATGCGGCGGCGCAATGGTTTGAGCCTGCGGTCAAGGTCATTCCTGCCGAAGGCGATGACGCGGTGTTCCTGATCTTCCGCACGGTGCTGGCCTTTGACCACGCGCGCCAGCAGATACAAGTGCGCACGCTCGTGTTTCCGGAAGAGGCGCAGGGCGACCAAGGAAAGCTGCGCACGGCCTACGAGCAGGCAGTGGAGAAGAACCGCAGCGTGGTCAAACGCCTGAGTGAAGCGGTCGAGCTTCCTCTGGCCGATCCCGCGGCGGAAACCTCGCGTGAGATTGAGTTCAGCTCCAACTTCACGCGTCCGGAATTTGAGCACGCGGTTGAAGAAGCGAAGGAGTTGATCGCCGCCGGAGAGTGCTACCAAATTGTCCTCTCGCAGCGCTTTGAGACCCATGCGCGCACCACGCCGGTGGCTCTCTACCGCGCGTTGCGCATGACCAATCCGTCCCCCTATATGTTCCTGCTTGGCTTGGGCGATGAGGCGCTGGTGGGCGCTTCGCCGGAGATGCTGGTGCGCTCGCGGCGCGGCGAGCTGAGTTACCGGCCGATTGCCGGCACGCGCACACGCGGCGCAACTGGCGCAGAAGATGAGCAGCTCGCCTGCGAACTGTTGGCAGATGAGAAGGAGCGCTCCGAACACATGATGCTCGTGGATCTTGGACGCAACGATCTCGGCAGGGTCTCCGAGTACGGCTCAGTGAAGGTGCAGAAGTTGATGACGGTGGAGAAGTATTCGCACGTGCAGCACCTGGTGACGGAGCTTTCCGCGACACTGCGCAAGGGGCTCGACCGCTTCGATGCGCTGGCGGCGTGCTTCCCGGCGGGCACGGTTTCCGGCGCGCCGAAGATCCGCGCCATGCAGGCCATTGCCGAACTGGAGCGCGGGCCGCGCAACGTCTATAGCGGCTGCGTGCTCTACGCCGACTACACCGGCAACCTCGATTCGTGCATTGCCATACGCACCATGGAAGTGAAGAAGGATTCGGTGTGCGTGCAGGCTGGCGCGGGCATTGTGTATGACTCCGACCCGGCGAAAGAATGGGAGGAGACGGTGAACAAATCGCAGGCGCTGCGCCGCGCGGTGGCACTGGCCGTGGCCGGTGAAGAACAGGCAGGAGGCGGCCATGCTGCTGGTGATCGATAACTACGACTCGTTTACCTATAACCTCGTGCAGTTCCTGGGCGAACTGGGCGCGGAGCCGTGCGTGGCGCGTAATGACGCCATCACGGTTGAGGAGATCGCGTGCGGCGGCTACAGCGGCTTGGTGATTTCCCCCGGCCCGGGCGAGCCAAAGGGGGCGGGCGTGTCGCTGGCGGCTATTCGCGAGCTGGCGGGCAAGCTGCCCATCCTCGGCGTCTGCCTGGGGCATCAGTCCATTGGCGAGGCCTTTGGCGGACGCATTGTGCGCGCGCCCAAGCCGGTGCACGGCAAGTGCTACCGCGTGCATCACGACGGCCGCGGCGTCTTTGCCGGACTGCCGCAGCCGGTCGAGGTCGGGCGATACCACTCGCTGGTGATTGAACGCGCGAGCTGCCCACAGGAGCTGGAGATTACGGCGGAGACCGAAGAGGGCATCATTATGGGAGTGCGGCACCGCACACTCGACGTGGAGGGAGTGCAGTTCCATCCCGAATCCGTGCTGACGCCGCAGGGGATGAAGATGCTTGGCAACTTCTGGCAGCGGTGCCAGGAGAGCGCGTCGGTGAAGCCTTAAGCGATGTAAATAGCTGCGGGCGGCGCTCACCTTCGTGCCGTCTCAGCCGTCTATGCGGCAGGAATGATCTTTAGATTTCACGGGGGTGAACAGATGAGAAAGACATTCAAATCCTTGCTGTTGCTCACCCTGCTTGCGGTGAGCGGAATGATCATGCTGTCGTCGCAGGCGATGGCGCAGGCACCCGCGCCTGCCGTGCGCGGCACCGGCCCGGAAGAGACGCCGCTGATTCCGGCGCTGGTCTCCTACGGCAAGTTGCCCAAGCCTGCGAGTGAGACCGAGCGCATTGCGCGCGAAGTTCGGCATGAGCTTGTGATGATGCCGCGCTACAGCATCTGGGACTACCTAATGTTCCGGGTGAAGGGCACGACCGTGGAGCTTTACGGCGACGTGCGCGAGCCGTGGATGAAGTCTGACGCGGAGAACGCGGCGAAGCAGGTGGAAGGCGTGACCGCGGTGGTCAACCACATCAACGTAATGCCGAACTTCCAGAGTGACATACGCATTCGCCGGGCGGTGGCGCGCAGCATCTTCAGTTTTGGCGGCCTTTCGCGCTACTCGTGGGAAGCTGCGCCCAGCCTGCACATCATCGTCAACGCCGGTCATGTAAAGCTGGAGGGCGTGGTGGACACGCAGGCGGACAAGGACGCGGCGGGCATCCGCGCCAACACCGTGCCCGGGGTTTTTGAAGTGAAGAACGAGCTGATTGTGGCGCAGCCGGAAAAGAAGAAGAAATAGGGAAACAGCCGTTTTGAGGAAGGCGCGGGGCACAGGCTCTGCGCCTTCTGTGTCTGTGCGGTTGCCGCGCGCGGAGCGGGCTGCTACTCTGCGGACACCACGCGCGGCGGCCGAATCATGCTCACGTTTCCGGAAGGCTGGCTGTGGGGCATCTCCACGGCGGCACACCAGTTTGAAGGCGGCAACACGCTCAACCAGTGGCACCACTGGGAGCAGACGGGCGGCGTGCGCTCACGCGACCGCTGCGGCGCAGCATGCAATTGGTGGCGTGACGGTGAGAGCGACCTGGACCGCTGCGCCGCGCTTGGCGTAAATGCCTTGCGTGTCTCTGTGGAGTGGAGCCGCCTGGAGCCTCGACAGGGCGAGTGGGACCGCGTGGCCATGGAGCGCTACCGGGCGCTGCTGCGCGCTATCCGCTCACGCGGCATGCGTCCGCTCATCACGCTGCATCACTTCACGCATCCGCAGTGGTTTGAAGAGCTCGGAGCCTTTACGCACCACAGCGGGCCGCGCCTGTTTGCACGCTTTGCCGCGCAGGTGCAGGAGCAATTCGGCGATCTCTGCACCGACTGGGTCACATTCAACGAACCCAACGTCTTCACGGCTTTCGGTTACCTGTTCGGAGAATTTCCGCCAGGCCGCCGGCTGGACATGCGCGCGACCATGCTCACGCTGATGGGCCTCCACGAGGCGCATGCTCTGGCCTACGAGCGCCTGCACCGCTCGCAGCAGGATGCGCGCGTGGGCCTGGCCGTCAATTACATACACTTCAAGCCTGCCTCGCACAGTCCGTTCGACCGCTGGCTGGCGCGCGTCTATCACGAGCTTTACAACCTCTCCACGCTCTACTTTCTGCGCGACGGCGCGCTGCCCGAGATGTGGTGGCTGCCGAAGGTGGAAGCCCCGGACGCGAAGGGCGCGGTCGACTTCATCGGGCTGAACGTCTATAACCGGCTGCACGTGCGCATCAACCTGCCGTTCGGCAAGTACTACGGGCCGGGCGGGCTGTTCGTGCCGCAGGATGTTCCGCAGGGAGACCGCGGCATCGAGTATCCCTATGGAGAGGCCTGTCCCGAGGTGGTGAAGATGGCGGTGCACACCTACGCGGCACTGCGGCGGCCGATGGTAGTACTGGAGAATGGCGTGCCGGATCGCACCGACCGCATACGCCCGTGGGTGATGGTCAACACCGTGCGGCATCTTTATGAATTGTGGCACGAGGGGTACGATGTGCGCGGATACTTCCACTGGAGCATCGTCGACAACTTCGAGTGGTCGCAGGGGTGGACGTTGCGCTTCGGGCTGTATGAACTCGATCCTCGCACGCAGGAGCGGCGCGCCCGGCCCAGCGCCGAACTCTACCGCAGCATCATTGCGCAGAATGGATTGAGCAAGGAGCAGATGGAGCGTTACGCTGAGCCGCCATCGCCGGCCATTATGACGCCGCGATTGCCGTTGCTGAGGCGGCGCGGCGCGCGCTAATTCAGGGGCTACCGCTTTGGAGCCGTTTTGCGCGCAGGCTTGGCCACGCGGCGTGCCACGGGCAGTGGTTCCTTCGGAGCCGAGGATTTTTCCAGCGGCTTGTTGCCGGGAATCGACAGGTAGTAGGCCTTGGCGATCTTTGGCGTGATCATCCAGTTCAGGATGGCGCGTTTGGCGTTCACGTCCACGCGCGCAACCGTGCCCTTCTTCATCTCGATGGCGCGTTCGCTCGCGCCGCGCGTCACCAACAGCGACAGGAAACGCGCCATGTTCGGGTTGTGCCCGACCACCATGATTGCTTCGAGCTTGGAGCAGGTGCGCAGCAGAGACTCAAACTGCTGGAAGGTTGCCGTCGGCTTCATGGCGTTGTCGACCACCAGACGTCCCTCATAGCCAATTTCATTGCCCACGAGCGCGGCGGTCTGCGTGGAGCGCTTGAGCGGACTGCTCACGATCAGGTCAACGTGCACATCCATTGCCGAAAGCAGACGCCCAATGTAGCGGCTCTGCTCAATGCCTTCGGCGTCGAGCGGGCGCTTGTCGTCCACCTTGGGGTTCAACCGCTTTTGTCCGGCGTTGGCATGGCGAAGAATGAAGACGATCATGACGGTTCCTGATTCCTATTCGCTGCGCCGCGTTCTCGGCCTGCGTGGACGCGGAGTTGTGGCTCGACGGGAACGCGCCGGGGCGTGTTCGGGAATTGATGTTGCGTCCTTGCGCCCCTCGGCAACGTCAATGAGGAACTCCTGCGAGTTGAACGGCGCTGCATGCTTCAGCGGCGGCCGCATATAGTTGCCGCCACGTGTGAGCAGGCGCGCCTTCACGTTGTCCGCGAGTTGCGCCGCCAGTATCTCCTTCGTGACGCGCTCGCGCAGCAGCGGGTTGAGTACTGGGAAGACGACTTCGACGCGTTCGTAAAGATTGCGGGGCATCCAGTCGGCGCTGCCAAGGTATAGCTCCGGCTCGCCGGCGTTCTCAAAGTAATAGATGCGGCTATGCTCAAGGAAGCGTCCGACAATGCTGCGCACGCGTATGCGGTTGCTGATGCCGCGCACTCCGGGATTGAGCGAGCAGATGCCGCGGACGATCAAATCGATTTCAACGCCCGCCTGTGAAGCGCGATAGAGCGCCTGCACCACGTTCTTGTCGAGCAGCGAATTCACCTTGGCGATGATGCGTGCGGGGCGTCCGGTGCGCGCGTTCTCAGCCTCACGTGCAATCAAGTTGATGGTGTGCTCGGCCAGGCCGACGGGTGCAACCAGCAGCGGATCGTAATTCGGCTGCTCGGCGTAGGCCGTCAGATAGTTGAAAACCTTGTGCGCCGCTTCGGTCAGCGCGGGGTTCGCCGTCAGCAGGCTCAGGTCTGTGTAGAACTGCGCGGTCGAGGGATTGTAGTTGCCGGTGCCGAGGTGCAGGTAGCGCCGCATGACGCCGTCAGGGTCTTTGCGCGCCACCAGCGCGAGCTTGCAGTGCGTCTTCAGGCCGACCAGCCCGTGAAAGACCTGCACGCCGGCATCTTCCATTTCGCGCGCCCACTTGATGTTGGAGGCTTCGTCAAAGCGCGCTTTCACTTCCACGACGACCGTGACTTCCTTGGTGGCGGCAGCCTCCATCAGGGCCTGCACAATGGGGGAGTCGGAATTCGTGCGGTAGAGTGTCTGCTTGATGGAGAGCACGCGCGGGTCCTTGGCCGCGCTCTCAATAAAGCTGACCACGCCGTTGTAGGAGTCATACGGATGGTGCAGCAGCACGTCCTTCTGGCGCACGGCGGCAAACACGTCATCGCAGCCCTTCGGCAGTGTCCACTCGCGGGCGATGAACGGCTTGAACTTCAACTCCGGGCGATTGACCTCGCCATATAGGTGCAGCAGTCGCGACAGGTTGACCGGGCCGGGCGTGGGGAAGACCTGCCACTCGTCGAGATCGAAGACCGCGCGCAGGCGCGTAACAATTTCGCTGCCCGCTTCGGCGTCAATCTCCAGGCGCACGGCGTCGCCTTTGCGCCGGTTGTGCAGTTCCGTGCGGACGCTCTCCAGCACGCTGCGCGATTCCTCATCCTGCAAATAGAGGTTGCTGTTGCGCGTGATGCGGAACGCGCCCTCGGAGAGAATCTCGTAACCGCGGTACATGCGCGCGGCATGCATGGCCACCAGGTCGGCCAGTGCAATGCAGCTATACGCGCCCTCTTCTTCGGGCAGGCGCACCAGCCGCGGCAGCACGCGCGGCACGGTCACCACGCCCATGTAGATCTGCGCGTTGCGGCGCCGGCGGCGCAGCAGCAACGCCTGGCATAAGGCTTTGTTGATGACGCGGGGAAACGGGTGCGCCGGGTCGACGGTGACCGGCGTCAGCAGCGGGTCCAGCTCGCGCAGGCAATAGTCGTCGACAAAATCGCGCGCCGTGTCGTCAAGCTCCGCCAGCGAACGGACGTGAATGCCCTCCTCGGCCAGTGCGGGACGCAGTTGTTCATTCCAGCACTCGTATTGCTGGTGCACGAACTTGTGCACGGCGTCCGCCACCAGGTGGCTTTCCTCGAGCGGCGTCAACCCGTCGGGGCCGGGTTCGGTGTGGCCGTCTTCAATGCGCTGCAGCAGGCTTGCAATGCGGACTTCGAAGAACTCATCAAGGTTGCTGGCGGTGATCGCCAGAAATTTCACGCGCTCCAGCAGTGGATTGCTGGAGTCCTCTGCTTCCTCCAGCACGCGACGGTTGAAGCTGAGCCACGAGAGGCTTCGGTTCAGGTAGTAGTCCGGATTTTCGAGCGTGCGGGTAGCCATGGGAATGACGAGCAATTGTTAAAGGAGTGTTACAACGCCCAATAAACATGCGGCCCGGAGATTATAGCAACGGAATGGAGTCGTGAGGGAAGGAGCTTCCGGAGTCCGCAGCTTGGCGAGGGATATGTCGAGAGGATGAGCGGGCGGCGCGGGCACTGCGCCGCCGAACAGAACGTCAGCGGTGCAGCGGGCGGCGCGCCACCAGTTGAGAGATAAGACCGCGCTTGCCGGGGAATTCCTGGTAGTCGAGCACTTCCAGTTGCGGGAATGCCGTGCGCAGTTCGCCCGGGCCCATCAGGTAATGGCGTTCGTTGCCGGGACCTTCCATGGCGGTGTGCGTCTTATAAATAAGGAATCCGCCTGGACGCAGCGAGGCGGCGATCTTTGGAAACAGCGGGCGGCGCATGAAGTAGATAACCAGCGCGAGGTCGAAGGCTTCCGTCGGAGGTTCGTAGGTGTCCAGGTTTACCTGCTGCGTTTCCAGCGTAAGCCCGGCTTTGGCAAAGCGCTGCTGTGCGAGCGAAAGCGCCACGGTCGAGACATCGATGAGCGTCATCTGCCAGCCCTGTTGTGCAAGCCACAGCGAGTTGCGGCCGGCGCCACCGGCGTAATCAATGGCGCGCGTAGGGCGGGGAAAGTGCGGAGCTACGAATTTGGTGTACAACTCCGGCAGCGTGTTTTCCGGTTCGTTCCAGTCGGCGGGGTTTTCGCTGTACCGCGCATCCCATTTGATCTGTTCTTCAAGCATGACAGTTTCCATGATACGCGACGATTGCCAGGGCGGAAACAGTTGTGATCCGCGGAAAAGCTCCCGGTATCTCGCATGATGATACAGAGTCACACGTGCCGGGCGTGGTTGCGAGATTTTGCAACCTTTCGGCGTCCGCTGCATACTTAATGTTATTGGGTCTTGCATGAAGAACACCACGAAAGTCTGCATTGCGCTGCTGCTGTTCGTGCACCTGCTGGTGCACCCGACGCTGCATGGCTTTCCGCCGTGTCTTGGCCACACCACCTCGTACGTTACCGATCTCCAGAACAACACCATGGACGAGTGCGCGGTCTGCCGCGTGGCCTCGGCCGTGGTGGAGATGGATGCGGCGCCGGCGCTGGACTGGCATCCGGTGGTGGTGCAACTGTTGCAGGCCTCAGATTCGCGTGAGGTTGGCAGTCCCACGCATCCTCATGCTCCCTCCCGGGCTCCTCCATCCTGTTAGTGCAATGGCAGCCGCGTTCCCAGCGGCGAATCAAAGAGTCATTTTCATACAACAGCACTCATAGCAGAGCCGGTCGCGCATCGATTGATATTCCGTGCATGGCGGCCGGATGAATTTGGAGATTAGTCCATGAAGTTTCTAACGACAGGGTTGACCATTCTGCTCTGGCTTTCGGCGGCACTGGCCGCGGCGGACCCGCAGAGCGTGGGCAGCACCACCACCCTTCAAGGTGTGGTTCAAGATGCGAGCGGCGCCGTGGTGCCCGATGCCAGGGTCGAGGTGAGCAACGCCATCACCGGCTATAAGTCCGCCGTAAACACCAACGCGCAGGGCGCATACAGCATCACCAGCCTGGCCTTCGGCGCCTACCATGTGCGCGTCAGCGTCGTGGGGTTCAAGAATTCGGACCGCAACATTGATGTTCATTCCAGTGTGCCGGTGACGGTGAACCTGACCCTGGAGGTTGCCACCAGCCAGACGGTGGTGAACGTGGACGCCGGCAGCAGCAATGAAATTGCCGTGGAGAGCACGCCCACCGCGCACACCGATATTGATTCCGGGCTGCTCGACAAGTTGCCCATTGCGACCAGCAGCACCGCCCTGAGTTCCGTGATTGCGCAGTCGGCGCCGGGCGTGGCGGCCGATTCCAACGGCATGTTCCACCCGCAGGGCGAGCACGCCGACACGTCGTTCGTCATTGACAACCAGCCCATCACCGACCAGCAGAGCCGCGCCTTCAGCAACCAAATCTCGATGAACACCATCGATTCAATGGAGGCCATCAGCGGCGTGGCTCCGGCCGAGTTCGGCGACAAGGCCAGCCTCGTGGTCCGCACCAACACCAAGAGCGGTCTTGGTGTGGCGCCGCTACGTGGCGAGTTGAGCTTCTCCTACGGCACGTTCGGCTCGGCCAGCACGTCTTTGAATTTGAGTAAGGGCTCCAGCAAGTACGGCAACTTCCTGGCCATTGATGGTCTGCGCAGCGGCCGTTTCCTCGACTCGCCTGAATTCCATCCGCTGCATGACCGTGGCAACGCCGAGAGCTTCTTCGACCGTGTTGATTACCAGCTCAACGACCGCGATTCGCTCCACCTGAATGTTTCGCTCGCACGCAGCTGGTTCCAGACGCCGAACCAGTACGACCAGCAGGCGATGGGGCAGGATCAGCGCCAACAGCAGTACAGTTGGAACGTTGCGCCGGGTTACACGCACCAGATCAACAACCATTCGCTGCTGACCGTGAACGCCTATGCGCGGCAGGATCGCGTGAACTACTATCCGAGCGCCAACCTGCTTGATGACCAGGATGCTTCCCTGGCGCAGCGCCGCCGCCTGACCAACGCGGGCTTCAAGGCCGACTACTCCTACTCCAAGGGCATCCACAACATCAAGGCCGGCGTGCAATTCCAGCACACCTTCCTGTCGGAGTTCTTCCAACTCGGCATTACCGATCCCACGAACACGGATGAGTCGCTGGCGCCCTACAACATCGCCAACGGCGGCTCGCTGTTCCAGTTCCGCGGCACGGCGGATATCAAGCAGGAAGCCGCCTACCTGCAGGACTCCATCAAGCTGAAGAACGTGACGCTCTCGCTTGGTCTGCGCGGAGACAATTACAACGGCCTCAGCAGCCGCTACCAGTTCCAGCCGCGCCTGGGCGCGTCATACCTTGTGCCGAAGACCAAGAGCGTGCTGCGTGCTTCCTATGGCCGCTTCATGCTCTCGCCTTACAACGAGAACCTCGTGCTCAGCAGCTCCACCGGCGCAGGCGGGCTGGCGGGCGATGCCGGTGCGTTCGGAGAGAAGCCGCTTACGCCCGCCGTGCGTGATCACTTCGAGACCGGCGTGCAGCAGACTCTCGGCAGGTATCTCCAGGTGGACGCCAGTTACTTCTGGAAGTTCACGCACGATGACTATGATTTCGATGTGCTGTTCAACACGCCGCTGGCATTCCCCATCCAGTGGCGCAAGTCCAAAATTGACGGTGTCTCCGTGCGCCTGACCATGCCGACCATTCACGGCATCAGCGCCTACAGCGTGATGGGGCATACCCGTGCGCGGTTCTTCGGGCCGGAGCTGGGCGGAATCCTGTTCAACTCGCCGGTGGATGACAGCGTTTTCCGCATCGATCACGACCAGGCCTTTGAACAGACCGCGCACGTGCAATGGCAGCCGGGCAAGCGCCTGCCGTGGCTCGGCTTCACGTGGTCGTATGAGAGCGGTCAGGTCGCAGGCTCGGTCAATAGCCTTACCGACATGCTCGGCTTCACCGGTGATCAGCAGGCACAAATCGGCCTGCACTGCGGCTCGGTGTACGCCACACCCGGTTCGCCGATCACCGCGTGTTCGGCAGGGCTGGCTGCGACGCGCATCCGTGTGCCCTCGGTGGTGAATGCCGACAAGAGCCCGTCACGCATTGCGCCGCGCAACACCTTCGATGCCGCCATCGGCACCGACAACCTGTTCGGCGGCGACCACCGCAAGGTGAGTTTGCGATTGACAGTGGCGAACCTGACCAACGAAGCCGCGCTCTATAACTTCATGTCGACCTTCAGCGGCACGCATTTTCTGGCTCCCCGCAGCGTGACCGGAGAGATCGGCTTCCACTTCTAACGAGAGTCGTGGATGGCCTCTGCGAACAGCCGTGGCGGCTGCACAGGGGCCTTCTTCACGATCTTCAGTGGATGACTTTGCAACACTGCACGGCGAAGGGTGGGAGAAATCTCCTGCCCTCTTTCTTTTGCGTAGCCGCAGTTCGGCTCCGGCACTTTCAGGGAACGTGGCAGCCGCAAGCTCCGCGGTTTCAGCCACTCTCGGTCTCTGTAACATGCACGTACGTACTTCGTTACGATTCTTAAGGAAGTTCCGCTGCGCAGGTGCGTCTATGCTGCATGAGAATAAATTCGTAGCCGAAGTCGAGTGAGTTCTCACGCAGAGGAATCTATATGAAATTGCAGCGCAAGTTATTCGTCGCCGCGTTCGTGGCCCTGTTCACCCTCGCCGCGTTCGCCCAGCCGGACGACCCGCAGGGGCCGCCTATGGGTGGCGGACAGGGTGGCCCCGGCATGCAGGGCGAGCATCGCATGCCTCCCGGCGTGGCCGGTACCATCACTGAAATCAAGGACGGCATCATCACCGTCAAGACCTTCCATGGTGATACCGCCAAAGTGAAAGTCACAGCCGAGACCAAATTCCGCAAAGACCGCGCGGAAGCCAAGCTTGCTGACTTCAAAGTTGGGGACACCGTATTTGTGGGTGGTGAAAAGGACAAGGACGGCGTCTGGACGGCCAAGATGGTCGGCTCGCGTACGGGCGGTCCCGGTGGTCCGGGCGGACAGGGCATGATGGGCGAGCGCCCGAACATGGCCGACATGGGCAAGACGTTCATCATGGGCGAAATCACCAAGATCGACGGCACCAAGCTGACCATCAAGCGCATGGACAACGTGGAGCAGGTGATCGAAGTGGACGACAGCACCTCGTTCCGCGCCGGACGCGGGCAGGAGAGCATCACGCTTGCCGACTTCAAGGTGGGCGACCATGTGGGCGGCCGCGGCGCCTTGAAGAACAACGTTTTTGTGCCGACCGAACTGCGCAGGATGCCGGCGCGTCCCGGCCAAGGCCCTGGCGGACACGCCGGCCCGGGTGGGCCTCCTCCTGATGGCGCGCAACCTCCCGAGGGAGGCGCACAGCAGCCGCCGACGGGCGGGCAAGGTCCCACGGTTTAACGGTTCAGGAGTTGGCGATGTTTCGTTTTTCGGGCAGCACGCTTTTGCCGGTTGTAGCCGGAGCCGTGCTCATTGCATTCAACGGTCCGCTGGCGGCGCAGAATAGCACTCCAGCGGCCGTGCCTTCTGTGCCATCGCAGGCAGTTGCTGTCAGCGTGGCGCCGCAGGCGGTTGAATACGTCATACACGGCACGGTCAGGAACGGCAAAACGCCTCTGCCCGGCGTCAGCATCACGGCCGCACATTCACTCACCGGTCGCAAGGTCATCAGCTCCACGGATGTGGATGGCAGCTACCGACTGGTGCTGCCCGGACGCGGCAAGTGGGTGCTGCGCGCGGAGTTTCCCGCGTTCAACACGCAGACCGCCGAGGTGGTCCTGACGCCGGAGGCTTCGCAGTCCAAGTCAGATTTTGAATTGGTTCTGCTCTCGCGTGTGCCAAAAACGACAGACACCAACAATGCCACTGACACGGCCAGCCTGCTCGCAAGCGTGGTGGCATCTTCCGGCGGCCGCACCCGCTCCACCCAGAAGCTGACCGCGAACAGCGACGCCAACGGCACGGAAGTTTCCGGTGGTGACACGCCGCTGGCTGGCATGCCGGCGCTGGCGAATTCCGCCGACGCCGCCAATGCGGCAGTGAGCGTAAGCGGTCAGGCCGGGCAGACGCGCGACTTCGGGCTGAACAGCCTGGAGGATTTTCGCGACCGGCTGGAAGAGATGCGGGCCTCCGGACAACTGCCGGAGGGCATTGGCTTCCAGGGCGGTGGTGAAGGTGGCGCCCCCGGCGGCGGAGGACCCGGTGGTGGCGGTCCGGGGGGAGGTGGACCTGGAGGCGGCGGTGGTGGTCCCATGATGATGGGCGGCCCCGGTTCCATGCGTATTCTGCGCAGGTTCAACGTGAACCAGCCGCATGGCATGGTCACCTACACGGCAGGCAACTCCGCGCTGGACGCCGCACCCTACGCGCTGACTTCTTCCTCGGCGCAGCGAAAGACCGACTACTCGTCAAACCGCTTCGGAGCCAGTATCGGCGGCACGCTGAAGATTCCGCACGTTTACGACGACGGTGGCAAGACATCTTACTTCTTGAATTACATGGGCAGCCGTTCGGCAACGCCCTATTCCGGCGACGCCACGGTGCCGACGCTGGCCGAGCGCTCGGGCAACTTCTGCAATACGCTCTACACCAGCGGTACCAGCAAGGGCCAAGCGGTGAAGCTCTACAATCCACTGACCAATGCGGCGCTGACCAACTGCGACATCGGCAACATGCTCGATGCAAACAGCCCGCAGATGCAGTTACTCAGCCGGTTCATTCCGACGCCGAACGTGACGAGCAGCAGCGCGCAGAACTATCACTACTCGGGAAACACCGACAGCGCGAGTGACAACATCTCCGCGCGCCTGACGCACAACTTCAAGGGCTCGGCCATGCCGGGGCCTCCGGGGATGGGCGGCGGACGCAACCGCGTGCACAACAACGTCAACGTCGCCTTCAACTACACGAATGGCGATGGACACTCGGCGACCGCCATTGACGCGCTACGCGGCATCTCGCACTCGAACGGTTTGAACCTGAGCGGCGGATGGTCGGCGGGCAGCCGCAAGCTGAGCAGTAACTTCCGCGTGAGCTGGAACCGCAACCGCAACGAGACCCACAACCTTTTTGCCGGCGTCTCAGACATTGAATCCGCGCTCGGCATTGCCGGCGGCTCCAGCAATGCCGCCGATTGGGGCGTGCCGGCCATCACCTTTGCGCAATACCTCGGCCTCAGTGACATTACGCCGAGCAAGCAGAACGACCAGGCACTCAACATGAGTGAGACCCTGAGCCTGGTGCGCGGCAAGCACAGCATCCGTTTCGGCGGAGACTGGCGGCGCATGACCACCCTGTTGCACAACAGCAGCAACCCGCGCGGCTCGTTCACCTTCACGGGCTTTGCCACGTCGCAGAAGGACACAGGCGGCAATGCCATCAGCGGCACGGGCTGGGATTTCGCCGACTTTCTTCTGGGCTACGCGCAGAGCGCAAAGATCAACTACAACTCCGCCACCGACCACCTGACGAACCACGGCTTCGACCTCTTCGTGCAGGACGACTGGCGCGCACGCGGCAACTTCACCATGAACGTTGGCCTGCGCTATGAGTACATTTCGCCCTTTACGGAAGACAGCAATCGCTTGGTGAATCTGAACCCGTCGTCGGACTTCACGTCGGTGACTGCGGTTTATGCGGGGCAGAACGGCGCGAGCCGCTCGCTGGTGAATCCGCAGCATTGGAACTTTGCGCCGCGCATTGGTCTGGCGTGGAAGCCGTTGGGAGACAAGACGGTCATCCGCGCCGGATACGGCATCAACTACAATCTGGGCCAGTACCGCTCGGTAGCGCGCAACCTGGCCGTGCAACCGCCCTATGCGGTGGCGCAGACGCTGACTGCGACAGAGAATTCGCTGCTGACGTTGGCGGGCGCGCTCACCACTCCGGTTTCAAGCTCGGTGCTGACCAACACCTACGGTGTGGACCCGAACTATCGCCTCGGCTACGTGCAGATGTGGAACCTGAATGTGCAGCGCGAGCTGACGCGCTCGCTGCTGTTGAACGTGGGTTACACCGGCAGCAAGGGCACCGCGCTCGACATGATGCGCCAGCCCAACCGCACCGCCACCGGCTACATTGACGAGAACGCCGAAGCCTACAACTGGGAGACCTCGCAGGGCTTCTCCATCATGCACGGCATGAGCGTGCGGTTGCGCAAGCGCATGGCGAAGGGCGTCTCCGTGGGCGGTACCTATACGTTCTCCAAGTCGATTGACAACGCATCGTCCATTGGCAACGGCTCGGTTACGGTGGCGCAGAACGATAAGGACCTGCGCGCAGAGCGCAGCCTCTCGAGCTTTGACCAGCGCCACAAGTTCAGCGGCGACTGGATGTATGAACTGCCGTTCGGCACCGGCAAGCACTGGCTGGCCGATGAAGGCTGGATGCAGCGCGTCTTTGGCGACTGGACCGTGTCCGGCTCAACCACGATCGCTTCGGGCACGCCGTTCACCGCAAAGGTCAGCGGAAGCACGAGCGAAGTGAACAGCGGCAGCAACGGCAGCCTGCGCGCCAACTACAACGGCGAATCGATTTCAATCGTCCATCGCACGCTGGCGCAGTTCTTCAACACCGCGGCGTTCTCGTCACCCGCCTCCGGCACCTATGGCAACGCCGGACGCAACACGATCATCGGCCCCGGCAGCATCATGTTCAACATGAGTTTGATGAAGAATATTGTGGTGAAAGAAACGCGTGGACTTGAGCTGCGCATTGATGCCAACAACATCTTCAACCATGCCAACTGGTCGAACATCGACACCACGGTGAACTCGCAGACCTTTGGACAGGTGACGGGCGTGAGTTCCATGCGCAAGATTACGGTTTCGTCGCGCTTCCGCTTCTGATGACGGCGCACGCGGCAATGGAGTTTGGGATGCTTTGTGGTTCTTGGAAAACCTGGCGGCGGCTGATGGGGCAGGCCGCATTCGCAGCCTTGCTCGCGCCTTGTGCGCTGCTTGCCCAGGAACCCATGGGGCCTCCGCCGGACATGCAGGGCCCGCCGCCCGAAGCGCAGTTCACCATCAAGGGTGAGTCTGAGCTGGTGCTGGTGAACGTGACTGTCCGCGACAAGAACGGCAGGCCCGTGCGCGGGTTGAAGAAGTCAGACTTCACCGTGCTCGAAGACGGCAAGGCGCAAACTCTGCTCAGCTTTGACGTGCAGGATGTGGCGCAGTATTCCAAGGCCGGTCCCGATCAGGCGGAGGCGCAGGGCGCGCCGCTTGAAGTGGCGCTGCTGACCACGACCACCAAGCCCACCAATAAGATTCGTGACCGTCGCCTGATCGTTCTGATGTTTGACACCAGCGCGATGGAGACCGACGAGCTGGAGCGCGCTGCCACGAGCGCGCGCAAATTTCTGGATAAGCAGATGACCGCCGGGGACCTCGTCTCGATTGTCACCTTCGACACGTCGCTCTCCGTCAAGCAGGACTTCACCACCGACAAAAAGAAACTGGCGGCTGCGCTCGACGCGATACAGGGCATTGAAGGCGCTGGTCTCACCAACGGCACCACTGGCTCCAGTGATGGCACCGCCGATACCGGCGGCACCTACACTTCAGATGACACTGAGTACAACACCTTCAACACCGACCGCCGTCTTCAGGCGCTGACCTCGCTGGCGCAAAGTCTCGCTGGCGTGGAGCAGAAGAAGAGTGTGCTCTACTTCAGCGGCGGCATGACGCGTACCGGCACGGAAAACCAGGCGCAGTTGCGCGCGGCCATCAACGCCTCGGTCAAGGCCAACATGGCCATCTATCCGGTCGATTCGCGTGGCCTGCAGGCGCTGCCTCCGGGCGGAGACGCCACCAGCGGCAGCATGCAGGGGCAGGGCGCTTACAGCGGACAGGCCGTGCAGGACCAGCTTGACTCCAACTTCTCCAGCCAGGAGACGTTGGTCACCATCGCGAATGACACCGGCGGCAAGGCCTTCCTTGACACCAACGATTTCACCAAAGCCTACGACAAGGTTCAGGCCGACAGCGAGACCTATTACCTGATCGGCTACCGCAGCACAAACGCCATGCGCGACGGACGCTACCGCCGCATCACCGTCAAGCTGAACCGCACCGATGCGAAGCTCGACTATCGCCGCGGATATTACGGCCCGCGCGACTTCCATCACATGGCGAAGGAAGACCGCGAAATGCAGCTCACCGAGGAGTTGATGAGCGAGCTGCCGACCACGGATCTGCCGGTGTATCTGGCATCGGAAATCTTCCGCGTTTCCAGCGACCGCTATTTCATCCCGGTCAGCGTGGTGGTGCCGGGTTCGGCCATTCCGTTCAACAGCTCCAGCGATAAGGACAAGGCCACGCTCGATTTTGCCGGACTGGTGCGCGAGCAGAAGACGAAGATCCCCGTGGGCGAAGCGCGCGAAACCGTGAAGCTGAATGTAGAAGGCGCGCAGCAGGTGCGCAGCCGCAACGTGCAGTACAACACCGGCTTCACCCTTCCGGCCGGTACCTATCACCTGAAGTTTGTGGTGCGCGAGAACCAGAACGGCCGCACCGGCTCGTTTGAGACCGACATTGTTGTGCCGGACATGCACAAGCAGCCCTTCCGCATGAGCACCGTCGTGCTCTCCAGCCAGAAGGCGCAGGCGGCAAAGCGCAGGACGAGCAGTCCGCTGGTGGCCAATGGCGAGGAGATTGTGCCGAACGTGGCGCACGTCTTCACCACGGACAAGCCCATGCTGCTCTACTACGAACTCTACGACCCGGCGAAGCCAAAGGCTGGAGAGACAAAGGACGCGAAGGAAGCCAAGGCGCCGAAGCAGGAAATCCGCGTCCTCACCAGCATCCAGTTCTTCCGCGGCAAGGTGAAGGCCTACGAGACCAAGCCGGTGGAGGCCACCACACTCAGCGCGCCGGATCGCAAGGCTGCGGCCTTCCAGTTTGAGGTGCCACTCAACGAGTTGAAGCCCGGCTGGTACACCGTGCAGGTCAGCCTGATCGATGATGCAGCAGGCACATTCGCCTTTCCGCGCCTGCCAATCCTCGTGCGTCCGCCAGTGGAGACAGCGCCCGCCGCGAAGCCTGCAGTGGTTCCGGCAACGCCCGCGCCACAACCTGCGTCGGCTGCGCCTGCCAGCTAGGCCGCGGACAACGTAATGGTTCCAATCAGAATGCCCACCTCTCCGGCGGGCGTTCGCAGTCTGCAATGCTCTTCGGAGATGCGAGCGGAATCGTCCCGCAATCGACGGATCAGCGGAAAATTTCAAAATCGTCAAGTGGATAGGGTTGCTCCGCGTATCCGCATCGAATGTGGCGACGGCCATGCGTGCGCCGCGCGTTGGTCCCGCCGGCAACCCGCATGAGTTGAGCATCGCTGCGCTGGCTCTGATGCTTGTTCACGCCTGAGTTCTGTACGACGGTTCTCTCGCCCGCGAGAAGTTAGAGAGCGGGAATGCCTGCGCACCTCCAGACCGTGATGGAGAATGTCGGCGTGCGGGGCATTCTGCAGTGAAGCTGCCGATTGCAATGTCGGTATGCGCAAGGAGGCGACCAGTTGGTTTCGCGCCGTCACGTGCTCGTTCCGCCGCATCCCTGCCAGGCGCAAGCTGCTTGCAAGGGGGCAAGTGCAATCGGAGACCCGCATGAATATTGCGCCGGGAGAAGAAATTCACAGCTCTTGTTGGCCTGGTTCGGCAAACGCGTGTTGGCTCTGCTATAATTCTTTTTGTACGCGGTCTTCACCGCGCCCACCGTGTGTCGGGGAGTGGCTCAGCCTGGTAGAGCACCTGGTTCGGGACCAGGGGGTCGGAGGTTCAAATCCTCTCTCCCCGACCATTATTTTCAATAAGATACAATTCTTTTCAAACCCGCCGAAATTTGCCTGTAGATGATTTTGTAGGCGGTAAAATCCTTTCAGCTCCACAAGCAAAATACTTTTGTGTCCTCCCGCGCTGAATTCCGGCCAATTTTCCTTGCTCTAGTTGCATCTCGAAAGATCGAGGCTGAATTCCAGAGATTGCTGAGGGGACGGAGCCAAGGCAATCCGGCAACGCATACTGAGGTGAATCATGAACGATTTGTTGGGCCGTGTTCATGCCGTGCCAAAGCATCCGAAGCGACAGCCATCAATGCGCGCAACTGATCTGCCCGAGTGAAGACATTCGTCCAAAGAAAACATGTCTCTCGTCGCGCCCTGCGTTCAGGGGCGCTAAGCAAGAACTCGCACCTGAGCGTAAGGTGATCAGTAGCGATAGAGGCTCCACGACTCCTTCTATTTCATCCCCGTTGTGAAGAGTTCGATTTTGAGCATATTGCCATGCTTCTGCCTATTGAGCGATTTTGAGATAAGATACGGGAATTGACCTGGAACAATCTATTGGGAGTACGACGTTTTTCGGAGCGATAAGCAGCTCACTTCCACTCTTTCTAGTACTCGCGCTATAAGAAAGACTGAAGCTGACCTGCTTCATACCTTTGTACAGTTCTCGTATTTCCTTTACGTTGTCGTATGTCATGACCCACCTAAACGAGCTTTGCTTCTTTACATACTCGGCCAGAAAGGCGTGGTCATCTGATCTGTAATAGTTTAGGTATAGCTTGCTGCCCTTATCGTAGTATGGCGGATCTAGATAGACAAAAGATCGACGTGCGAGATCTGGGTCTTTAGCCACCTGTTCCTTCAAGAACTCAATTGCGTCCAGATTGAAGATCTGAATCCTGTCACGATAGAGAGCAATTCGCTCGATCCGCTTCAATAGTGTTTTACGCGTGAACCTAGCGTCGATCTTCCACGTGCCAGTTTGACTTCGTCCGCCTATGATCCCTCCGTTACCAATGATGCCCGAACGGTTACAGCGGTTAAGATAAAATGCAGCAAACCCAAGCTTGGCGATCGATGAGGATCGCGAAGCTCTTTTGTAGATTGCTTTCTGTCGTTCCCATTCATCTACCGTGATCGGCGTATCATTAACGAGCTTCATGAGCTCATCTGTTTGATTAAGTACCGAGCGCCAAAAAGAATATATGGCCCGATCAGCATCATTGAGAATAAGACTGTAAACGTGCTCCGAGAATAAGAGCGACAGAGCTGCTCCTGCGCCACCAGCGAATGGTTCAGTGTACACGCATCTTGCACCGCAGTTTAACTCGATCAGTCTTGCAAGCAGTTTTGAAAGAACCTGCTTCCCTCCGGGATAACGTAACGGACTTGTAGATATCATTACTTGCCCGCCGGAATTGTCTGTTCTGGATCGACAAGTAGCTTCAATATGACAGGTTCGATCATGTTCCAATCTCCCCGAAGCTCTCGTTCAGTGGGATCCGCATACAGGTTGTGCAGGTACTGGTCAACGCGATCTATTGAAAAGATGTGCTTGTCGTCGTTGACGATTTTCTCAAGATTGCGTTTCGCATGTCGATCTAGCTTGAAGTCTTTATCGTTGAGTAGCTCTCGCAGCATTTGGCTTAGAGTTGGAAGCCAATCGTCTTTCTTATCTTTATATTTGCCGCCGGCTAGCATCGCGTCTATTTTGCCGGACTTGATAAGGTAATTTGCAACAAGAAGTTCAAACAACACGCGAAGCATTACCCCTGATGTGCATGGATGTGTCGCAATCTTGGTCTGCCTGAGTTCCTTAAACACTTCGCGAATGCGAAGATTAGAGACTTCGCACTTTATGCCAGAAGGAATAATGGATGGACTGACTCTCTGCGGCGAGGTGGTCTTTGCACGTGAGATCACAGATGCTTTAACGTTCGATTCCCGCCCGCTAAGAGTAGAGCTTGTGAAGGTTCCCTTCAGTGAAGTGTTGGGCCTGTCTTTTCCTAGCCTTCCCAGATAATTAGTGATATCTTCCGTCGAATTCAATGAGCGCGTATCGATCGTGCCCCTTATGATGTCACTAAGAATTCTGGTGAATCCTTTCTTGAATTCCTTAGGATCTATATTGCCTACAATTCCTCCTGCCTCATCAAATCTAAATCCCAGCGTCTCAGTAACAGGCTTGCTTGCGAATAACCTTTCAAATGTTGAATAATTAAATTTTCGAACATCTGTGACCGCAGTACGAACTTCTTTCGGCATATCAATGTTGCAGGCGAGCTGGTACATCGTGTCTATACGGAGATCTCTCCTCAGTTGGGATTTGTCTATCCCGTACAGCTTGGAGATCCTTTCGACTTCGGAATCGCTCTGATTCTCCATCAGTGTGCGATAGTACTTAGCTTGCTGGTTTGTCTTCCAACTATTAACGCCAGGTTGTGTATGACGGCGAATGATCATCGGGGCGGCGTCTTCGCGAGAAGGAGCTGTAGTGATCTCAACATTCTTGAGCGCACCGAGTTCTACTTTCCCTTGCAATACGCTGAATTTTGAAACGTATGCATCTGGAGCTGACTGAGGGCTAAGGATGAGTTTGAGTGCGGCCAGACGTCTATTGCCTTCAATGACGACCAAATCAGCTTTCTCTTTGACTGCGATCAGGCGCTCGTTTGGAAAATATCCAACGTCCGCGATTGATTTTGCCAAGTCATACACTTTTTCATACGCTAACAACTCGGCAAGGATCTCGCGCGAGGTTGGTTCTTTGCCAGTATCCAAGTAGGGTAGCCGTGGGTTCTTAGAGTCAAGAGACAGTTTTGGCACCGCTATGCGGGACGAGCGCCAGCCAGAATAGTCGATCATGATTGCTCCGTTAGCAATTCAAGAAAACGAATTTGGGGGACTCCGGAATCCTAGCACTCAGAGTTGCTGAATAGAGGGAGATAATTTGTTGGTGTTCGCTGTTTGTTCGCTTGAAAATAATCTCGCAATACCCTGACCAACATGCGAATGCAGGAGAACAGTATGCGTCTGAGCAATCACGGTTGACTGTCACGAGGTCGGCTGAGGTGTTTTGCAGCGCGCATGGGGTGTTCGCTCCCGGAATGCTACTGGCAGCCAACCGCAGTTCCTGCCTAGCGAGTGCGCAAAAGCCGTCGAACAGCGTCGCTGTGGTGACCGCCACAATTTCGTCTACATCGCGAATGCAGGGAGACCAGACAGTCGAAGGCATTCGGCTGAAAGCAAAGCGCCTGATATTTCAAAGCTGAACTCGGCCTCCTGGTCTCAAGCTAGGGGGCCTACTGCGTTGCCTGGTACTCCCGTGCGCGATTCTTCCGTCATTCGCCCCCTGCAAATTGTGCGTTGAGATCGACATGCACCCACTGGAATGTCGCCGCGAGGCGATAGGCCACTTGGTTACTTTCCGTCCTCTCGGAACGCATCACAGAGCAAGACTCCGCGCGAAGGCCCACTTCGTGGACGGCGCGGGCGATGGCAATTCGCAAACGGCTGATGTGGACTTTGATAGAGGAGCGCGGGACGCATCGCTTCTGGCTGTCGTCTGGCCCCGCGTTGTCGCCGTGGTAGCAATAAAATGGTTCGTTTCGGATTCCCGCGGCGATCTGCACGGCGCTTTGCGGAAAGTGGGTGTGGCGCGCAAGGTAGTCAAACAGAATGCGCTGCGTAGTAGAGAGCGGCAGAGGAAAGTCCTGCCCGCGATAGACGAGCGCGATCAGCCCAACCTCTTCTCCCGGGGCGCAACCCAACTCTGGGACATGAAAACGATGCACAATGCGGAAGAGCGGTCCCCGCGCCAAACGGTCCCGGCGCTCAGCGGCTATGTACTCGAGTTCTTCTATCAACGCAGAGATGTGTGGTTCAGCGCTCATAGATATACCGGAGCCCGCAGCGCTCCGCCTCCAGACGTTCCTGTGGTCCTCGATAAACGCGTGCCAGAATCATGATCTGTGGTTCGCTGCCGTGTTCCTGAAGCGCCCGTCGAACAGGCGCAAGATGGGACCGCCACTCCCATGCCTTCAAGCTCACCATGATGAGTATCTCGAACTGATTGCTCCGGATCTCAGCAACGGCGGCTTCGGCACTGGGGCAGGCAGTGAC
This sequence comes from Oryzophilus luti, assembly GCF_059726245.1. Lineage (NCBI taxonomy): Bacteria > Pseudomonadati > Acidobacteriota > Terriglobia > Terriglobales > Koromonadaceae > Oryzophilus > Oryzophilus luti. Next base: position 3,787,343 of record NZ_AP040874.1, read on the forward strand.
TTTGTACCCATGGAAGGCCAGGGAGCGCGCGGTACTTTCGCGGTGCGCGGGATCTGGATCAAGCAGGAGGATGCGCGTGTGGGGTGTGCCAACGTCTTGCGAGTCAGCAGGATGCGTGCTAACGTGAGTGGGCTTCGGCCCCACCCCGGTAGCACTACGGATAGTCGTAGTGATCGCGCGCACGGTGTTCATCTCCTTGGTAGGTGAATACCCCCGCGTGAGCGGGCCCAGGGTAGTGTTCGAGCACTACCCTGGGGCTTCTATACTGCATACGGTCGTAACGGTGCTCAAGGGACATATTGGGACATCTCAATGGACGACGATCTGTTGAATGGCTGGAAAGAGATAGCGGAATACCTTAAGGTCTCCCAGAAGACGGCGCGGCGCTGGGAGGAGTTGGATAACTTGCCAACCCTGCGCCCGGGCAGGGGACCAAGCGACACGAAAGCTCCGGTGCTGGCGCGAAAAAGCTCGCTTGACCTTTGGTTGCAGGGGGCACTGGAGCGAGTGGTGTATGAAGGAAATCGTCTTGTAGCGTTCGGGATATCTGACAAGGTTTTGTGGAGCTATCCACTTCCCGCCCCAATTCAAAGAGAACATCAAGACGGTTGGCGTGTTCAACGGCTGAGACTCCCCGGACAAGATGTGCTGGGAGTCTTGGTAACCGTCCGGTTCGAGGCACCCGCCCTGGCCGGAAGGATGTATTGCTTCTCTGCCACAGGAGAGTTGCTCTGGAGCCTTGAGGCGGACTCGCCATTGGTGGATCGGGGAGGCAGGGTATTTGAAAAGGCATGGGCGTTCAGCCATGTTGTGGTGGATGACTCACTGGGCGAATGCACAATTTGGACATCGCTGCTGCACGAAGCTGGATGGGCGGGGTGCATTCTGCGGATCAATGCGGAGGGGAAGCCGTCCGTCCAGTTCGCAAATGCCGGATTTATTGAGAAGCTCCGTCTCATTTATACAAGTAAGGGCCGTTGGCTGGTACTCTGCGGAGAAAATTATGGATTCAGTCAGGCGTTTGTAGCGATCATTGATGCTGATGGTGTGGCGTGCTGTTCGCCACCCGGAGGTCGTCGCCGGTATCGATACGAAAACCAACCCGCAGGATACCCCATTAAGTACATCCTGTTTCCACGCACGGAACTTGTGGCTGCCCGCGATCGTCTCTGCGGAGTGGCCCTCAACCTTCGCTCGTACGCGGATGATGTCATCGTCGAAATTGAAACCGGGGGAGACGGCAGTTTCTTTTTGTATCACTTTACGCAGGAGCTTGAACCTAAGTATGTCTTTCCAAGCGGAAATCATGAGTTCCGCCACGAAGCATTGGAGCGGGAAGGTCGGATTAACCACCCCTGGAGTGCCTGCCCGGAACGTGACCGCGCATTGATTCTCGATGTATGGACTCCTGAATCAGGATGGCAGCAGCAGACGATTGGCTGGCGTGATGACCCGTGGCGCGAGAAGTAGAGAACCACGGCTGTGCCGCCTGATCACTTCACATTGTGGCCCAGGTAGTACCTGGTTCCAGATAAGTCTCCACGGGAAAGAGTACTTAATACATTTCTATATATCCCGGGCAGCGATCTGAGATACTAAAAGTGATATTTGTTGTTGAGCGAAGCACTTGGCGTTCCTGCCTGTGGAGGTAATTCTCCCGAACGCCAGGTCAGGAGGGTTATGGAAATCCCAAAGATGCTGTCGGCGCTGCGCGCAGAGCGTGAGCGCCTTGATAAAGCTATTGCAGCTCTGGAGCAGCTCGGGAGCGGATCGGGCAAGGCACCAAGGGCTGGCGGAGCACGGCACCTGAGCGCGGAAGGACGCAAGCGAATTGCGGAAGCTGCGAAGAGGCGCTGGGCAGCGGTCAGGGCGAAGGCTAAGTCAGGGGTGAAGCCTGCAAAGAAGAAGGTAAAGAAGTCAGCCTCTGCAGGGAAGGCGAACGCTCCAGCGCCGGTGGCGTAGCTGGAAACCTCGAGTCGCCATTTCAGGTGACAACGTTTGAAATGCCCTCGTCGGCCTCCTTCGAGTAACGGCCCGTATTCTGGCTACGTTACCGGAGGCCGACGAGGGCATTCTCTTATGAGAGCCGAACGGGGTAACGGCGATCAAGATAGCTGAGCACAGAGGCGGCGGCCTCGAAGATGGCGACTCTCGGATGTTCGCTTTGCCATGCCTTGCGTTCTGGCGGCACCGCCCATTCCAAACTTGGGAGCATCTTTGAAATTGTCAAAATCATCTCCCTCTGGCTTTGTGCTCCATGCCCGGCGAAATATCGATTGACGGATGTCTCCGGCATGACCGCTACCCGAATGCCTTGCGTGTGGCACTCCGCCAGGATGCACTGCCGGACGGCATTTGCGTTATCGGTGGTCCCGCGCTGGGCAGCGTTCCGAAGAATCACAAGTGTTGGCTGTGTAGAGCGGGCAATTTTTCTAAAACGCTTCGCAGCCAGCGCTGCACGGTTGATCCCGCTGCATCTTCGATTGCCGTAGTCCAGAACCGTCATGGCTTCCAGCGTGATGTATGCGAATCCTCGCCCCTGAATGTCAATGCCGAGTAATCGCTGAGGCGAGCTGTCTTTCAGCATTAGCTGTTTCGCTGATTCATCCATAACAGTATCTTTGCTACGGTCGCACCGCGCGGGTCCCGTGCGCTGGTTTGCGACAGAGCTTCGTATAGAGCTCGGACGCGCCGTTCAACGGCCTCGCTGATCTGCCGATGGGCTTCGGGAAATAGTTCGCCAATCGGAGTACGGAACACGATTGAGTACGCAATTGCCACGGCGAGTGGCGGAAGGCGGTGCGCAACTTCGTAACTGCGCAATGGAGAATCCGTTTTCAACCCGAGGAGCTGGGCAAGCTCAAGCTGGTTGAGTCCGGTGCGGCGTCGTGCAAAGTGGAGAAGGTTATGGGGCTTCGACGAGTTCATCGATAGGCCGCAAGCACTATTTCGACCTTTCTCCTGAAAGCGTACCAACGTAAGAGAATCCGGCAAGGCGGCTGATTCTGCATAAGAGGGATGTTTAGGGGCGGCCAGGGCATGCCATTGATGCCAAGCCATTGAATTCAACGTGATTCGCAAGGTGCCTTGGGGATTTCGTGTGCGCGACGTGTCGAGAATCTACGCCAATGGCCTAGAGGTTTCTGCCGACTCAATTCGCTCGGGCGGAATGGTGCGTCTTGAGAGGGGATTCCGAGCGCTGTAAGGTCTGCCCAATGGAGCAGGATTTCAAGGATCTTTACCCCAACTGTACCGACGACGAACTGGCGGAGGCCCGGGAAATCCTGCAGCGGTACTTTACATGCGTCCTGCGCATCGCCGATTCGATTGACAAGAATAACCTCCCCCCTATGATGAAAGAAAGGTCGAGTAGTTCTTTGGAAAATACACCGAACGAACATGGGTAAGGTATTTGCATATACCCGTGTTTCGACGGTCAAGCAGGGGGAGAAGGGTGTTTCACTCGCTGAGCAACGGGATGCGATTCTCCGCTATGCAAAGTCACGAGATCTGTCCATCATCCGATGGTTCGAGGAGAAGGAGACTGCGGCGAAGCAAGGGCGTCCGGCGTTCACACTGATGCTGAAGCTGCTTCGGATCGGAGCTGCGCAGGGTGTGGTGATCCACAAGATCGACCGCAGCGCACGCAATTTGGAGGATTGGGCTGATATCAGCAAACTCTCGGACGCTGGAGTGCAGATCCACTTTGCTAACGAAAGTGTTGATCTCGCCACAGTATCCGGGCGTCTCTCTGCCGACATTCAGGCAGTCGTCGCAGCCCACTACAGCAGGAACCTCCGGGAGGAAGCCAAGAAGGGAATCTACGGGCGGCTAAAGCAGGGATTCTATCCGTTCGCAGCGCCTGTCGGCTATACGGACCATGGTGCCGCGAAGCCCAAACTACCGGACCCGGTGATGGCGCCGCTGGTGACCGAGTTGTTCCAGCGATATGCAGGAGGGGAACTTGCCCTTCCAGCGCTGGCCGGATTTATGTGGGAGCGCGGCTTGCGCAACAAGCGCGGCGGAAGGGTTTCCATCAACGGCATCTCGCGGATTCTCAAGAATCCGTTCTACATCGGAGTGATGCGGATCAGCAAAAACGGTCAAGAATACGCTGGCAACCATTTGCCTATCGTAGCCCGAGATTGTTTCTTGCGAGCCCAGGCAATGCTTGCAGGAAAGACTGCGGACAGGGCGAAGCACCACACCTTTCTGTATAGCCGGATCGTTCACTGTGGCAGTTGCGGCTATTCGTTGATTGGCGAACGCAAGAAAGGCCACGTGTACTACCGGTGCCACAATCGTCCATTCAAAACGCCCCCTGTATGCCCCAAGACGTCTATACGAGAAGAAACAATTGAAGATGCAGTGCAGGCAGCCATACGCGCAATCCGGCTTTCTGATAACGAAATCCGGTACCTACGCGAGTGGATTGCCGCAGCGCGTCAAAGCGCAGTCGCGCACCAGGATGAACTGCTGCGGAGCGAGAACCTCAAACTCGAGCAAATCCGCGTCCGGAAGAGCAACCTGACAGACCTGCTTCTCGACGGAAACATCGAGAAACAGTTGTTCGACGAAAAGCAACATACGCTGACGTGGGAAGAGGCGGAGATACGACAGCGCATCGCGGCGCTCCGTGACGGACGTGATTCGCTCACCGAGGTCGAGAAAACTGTCGAACTCGCGCGAGAGGCGTCATTGCTTTACGAACGCGCGGATCTGGGCGGAAAGCGTGAGCTGTTGAAAATCCTGCTGTCGAACCTAAGGGTAAGCAGCAAAAACGTAAGTGTAGTGCTGCATATACCGTTTCGCTTGATGGCGGAACGCGAAAACTCTTCAAGTGGTAGACCGACTCGGGGGACTTATCGAACCATGGGTGTATTGATTCAACGAATTCAAGAATGTGTTGAAACAACGCCGACGTTGGGTCTGCGTTGAATGATCGAGAAAGCCTTCTAAGTTGAAGAGCCAGCCTGCAATCCGAGACTGGCTCTTAGCCCTCAGTATTCTTCCGGCAACAGGATCGTCGTTGCGCTTCTATCAGCTTCAGTGATGATCCAGATGCGTGCATTGTCGTGGAGTCTGTAACAGGAGAGGATGCGAAGCCCGTCGTGAACGGCGCGGTCATTCTCCTGCTTGTCTTCCTTGCAGAGCTCTCCCCAATCGTGATGAAGGTGGCGTGCAAGAAAGATCATAGGGGATTGCTGGTTTTGCAGGAGCGCTCGAAGTGCGCCGGGCGTGGCGACGATTTGTCCTAGCGGAAACATGGGATCTCCTTGCCCTCACGGGGAAGCTTCCTTCGTGCGATCAGAAGGAAACGTGCTGGCTTAATGCTGGAAGGAGTGAACGTGGAAGGTGCTCATTCCAGCCTATCCCGAACGGCGGAAAGCGCAAGACGGCGGATACGTGTCAAAGGTGCGGTAGGGACGGCGTGCCTTGTCTGCGTTCCGCACGCGCGAGCGGAATCAGCCGTCTACCAATCTTCTGCGAACCGGTTAGGCTTATGACACGCTGCGGTTGGGCTTTGGCCGTGGCGGTAAACTGCACAAGGCCGTTCGTCTCTGGAAGTGATGATTGGTCCGTTGAGCTACATTGGCGGTAAAAGGTCGCTGGCGAAGCGGGTCATTGCAATATTTCCGGAGCACACTACGTACGTGGAGCCGTTTGCGGGTGGCGCGCAGGTCTTCTTCCATAAGGAGCCAACCAGGGTTGAGGTGTTGAACGATAGAGACGAGGAGATTGTGAACTTCTTCCGCGTCTGTCAGCACCACCACGAGGAACTGTTGCGCTATTTCCGGTTCATCGTCATCGGGCGGAAGGTTTTCGAACTGTTGAAGGCCACCGATCCGAAGACGTTGACCGACGTGCAACGGGCAGCGCGCTATCTTTACCTGTTGAAGGAGGCGTTTGCTAGCCTCGTTTGCCGCCCCAACTACCACTGGCACGTAGTGCAGCCTCCGGGCTTCAACCTAGAGCGTCTTCCCCAGCTCATTGAAAATGCTCACAAGCGATTGGCGCGGGTCCAGCTTGAGTGCCTTCCGTATGAAGAGGTGCTGAAGCGGTACGACCGTCCGACGACGCTGTTCTACCTGGACCCGCCCTATTACGGACGCAAGTTGTACCACTACAACCTGGAACCGGAGGAGTTCGCCGTGCTCGCCGAGCGCCTCGCCGCGGTGCGCGGCAAGTTTGTGCTCTCGCTGAACGACGTAGCTGAAGTGCGCTCGATTTTCCGGAAGTTTCATATTCAGGGCGTGCAGCTCTCCTACACCGCGCAGAAGACGGTAGGCCGCCGCTTCAAGGAAGTTTTGATCACCAACTACTGAGGCAGGGCGAAGAAGCGCCAAGTGAAGGTGACTCTATCGTCCAACCTGTCGACTCCTTTCACAATAGTGTGGTGGTCCCAGGTGCCCGACCGCGTTCGGGCACCTGGCTTTTCGCTCTCAACCGCCATCCCGTTACCGATCCTGACGCAGGCTCATCGACACTATGCCTCGCCATGTATGACTTTTTCGAACAACTCATTGTTGGGCTCTGGAACCGGTTGCAGGGACGGGGAGGCGGAGCACGGAAGGAACGTGGTGCGCTGAGTCTCGGGACGCGTGTGGTGGATGGTCATGCGACGCGCGGACGACTGGAGCTGCCGAGCACGCGTCGTGCGATGCATATTGCAGTGCTCGGTAAGACTGGCAGCGGCAAGAGCTCGCTATTGCGGCACATGCTGCAGGAGGATGCCAGTGCCGACCGAGGGTTTCTCGTCATTGACATTCACGGCGAACTGACGCCGTTCGTGCTGCGCACGATCAACGCGCGGGAGCGCCGGGAACGACGGCACCTGTCGGACAAACTCATTCTGGTATCGCCGGGCGACAGGGAGTTGTCAGTTGGCATGAATCCCTTGGAGGGTGCCGATGACTTCGTCCGTGTGGCCGAGGTAACCGACCTGTTGCGCCGCCGCTGGGGACTGGACCACTTTGGAGCCCGCACCGATGAGTTGCTCCGCAACTCACTCTATCTGCTGGCGGCCAATGGCCTGACTTTACTTGAACTGGCGCCACTATTGACCGAAGACGGGTTCCGTACGGTGTGCCTGAAGAAGCTCGAGAATGCCGAGATCCGGCAGTACTTCGAGCTCCGCTTCAATCCGCTGAGCGAGGCGATGAAGGCCGTGATGCGGGAGCCGATCCTCAACAAGACCTCTGCCTTCACGGCCGATCCGCATTTCCGCCACATCGTCGGACAGCAACACTCGACGTTCTCACTGCGCGAGGCGATGGACTCCGGTTTCTGGGTTCTCGTCAACCTGGAGAAGGGGAGGCTGGGTGCGCAGTCGCTGACCCTCGGTGGGCTGGTACTTGCCGGGGTGAACAGTGCCGTCTTCGCTCGTGAGAAGCGGACGCTGTTCACCGTCTATTGCGACGAGATGCAGAACTTCGTGGGTAGCGACAGTGGCATCGAGACCATGCTCTCCGAGGCGCGAAAGTTTGGCGTTGCCTTCGTTGCGGCCAACCAGTTCCTCGACCAGTACCCAACGGAGATGCGCGCAGCGATTCTCTCGGTAGGAACGCACGTGTTCTTCCAGTTGTCGAGCACGGATGCCGCACAGGCTGCGCAGATGCTCGACGGCGGCAAGCCGCTCACCGAACGCCTGAAGAATTTGCCCGCCCGTTACGCCATCGTGAAGAGTTCTTCGGATCGTGCGGCGGAGATCGTAGTGCCGACCATCGAGGAGCCCAGGGTCGATTTCACAGATCTGGTCAACCGCGCACGGTATGCCCGTAGCCGCGTGCGTGCCCACATCGAACGCGACATCGCGGCCCGACAGGCCGCACTGCTCAACCGGCCCGAGGAGGTACTCCATGACTGGGAGTAAACGGGGATTGATCGTGCAAGCACGGGACCGGCACTTGTTGGAAGAACTGGCGGTGATGCGCGTGATCGACCGCGAGCAGGCGAAGCTGGTGGCCGGTTTCGGATCGACGACGCGGGCAAACGCGCGGCTGCTGTTACTGACTCGCGCCGGATTGCTCCGCAGGTTCTTCCTGGGTACCAGCCGTAGTGGCAGCAAGGCGCTCTACACGCTGTCGGATCGTGGAGCACAGCTCGCAGGGGTGCCGAACAGGGGAATGCGCCGGAAGTCGGATGTGACCTTGGCGGCAGACTTCGGTGTCATGCACCAGTTAGCAATTAATGAGGTGTACGTCGCGTTGAAGTACCGGGCGATTCCTGCGCGGAATGTTCAGTTCCTACGTTGGGTCGCCTTCCGTGAGCCAGTGGCGCAGGGTATCCAGTTGATCCCCGATGGGTACTTCGAACTCGTAACGCCGCAGGGCGTGCTTGCGTCGTTCGTCGAAGTCGATTTAGGCAACGAGAACCAAACAGTGTGGAAAGAGAAGACCAAGCGGTATCTCCAACTCGCCGTCTCTGGGGACGGTGAACGACGATTCGGAGTGAAACGCTTCCGCGTGCTCGCCCTGATGAACTCTGAGCGCCGGCTGGCCTCGCTGCGTGAGCGTGTTCAGCAAGTGACCGGCAAGGTCTTCTGGTTTGCCACCCTGGATGCCATCCGTACGCAGGGCATGTTTGCCTCCATCTGGCATCGGCCCACGGGGAATGCGCCACAACCATTCATCGAGGAACTTCCATGAAGTACTGCTACGAATGCGGACGGATGACGGCGGGTGAGCCGCTTTACTGCCAGTTCTGCGGACGCACCTACGACGTGAAGCTCTGTCCGCGCAAGCACGTCAACCCTCGCGTCGCTGAGTTCTGTTCCAAGTGCGGCAGCCGGGAGCTATCGACGCCGCAACCGAAGGTCTCACCCGTCTGGCACGTGCTCGGGATCCTGGCGCGGGTCACCATCGGGTTGCTCGTGATCTATGTCGTGCTAGTAACCATTCAGGCAGTGCTCTCGGCACCTCAGGTTCAGAACGCATTGGTCGTGTTGGGGATTCTTGTCGTGTTGCTCATCGTTCTCTGGGGGATGTTGCCGCAGTGGTTTCGGAAGCTGGTTCGCTGGTCCATCAAGCGGGAGGCACATCGTGATGATCGTTGATCGAAGGGTGGGGAGCGGGTGCGTTGCGGAACTACGCAAGTCCGGTTTCGCGGCTTTCGTCAACCGCAAGCATGGGTTGGGCTTTTCCAAGGTCCACCCCGGGCAGTGCTGCCCGCAGCATTGCCCGAGGGATTGAGCGAGCGCCATGAGCACAGTGGCACGCCTTCCCGAGGACCCATTGGGAGAACCGCTCACGATCATCGCCGTGTCCCGGCTTCTGGGCTGCTCGGTCTGGACCGTGCGGCAGCGGTATCTGCCGTCGGGGTTGCCGTACTTCCGGATCGGCAACACCGGCAAGTTGGTCTTCTACCGGAACCAAGTCGTTCGCTGGATCCTTGACAACCAAGTCCACAAAGGAAGGAGGTGAGCCGTCGTGACCCTGTTCAAGAGGGGCGAAGTCTACTGGGCCTATCACTGGATTGACGGCGTACGCCATGCCCGCTCGACGGGCACGGGGAACCGCCGCCGCGCCGAGACCATCGCGCAACGCTTCAAGGAAGAGCTGAACCTGCAGCGATTAGGGATGACCGAAGCCAAGCCGGAGATGACGTTTGCGGAACTTGCCGCGCGCTTCCTCGCCGATGGCTCACCACGCCCTTACCATCATGACCGCTTGAAGGTCTTGCTGCCCTTCTGGGGTGAGACGCTAATCGGCCGCATCTCGAAGTCCCGGGTAAAGGAATACCGCGCCTGGAGGCACAAGGCGAAGCCGAAGCTGTCGGAGACAACTATCAACCGGGACCTTGAGGCCCTTCGCCACATGCTCTTCTGGGCAGTGGATGAGGGAATCCTGCTCTCGAATCCCTTAAACCGGTTGCGTCTGGCGGAAGAGCGGCGCAAGCCGCGCATCATTGTCAGCGTTGCCGAGGAAGACAAACTGCTGGCTGCGGCCGCCACGCACCTGCGCGAGATCGCAATCGCCGCACTCGATACCGGCATGCGCCGGGGCGAGATATTGAGCCAGCGCTGGGAGCACATCGACTTCAACCGCCGCTTGCTCTACGTCACCCACTCGAAGACCGCCGGAGGGGAGAGCCGTGAGATTCCTCTCACCGAACGCCTCTACGCCGATCTTGAAAGACGCCGCAAGCCGGAAGGGCTGGTCTTTACCTTTGATAACCAGCCGATCCACCGGATCAAGACCGCGTGGAAGGGAGCCATCCGCCGCGCCGTGCTTCGCTATTTCCGCTTCCACGATCTTCGCCATACCTTCAACACCCGATTGCTCGAAGCAGGAGTCATGGCCGAGGTACGCCGGGCGCTGATGGGGCATTCCAGCGGCGAGGATATCAACGCCATCTACACCCACATCGAGCTGCATGCCAAGCGAGAGGCCATTCAGAAACTCGAAGCCTGGACTGCCGCGCAACGTGAACAACTGAAGCAATCCACGCAAAACCGTTCACAGGAGCCACAACCCCATGAACAACCCGCAAACCACAACCGAGGCGATCCGGCAGGAAATCTTCCGGAAAGCCAGCTTGATCCATCGGCGGCTCCTGAACTCGTTCGAGGGAATGACGAACGAGTTGGCCGCGTGCAATGAGTTGTCCGTCTTGGGAACCCTCGAAGGAGCCGAAACGCAGATTGCGCAGCTAAGAGGCTTGATGCTCCTGCTGCGAGATGTCTTCGGCACCGCGTCGGAGGAGCGCCTGGACAAGGACAGCCGCAATAAAGAAAAGGAGAACCCATGACACCCGAGAAGAAACTCGATTCCATTGGCAAGCCTCAGCCTGCCACCGCAACCAACGGAGCACGCAAGCCGTGGGTACCAAAATCGCCCATCGACGTCATGCTCGACCAGATCGCCAAACAGGAAAAGCGCGTCGCCGAGATGCAGCGGGAACTCGACACCGAAAAGGCCGCGCTCTCAAAACTCCTCCAGGCGAAGAAGATTCTCGAAACGTAAATCGGAAGCTGACGGCAAGGGGTGCTATCGAGCCGGGCAAATCGGCCCGATGAGAATCGCGAACCGACGCCACGTTCAGCACCTCATCTGTTCTTTGACACCTACGGGAGCCCTCGCAAGAAGGCTCCCTTTTTGTTGGAAAAACGAAGGGGTGAAATCGATGAGAGCCATTCACTGGCTGTCAAACACATTACTTGAGCTGGCGGCCATGGCCCTGCTCGTCATTGGCCTCTGCGTCCTCCTGCGCCTGATCGAAGCCAAGGACGCCATTCGATACGCCATTGCGTTCGTGGGCCTGGCGGTGGTTTGCATCTCAGCTGTTACCGTTCTTGCCGAGCTATGGGGGAACATCTCGCCGTGGCAAAAGCTCGTCATCGGTGCACTCGTCGTTGCGATCCTTGCGCGACAGTTTCACCGACCGCGCCGGGCAGCCACGCGAGGAGATGACCAATGAAGATACCGATCTTCGATTTTGAACAGCGTCCCGCCACCGAATACGAGCAACAGGGATTTTTCGACGGAGCTCATGGCGTCAGTCCTGAACAAGGGACGAAACAGATTCAGGCGCAGTTCGATGCCGCAGGGCTCGCTGCCCGCCAGCAGTCGCTCCCCAAGCGCAAACGTCTGGAAGCCGCGTTTGACCACCTGACCAATATTGGTCCCGCTATCGAGGATGAGTGGCGTGAGGCGCAACAGAGGATCGCCGCCAGTGATCTGAAAGTCGTCATGCCGATGTTCGTCCTGTGCCTGGGGACTACCGCCTTGGCGACCGAGGTCGTCCTGCTCGCACCAGGCCTTGACCTGCTCGACATTACCGAGCCTGCCTTGCAGTATCTTGGCGCGCTGGGGCTCGTCTCTCTGGCCAGCGTGCTGTTGCATCTTGCCTGGGAGTCGCTCGAAGGCCAAGGCCGCTCACTCGCGTGGCGTATCACCTGGCTCGTCCTCGGCGTGCTGGGCGCCGTTGCCCTTGTTCTTTGGGGAATCCTGCGTGGCTATCAGGTCGCCTTCGCCGCCCGCATCAATGACAACCCGCTGGCGGCCTTCCTCGGCGGCCATCCCTTGCTGGCCTCGGCCTTCTACGTCTTTATCAGCCTCGGAGCGCCGCTGGCCGCAGCCGGTGCGTTCACGCATGCGGCCTACCACTTGCGCGAGTGGTATCAGTACCGGTGTGCCGAGCGGCGGGCAGAACGCTACTCGCGAGAGCTGCGGGATACCAAGAAAGCGCTCGAAGCGGAAACCGAATGGATCAAGAACGAACTCGACCGTCTAAGCCGGGAACGTGACGCAGCCGTCGCCTCCTACTGCCATCAGCACGAACACGGATTGAGGAACGGTGCGTTGCAAGTGCCTGCCTGGATGGTGCAGGTCAAAGCAATGCTTTCGGCGATGCTGACGCTGGTGGTTTCCTGGTGGCTCTTCGCCCTGTCCCCGTTCAGCTTCCTGCTGCCGGGAGCAGCGTATCTTGCAGCTTCTCTCTATTTCCGCCACGAACGAATCCACCCGTCCCCGGCCGTCTTCTATGGCCTCGAGCGAGTGCGCTTCGTCGAATCCTCACTGGTCGATGATGCCCAGCCTGAACTGCCGCAGTTTCTCAATCTACTCCACCAGAAGAAAGACACTCCGGGACTCGCAGTGCGGGCGAAGAAGGGGGAGAACTGAATATGCGGCGCATCTTTATATATGTACTGGTCGCGGGTTGCTTCTTTGGGCTAGGCTGCCGCTACGAGTCCGGGTCGCAACCGCGACATGTGGTGATCCTTATGGATGTGAGCGCCAGCATTGAGCGCAGTGCTCGTGACGCGGCATTTCGGGAGATTGCCCATGCGGTCAGTCAGGAGAAAAGAGGAGACCTTTATACAATCATCCCGATCCTGGGCGACGCCGAGGCCGATCTGCCAGGAAGAATGCTTCGCTTCCAGCCTTCGGCACATCGCGAGGCCTATGACCAGGACCGCAAACGCTATCGCGCGGAGGTCGAACGGCAGCTTCAGGCGATGCAGGCCGCAGCCTCGGTGCATCCGCCAATCAAGACGGATATCCTCGGCACTCTGCGCGTCGCAGGAGAAGAACTGGGGCAGGATGCAGCGGGGAGCGAAAAGCGGCTTGTCGTGCTGAGCGACTTCATTGAGGATGACCAAGCTGTGGACTTCATGACCGCACCTTGCTTGGCGAGAGAAAACACTGCCGTGGCGTACGCACGCGAGCTCGCAGCGAAGCATGTGCTCCCTGCGGGGATCTCGGTCCGGCTGGTGTCGATGCGCAGCACCGATCTCCGCCACTTGCCGTCTGCGCGAAGGCAAGCGATCACCGCCTTCTGGAAGGCCTACTTCTCAGAGCAGGGAATAGAGGCGTCGACCGCGTCTGACATTATCACGGCCTTATCAAACAGAGACCGACCCAGCAGCCCAACAAACTCACGCGACTGACCTTGGTGCGCGCCATCGTTTGCCCATGTCACGGAGTGCATCTGCATGTGTTTCTGCATCGATCGCGCTATTTATCCTGAAGGATATAGCAAGGCAGGACCGTGTCCGCCGCTATCACCGGAACTTGCGCCGTACCGATGGGCGCAAGGATAGGGACCTGCACTGCCCGGTTGTTCGCATCGCCCTGCCAGGCAAGGGCAAAGCTCTCAAATCGCGTGTCACATTCCGGAACACGTTGGATTCTCAACGTGACAGGCCGCTTTGCGCGTAGGAGCTTGTCTCCAAGAGCCGGGCGGTATGTTGCGCGCCGGTGGGAAAGTTTTGCCGGACTAAGCACCTTCTTGCCGTCGCTCATCATGACCAAGTAGTCGGTCTGATTCCCAGCAAAAGAGCTATACGTACTCGTGCCGCGGGCAACGAAAGCCACCCGCGCCTTAATGCTTTGCCGCGAATGTCCCTGCATTCTGATCGGCACAGTCACAAAAGCGGTCAGAATGCATGTAGACACAATACATGTCGAAGCTCCAAGGAAGAATCGCAACAATGAATTCATCATATTCTCGTGGATAGCGATGACCAGCAAGGTATCCATATTTGCAAATTGACCAGAGGTTGCCTCACGTAGACCGGCACCAAACCCAGACTATCTACAAACATTGAAAATAGGAATGAGAGCGAAATTAATTCATCGCCGATGAAATTTCGCCTACTCAGCAACACGCCGCCGCTAAGTTGGGCTAGGCGAGCTATTCCTTTCAGTCGGTTATCGAAGCGATAGACTAATCAGGCTTCGCAGTAGCGCAAAGAATTCATTTGCATTTAGCTCCTGTATTCATTAGAACGATTCCGTCAATTGCACGTCAAGCTTTTGACTTCGTTGCCCTGATTAACTGTTCTTCTCCGGGCGACCATATCTCTTGTAGCGTTGTTAAGGAACTGAGCGATGAAACTGATAGGAGGGCTCTTGGCCCTCGCACTTACCGCCTCTTCACTAGTGGCACAAGATGTTTCTCCTTACGCGGACAGATTAACTGTTCCGATTCGCGACGCTAGAGCAGTTGCAATTCTCACTCGTGCGCTCGCAACGGTTGGCGGAGAACGAGTAGCGAGAAACGTCTCGACAGCATCGGTTTCCGGGACCGCAACTTGTGGCGACACGAATTTCGCATTCGTATGGAAGGATTCATTTGCCGAAAACAATCATGAATTCAGAAGAGAGCGGTCAACCTCAAACGGGGTGCAAATTGATGTCAGCGGGCATGGTAACCCTCAAAGCAGCGGAAAGAGCCTGTCCCCAAGAATCAAAGCAGTGAGGCGGCTATTGGCAGAACAGACGCCGCCGCTGCACTTACCTGCAGTAGCAATCGCCAAAGCAATCGCAGATCCTGAACTCAGTATCGATATAGCCGCTTCTAGTCTGCCCGGCATCGTGCGCGTAAGAACCGTCAATCGGAGATCCCACATGAATGCAGATTCATCTCTCGTTGAGTGGGAATTCGATTCCGCGACCTATCTTCCTTTGGCAGTTACCTACCATGCCGCCACAGTGGGAGTCGCAATTAGATTTCCGGAAAGGCGTCTTGAATTTGATAATTATCGAGCCGTTGATGGCATGGCAGTTCCGTACAAGATTGTGCGTCGCCAGCAGGGGCACCCGGAAGAAGTAGTGATAGTAAAAGATGTAATTGTGAACCCCGCCATTGCAGATAGCGAGTTTAGCCTTTCCGAGGGAGCAGAAAAATGACCTCGAAACACCTGCTCATGGTACTTGGTGTAATTGTTCTGCTTTCGGTGTTTGCATATTCACAAACAGAACCAGCGCTAGAAAATGGCCTTAAGCCCTACGGGTCTTATGAGGGAGGGGCAATTGACACTGTAAACCTCCAAAACGGTGGTCTAAGCGTTCACATCCCACTTTTGACTGTGCCACAAAGAGGTCGCAACAATCTCGACTATTTCATTGGGTACAACGATAAACACTTCCAGGTAGTTGTAGACATCGATCCTGAGTCTGGAAGTATCATGTCAAGCGAGTGGGCGCTTGCAAATGACAACGTCGATATAGGTGCATCGCTGAGAGAAATGCACGCAATGTGGTGGGAGCCTATCGAGACGTATTATAGAAGCTCGGATCCCAATTGCAATGCATATACTTGTTCGATCAATGTACAACAATATAAATTTGTGATACATACCCCAGACGGAGCAACGCACGTCGCAGTTACCCCGGCTGGCCAGCAGGCCATGCTGCAAACGCTAGACGGAACAGGATATACGTTACTCTATCCGTCGTCAATTATTCAAGATAAAGCAGGCAGTCGTTTCCTCAGCCCTGGCACCACAGGATGGGCTACATCCGGCATCCTAGACAGTAACGGGAATAGCGTTCCTGGGGTTAACCCTGGCGGATATCCGCCCCCAACACAGTCCAGCGCTTCTGACACGCTTGGCCGGGCGGTTCCAAGTGGCGCAGTCAGCGATATATCAGGATGCCCAAATGGAATTTTCCCTGTTTCTAAAGCGCAGACATTTAGCGGAGCGGGGCAAGGCAACACGCAAGTGCAGTATAAGCTGTGTTATGCCAATGTGCCAATCGAAACGAATTTCCCTCATGACAGTGGAGATATCTCTCCACAGCAATTCGGCGGCTCATGGGATTCTTATGGAAATGTGAACTCTCCGTCGCCAACATTGATGTTGCAGAGCGTCGTGCTTCCAAATAGTACATACTGGCAATTCGAATATCTAGATCGAGATGATGGTGATTCATCGGCCATCAATTATGGAAATCTGACAAAAATAATATTCCCAACTGGTGGAACCATTTCATACAAGTGGCACACGATTCCAATGTTGGTGGATTCTAGCTCCTATACAAAGGTCACACGGGCGATTGAGCGACGAACTATAGACTCCAGGGATGGAACGGGTGCGCATACGTGGTACTACGACAACTCGGGGGTGACAGGTTATGTGTTTGGCTCAACGACTCCAGCCTCTACGAACATCGTCACTGATCCGCTGGGGAATCGCACTTATCACGCATTTAGCTCGGTTGCTGGAGGATGCTCGTTCTATGAGACAGAAACTGACTATTATCCGAATGGCAGCAACTCAGCCGCGAAGACAATTGTCACAGCCTACGAAGGCGATAGTCCATTTTGGGGAGGGGACTGCGTATCTGAATCGGTACGGAAGATCAGCGAAAAGACAAGTCTTGAATCAGGACAAACAGAACTTGTCACCTATCAATATGGGTTGCCGTTGACGATTGGTCCCTCGCCGTGGGATGTCTATGCCGGATACAAAATCACGACTCCTGCAAACCAGACAAGCAAGTATCCGTACCCCACAGACATTAAAACCTACGATTATGGAGCGAACGGAAGTTCTGGCGCACTCTTGCAGGAAAAGCAAATTACCTATAAAGCGTGGACAAATGCGAACTACAGCCCGTACGGTTTTTGGGGCCTAATTGACACGGAGACAATCCTTGATGGTTCAGGAAATCAAGTCGCAAAAACGACATACGGCTACGACGAATCAGCCCTTTCCCCGAGCTCGGTGACAGCGGGACGTACGACGCCTCCGAGTAGCACGTACCGCGGCAACGTCACCTCCGTAACGCGCTGGTTGAACACAGGTGGAGCGACGGTGACGCGGAAGACCTACTACGCCACCGGGATGCCCTACGAGGAGTACGATGCAAATGGGATCGCGATCGCAAGGCATAGTTATTCTGATACATACCAGGGAGCATATCCGACGAGTACTATCGATCCACTCGGGCACATGGTTAGCGCGACTTACGACTTTAATACCGGCTTGATGACGAGCTTTACCGATGTGAACGGAGGCGTGTCAAACTACGCATACAATGATGCGCTTAATCGCGTAACACAAATTCTGTATCCATCTGAAGGTTCGGGCCGGGGTGAAACGGATATTGCATATTGCGAGGCATCCTGTCCGAATACACCGACGGTTAGCATTTCTCGGAAAATCGATACGCGCTTTAAGGTCGATGTGAATCTGTATGACGGACTCGGTCGGCTAAAGCAAACTCAGCAGACCTCGGACTCAAGGGGCACCATTTATACGGATACAACCTATGACGCACTAGGCCGCCAGGCGTGCGTGTCAAATCCATACCGGAGTACCAGTGACACTACGTATGGGCTGAACTGCACTCTTTACGATGTTTTGGATCGGCCTATAGCGAAGACTTTCCCGGATACAATATTCAACGGGTCGGGAGCTCCCAGCTCGAACTATGTCCAGAACATCTACTCTGGGAACACGACGACGACCATTGATCAAGCGGGGGTGTCGAAGAAGACCACGACGAATGCGCTCGGCTGGCTTACGCAGGTGATTGAAAATCCAACACTGGCGAATAATTCTCCAGCGCTTGAGACCGACTATGCGTACAACGGACGGGGTGATCTTGTGTGCGTTGAACAGCATGGCACGGCGTCGTCGGGGACGGGCTGTTCATCGTTCAGTGGAGGATTCAATAGCAGTTCGAATCCTGGCACTTACTCTCCGGATTCCAATGTCTACCGCGTTCGCTTGTTCTATTACGACTCGCTTTCGCGCTTGAGAGAGGCAGACAACCCGGAGTCGGGAGTACTGAAATACACCTATGATGCTAACGGAAACGTACTGACGAAACGGGACGACCGTGGCATAACGATTAGCTATTCGTACGATACCGAAAACAATTTACTCGGAAAGTCATATTCCAATGGCGAAACCGCTATAACGTACACTTACAATACGGCAACGGCGCTTTCCTCTGGCAATAACATTCATCGTCGCGTTGGGATGGCTGACGCATCAGGAACGACACTGTGGAGCTTTGATTCGCGCGGTAGAGTCCTGACCGAACGGCGCACGATAGGTTCTGTGACGAAAGATTTTACAACAGCATATAACCTGCTCGGAGCACCCACGAGTATCGTGTATCCAACAGGAACGACACTGGCCTATTCATACGATTCGAATGGCCGCGCAGCGACCGTGCGTGATAACGGGAATGGCGTCAATTACCTCACAGGCGTTACGTCAGGGGAGGTGTGTTCCTCGCCAGATGGTGCCGGTGCGTGCTACTCGCCAGCGGGGAGTATTTCGAGCTACGTGAACGGTTACGCGAGTTCCTTTGCAGGGATAACGTCGATTCTGACGTACAACTCGCGGCTGCAGCCGTCATCGATATCAGCTACGAGTCCATCAAGCACGGTTCTTAGCCTCTCGTACAACTTCTACAACGGTGGCGTAAACAACGGGAATGTAATTGGGATCACAAACAGCACCAATAGTACGCTTTCGAAAGTATTTTCATACGATTCCTACAACCGAATTGCTGAGTATAAGACGCCGAACTCCACGCTCTCGGATGTGAAGTACACGATTGATGCATGGGGGAATCTGACGAACAAGACACCACAGAGCGGTTATGGCGGGGAGTATCTTCAGCTAGGGACGGCTTCAAACCGGAACCGTCTCGCGTTCACCTACGATGCGGCTGGGAATCAATTGACGGATTCGCAGAACGCGTTTACTTACAACGCCGAGAATCAGATCTTGACAGCCGGAAGTGTGACGTATACCTACAACGGTGATGGCGACCGCGTGAAGAAATCCAGTGGTACCCTCTATTGGGGAGGAGGATTAGGCTCCGCCCTGTTAGAAACAGATGCCGCCGGGACAGCAAAGGCAGAGTATGTATTCTTTAACAGCAAACGAATTGCCCGACGGGATTTGCCGAGTGGTGCAATCCGCTTTTACTTTGCAGATCATCTGGGGTCGACCGCTGCTGAGACGGATTCAACGGCTAGTGCCGTTGCAAGTTATGACTTTGCTCCGTTTGGAGAACTCGTTGCTAGTTCGAATGCGGATGCAAACAATCACTACCTTTTCAGTGGCAAGGAACGCGACGCGGAAACTGGGCTTGACTACTTCGGAGCACGGTTCTACGAAAACGGTACCAGCCGGTTTTTGACACCTGACTGGGCGGCAAAAGCGATCGCAGTTCCGTATGCCGAATTTGGCAATCCACAGTCGCTGAATCTGTACGCATACGTGAAGAATAGCCCTGCCACACTGACAGATGTAGACGGGCATCAAGATAGTGACCCTCTCAACTGGTTCCTTAACAAGATCAAGGGGAATCCCCCTGCGCCACCATCCCTGCCGCAGACGCTTGCACCGCCAGCAACGCAGCCATTGGCGCAGTTGAAGACCGACATGAAGGGACAGACCACAACGTTTACGGTGGTGGACTCGAAAGGTAAATTGACAGAGACAAAGATTGAGACGCGAAACGTTGTTGATAGCAGGGCGAAGGCGGGGGCAAATGACCCTTACAAAACGCACAATATCTATGGTGTGAGCGATAGACACGCTGGAGAGGCTGCGTATGGACCTGCTGGTGCATTTATCGATACGGGTGATACTCGCGGAAGAGCTATTCACGGTGGAGGCAGCGGGCTATCAGATCCATTTGCTCCAAGACAGGGATGGAGGGCTACGATGGGCTGCACCCGTGGTCAGAACGAGGATATCCAGAATCTAGGTAGAGCCATTACGGCCTTCCGGCGACAAAATCCTGATGCTGCAATTCCGTATTCGAGGGAGTAGGTATATGTGGAAGCTACTGACTTCATTGGTTACGAGTCTGGTTCTTCTGGTAGGAAGTGTCGAGGCGCAAAAATACTCAGGGCCCAACGTCCTTGGCCCCGTACGTATCGACAAGGATGTTTCGATGGATGCTTTGTTTGATCGCCTAGGTCGACCGGCATCAATAAAGGGGGATGTTTTCTGCTACCAGTCCAAACAGAGGGGCTTTCTTACCCTTACACGTATGGTTGCCGCCTATGATTCAAGAATCGCAGGCACAGTAACTCTGAGCAATTTTAGAAATTGCCTCCAGCAAACTGTACAGGATACATTAGATGATTTGACCGAATGGAAAACGGAAAAGGGGATTGGGCTTTCAAGCAGTGTCGATGAAGTCCGCAAAGCATACGGCACCCCATCGAGGGAAGAGCGTATAGACGGAACAAAGTATCGATGGGTGATTCATGGGGATCGAGTGAACAATCACTACACAAATGTGAAAAGGCCAGAACTGGGCGACAAGGTGCTGGTTTATCAAGTGGCTTCCCATGACGTTAGAATTGCAGAGTTCGGAATTCGTGATGGGAAGGTGGTATGGATATCGCTCTCGAAGAACGAATAGAAATATGAGACACAACCTCTCAGAAGTGATCTGGGGAGCTTATTTGGGGCTGTGTGCGATGGGAGTGATAGGCTCCTCGAAAGCTATTACATGTTGTGACCTGCCCCATTCTCCGCACGGTGAGTTTACAATTTAACTGACCGCTGAGCGGTCCCCCGTTTTCAGCTACAGGTCCAGAGTTAGTCTTCAGCAGGTTGCTAGGTCAGGCAGATCGCGGCTAGCCGCGATCTGCCTGACGAACTCGTATGGTGTCCTCCTCCGAGAGATGGGTGAGGACGGCTCTCATTGTACTCGCGGCGCCAACCCTCGATGAGCTGCTTTGCTTCGGCCAGAGTCCCGAACCAGTGAATATCGAGATATTCAGCCCGCAGTGTTCCGTTGAACGATTCGACGAACGCGTTGTCGGTTGGCTTCCCCGGCCGCGAGAAGTCGATCCGCACTTCGTTATGGTACGCCCAGAGGTCCATTGCCTGACTCGTGAACTCCGAGCCGTTGTTGCAGAACAGCACCTTTGGTGCGCCTCGCTTTGCGCGCAACCGAGCCAGTGTTCGCACCACATCTTCGCCTTTTAGCTTCTGCCCAACCTCGATGGCCAGGCTCTCTCGCGTGAACACATCCACTATGGTCAGCGCCCGGAAGCGCCGGCCGTCAGCCAGTTGGTCAGCCACGAAGTCGAGAGCCCACGCCTGATTGATGCCGCTTGGACGGAAGCGCTCCCGTCGTTGAAGAGCCGTCCGCCGCCGCTTTCGTGGCCTATGACGCAGCGCAAGGCCTTCTTCGCTATAGAGCCGGTACACCAGCTTTTTGCCGACCTTCCAGCCTTCGCGGTTCAGCAGGATTCGGATCTTACGGTAGCCATAGCGAACTCGCGTCTGCGCGATCTCCCGCAACCGCTCTCGCAGGGCAGTCCGCGGCTCCAGCATGCTGACGTAGCGATAGGTCGATACCGGAACACGCGTCACACGGCAGGCACGCCGCTCGCTCACCCGGTAGGTCGTATTCAGATACCGCACCACCGGGCGGCGCCGCGAGGGCGTCACAGTTTTTTTGCCAGGACATCCTGGAGCATCGTCTTGTCCAGCGTCAGCTCCGCCACCAGTCGCTTCAGCCTGGCGTTCTCTTCCTGTAGCTGTTTGCACAACCGAATCTGGTCCGTCTCCAGCCCCTTATACTGCTTCTTCCAGCGGTACAAAGTCTGTTCGCTGATCCCCACCTGGCGGATCAGCTCCGCAACAGGAACCCCCACCTCCAGTTGCTTAAGCACGGCCACAATCTGCTCCACAGAGAACCGCTTCCTCTTCATTCGGCACTCTCCCCTTTATCCAGAGATTCTGCCGAAAACTAACTCTCAACGTGTATTAACTTTCGGGGAGCCCACCAAGTTGTTGGGAAAAGCAGATCGCGGCTAGCCGCGATCTGCTTTGCGAACTCGAGTGATGTCCTCTCCCCGAGAGATCGGTGAGGGCGGCTCTCATTGTATTCGCGTCGTCAACCCTCGATGATCTGCTTTGCCTGGGCGAGAGACCCGAACGAGTGGGCATCGAGACACTCGGTCCCAAGCGTCCCATTGAACGATTCAACGAATGCATTGTTGGTCGGCCTCCTTGGTCACGAGAAGTCGATCCGCACTTCGTTGTGATACGCCCATAGACCCATCGCCTGACTCGTCAACTCCGAGCCTTTGTCGCAGAACAGAACCTTCGGCGCGCCTTGCTTTGCACGTAGCTAAGTCAGCGTTCGCACCACATCATCACCTCTTAGCTTCTGTCCGACTTCGATGGCCAAGCTTTCTCGCGTGAACACATCTTGTTCGGAATGAGTGTGATGGAGCTTGCTGAATCCAGGCAGCTTCTCGAAAACGCCTGAATGCGGTTCGGGAGCAGATTCTTCCCCTCCCCCAAGATTCATTCTTTAGAAATAGATGGTTACAAGAGGGAGATGTCTGCCACTATAGTCCTTGGTGGCTTTCTTAGCCACAATTTCATCTACAGTCCGGTGCAGGGCTTTGGGAACCTCCTGCACTCATTATTTTTAGATTGCTTAACGGCTGAGCCTGGCAGGTAGGCTACCTGGGGCGACATCAGGGGATTGGGTTTGCGGCAGCAAAAGTGTATTGTCACCGGCACGCAACGCAAGGGCGTTTCTACGTCCCAACAGATTGATTGAGAGGCCATTCTCAATGAGTGCTAAGCCCTGTTATTTCCATTTCAGGATGGCACTCATCTCGTCGTGCTAACATTAGACCAACTTCCATGCATTCAATGCCTTCGGAGGCTGTCGCGGTGGCTAAGCGGGACCCAAACAAGACGGCAAGAAACCGAATCATCGACACCTACAAGGGAAGATTGCGAGAGCTGCTTCCAGAGGTTCTTGCAGAAACCGGAGAACGAGACGAGAAGTCGTTGAATGCAACCCTAGGGAGCAAGAACGACGAGTTTTTCGACCTCAAGAATGATGTGGTCCATAGTCAGGACCAGTTTGTGAATCGGTGGCTTGCTGGCCTGAAGAAAGCTGCACGGGCACGCGATGGCGCATCAGTTGTCTGGCTTTGGGATGCCTTGAAGAAGCATAAGAAATTTCGGGAATACACACTGTTGTTTCTCGAACGCTCATATCTGAAACATTTCGATGAACTCTCAAAGAACCGACCGCTTGTGGAAGCGGCTGAAGTCTGGATTGGCCAAGAACATGCGAATTATGGTCTCTTAGTGAGCCCAAGATTTCGCAACGACCAATGGGAAAACGACAAGAGCGAAATCAGAGCATTTAAGCAGCGCTATTGGTCTATAGGGCACGTTATGGAAACCGGGCTCGTGATCCCAGGAAAAGATAAGATATTCCAGTTTTCTGATATAGATCAATATCTACTCTTCTTTCAGGACACGTTGGTCAGGAACTCTGGATCTCCGTACGAATACAACGTCGCCGGTCATTATTGTGACTTTGTCAAGAAGTCCCCGCAGCCTGAGAAAATTCCGTTGCTTATTCCTGAGTTTCGATATGCGGGGCCAATGAAGAAACACATTTACAGGCTCGACTTTTTGATCATCAACCCGTACACGCTTGACAAGACCGGATTTGAGTTGTCACCGTGGTCGACACATGGCTACCTGAAAAAGATCGGCGGCCTAACCCAAGCGGCAATAAACAAAATGGCTGCGGATAATTTCGCCAAGGAGATGAAAAAACATCGCGCGTTTTTCCAGGAGCACGATATCGTTTGTCTGATATTTCCAGACGATCAGCTCAAAGATACGCAAGTACTGTTTGACGAAAATATGGTTCCTCTCCTGAAGCCCGAGGAGCCCAATATCCAGCTATCCTTCCAGATCATGGAAGAATTTCTTCAGAACGGCTGATGTTCATCGGTGAGCGCATTGTCGCCGAATCACTCATTGAACCGGATTTCTAATGGGAAGTCAGCGCGGCAATATTGATCGAAGTGCTGATTTCAATCAGCGCTTATGCATCTGGTCGATGCACGGCAGTGAGACTTCGATGTAGATGAAATCGTGTCGGTCAGAGCATTCAAGCTCAGTAGACTTCAATAGGGCCCAACACGCTTCAACACATCTTGTTCGGAATGAATGCGATGGAAGGTGCTGAATCCAGGAGGCTTAGCAGAAATGGCTGAATGCGGTTCGGGACCAGGGGGTCGGAGGTTCAAATCCTCTCTCCCCGACCATTCTTTCTCTCATCTCTTCAATAACTTACGCAGCCCTCGCCGCTCTTGATTTTGACCGCTTTTTCGGTATCATCGGTACAACTGAAGGCAGTTCAAAACCAAACCCGCACTTTTCAGCCCACTCCTTCCGGAATGCAACGTCCTCTTTGATCTTGTCGTAGAGGTCGCTCATTGTCTCTCCAGCATGCCCCATCCAGTACTTGTACAGCCCCTCTGGGCAGGCGGTGCGGTTTCGGAGGTACGTGTTGCGGAATCGCCGGAATGCGTGACTGCCTGCCTTGTGCGTTCCGGTATGCGGATTGACGTATCCCAACGCTTTCAAAGCCGGGTGCAGATGACGACGGACAACATTTGACGACCCGATTGGTTTGCCGTTCCGCGATGAGAACAGGAAACCGGACTTGCGCTCGCCAATGAATGCTTTCAGCAACGCAGAAATCGCCGGGGCAATGTCCACATCTCGGAGTGCGCTCGCCGTCTTGAGCTGCTGTTCGATCTTGCAGTGTCGTGCCTTCTGCCGGATGCGGAGAGCAGAGAAATCCGAGGAGATGTGCTTGTCGATTTCGATGCCAAGTGCTTCCCCAATCCGCAGACCCGCCGCAGCGCACAAGATAAAGAGCATACGCTCCCGCGGTTTCTTCCACCCTGCAAGCCCTGTCATCACCTCAGACGAGAAGCAGGGGGTGTTCTGCTTGTTTTTCTCTACTACGGGCATGTCGATGAACTCGTGATTCCACTTCCGGGGATAGATCTCCTCCCCGTTTTCGTCCACCGCAGAGGCCACAACCATCTTTACGACACCCGCGTAGGTGTTAATGGTCTTGGCCGCTAATCCCGCTTCGCACATCCTGGAAACAAGCTGTTTCAAAGCTCCGTTGTTCACTTCGCTGAGCGGCAAGTTTCCGAGATGCGGATTCAGCCACTTCTGCAAGACGCGATCCCAATCGTCTAGTGTACTGGGCGCCACCGGACTCCGTTTCCTCGTTCGCATGTGCTCAAGCCAGCGTGCAGCCCCTTCTTGGAACGTAGGTGCGGTATCCTGCTCCACCACTTTGTTAAAGTATTCGACCGTATCAGCACCGCTCTTGGCGATGATGTCACGGGCGCGCCGTTTGCGCTCGGAAGTCGATAGACTGCCTGGCCCTGATAACGGGCAGATTCTCGCTCGCTTGAGAGCCCTCTTGTATTGCCCTGGCAAATCCATCCACCACCGGACGACCCACCAATTCCCACTCCTTTCAATGTGGCCTGCCTGTCCAGTTCTGCGGGACATTGACTTTCCTCTCCGCTTCACTGGTGTCGCATTTCGGAAATTAGCTGAATCTATCGCGCCTTGCAAGTGGGGCGAGCTTTCTTCTTTTGGCGCACCACAGGTCTGAGAGATGGGTGTTACAAGCGCTTTCTCGGGAACAAGAGAGAATTGCCCAATGCGGTCCGCATCAACAGATTCGGGTGGCGATCGGAAAGCCTGAGAATGCATTGGTCCTCGACTGACGGGTTCGGGGAACCCGCGTCAGGAGGAAGAGCGTAATCGCAGGGGAGGGCATACCTTCGGAAAGATTTTCTGGAATTTGGAAAGTCGTTCTTCAAAGGGCAGGTTGTCGCTAGGGATTCCGGGGAGTGCCGCACGGCAGAAGATACTTTTGAGGATGTTCATGTTTCGAGGCATTTAGCTGGCTGGGGAAAATAGCTAAGGATTTGTAACCAAAGCAAATCTAAACATTCAGGAAGCGTCAAATTCCTTTAGCGCTTATCGTCTTCTAAGCAACTCAGCTTGCCTTGCGCTCCGTTTAGAGCTAGGCCAACTATTTTGCTGTGCGCTTCCGGCATCTCATCTGTTGCTGCTTCACCGTAGACATTCATCGTCATTCTGATATCGGCGTGCCGCATGAGCTTCTGCTGGACGCCCACGGGCGCTCCACCGAATCCGGCCAGAAAGGGCGAGTGTGTCGGAGGCTGTGCGTTCCCATATCTCCGATTCCAGCCGCTTTCGCAGCCTTCTGGTATACGTGCCCAGTCTGGTCATAGGACTGACGTGTATCGGCACGTTGAGGTATTTTCTCCTCCCAGTCGTTCAATGCGAGCGTTCTAAAGAGAGGGTGTCATCTGTTTTTGTTCGCTCGCGGTTCCTCTGTTTTGCGATACCACAATCCACTCCCAAATAGAACGCGATAATTCGTTCGAAGCTCCCGCTTCTCGATCCGGAAAAAGGCCGCCTCCTGACGTGACAAATTCGCATAAAGCAGCGAGTTGGCTCTAACAACTGATTGATTTTTTTGATCAATAGGTCAAATAAACGGTATTTCTCTTCGTCGTGTCGCGACAACTACCATTGCCCTCGTGAATCGGGAACTGCGCCTGCTACGCCGCGTCCTGCGTGCGCGGGACGGCTTCCGACTTCACCAGAAATGCTACATGTCTGCAATTCTAGAAAAGAGAGGCATCTCTCATGAAGAAAGTCATAGTTGTCGGAGGCGGTTCTTCGGGGTTATCGGCTGCGTACACGCTGAAGAAGAATGGCTACGACGTCACCCTGCTGGATCGAGACAAAAATCCGGGCGGACGTCTGAAGATGTATCAAAAGGATGGGTTCTCCATCAACATTGCAACCCAGCTCTTCGTGCCCACATATAAGGTTGCCCATCAGCTTGCCAGTGAGCTTGGAATCGCCGATCAGTTCATGACGGTCGATATGAGCCTGATGCGGGTCTACTACAAGGATGGGTGGGTCACCTCCAAGCCTGATCCGAATGATCCTGTCGAGCTTGCGCGAGCCGGTGCCTATGCGCAGAGCATGGGGCCGAACCTGGCAAAACTCTTCGAGTGGGTCAGCAAAGTGACCGACGGAATGTACGAGGGGTGTACGGATTGGCTCGGTGATCTGGATGGAGATGACGGCGGCAACTTTGAGGACTTTGTGCGGAAGAACTTCGGAGAAGAGGTTCTGGAGAACTTCGTCCAGCCGATTGTTTCCACGCTGATTCAGGACAACCCGAAGCGGTTCGGCATCGCCTACGGCGCCATGGTCATGAAGTCGGTGATGGGCGGCGAGTGCGAAGTTCTGAAGTACGGTGTCGGCGACCTGGCCACGCAGATGATCAAGTACCTGGGCGACGCGATTGTGGCCGACACTCCGGTGAAGGAGATCAAGATCGTCAATGGCCGCGTGACCGGCGTGGTCACAGATAAGGGATTCTACGAGGCCGAGGCGGTGATCTGCGCCACGCAGGGCGACAAAGTGCTTGGGCTTATTCCTGGCATGAGCGATGCGCAGAAAGCCGCCTTTGCCAGGGTCGACTACTGCGGCTTCATGCATTCCATGCTCTTCTACGACACGGTTCTATCGGAAAAGATGATGGGCGGCATGTTCCCGCGCCGCACGGGCACGCCATTCTGCGGCCTTCTGTTCAACTCCCGCTTTGGTAGCGCCGCGCTGCCTCCGGGCAAGGAATGCGTGTCGCTGTTCTACTACGGCCCGGGCCGCGACAAGTACTGGAACGCGAGTCAGGAAGAGATTGCCAACGTCTCCGCAACGGAGTTCCGCCAGTTCTTCCCGGAACTGCCGAAGGAATATCTCTTCGCGCACACCATCAAGATGGACGATGCCATCTACACCATGGAAGCCGGGGCTGCGACAGCCATGAAGAAGCTGCGTGAGCGCCATTACCAGGACGTCAAGGGGCTCTATCTCGCCGGCGAGTATCTGTACACCGGTTCCTGTGAGAGTGCGCTGAACTCCGGCCGCAGAGCGGCGGAGTGCGTCATGGGACTGCGCGAGACGCTCTAGCTTGGTCCATCCCCTCGAACACTCTTCCCCGGTTTGCAAAAGGACGCTCCTGCCATTGTTCCTCTCGCAAACCGGGTGGAGAGATCGAGATGCTCCATTGGATGTGTGTGGCAAGCAAGCGCGGGGTTCCTCAATTTGGACGGACGCTCTGTCGCTGGTCTTCAGGGGCGTGCCGGGCCGGGTTGCTGCAGTGCAACGCCGGAAACGAAAGATTGAATAGGAGATTGTTATGGAAAGCAAACAACAGGCGAGTGCAGGCTCCAACAGCCCTTGGTACGGCACGGAGCCACGGATTCCGGAGTCGGCTATTACGGAGCGGATCTGCACGGAGATACTGATCATCGGCGCCGGAACCGGCGGCATGACTGCGGCCATCTATGCGGGCCGGGAGCGCGCGAAAACGCTCGTCATCGAGAAGAACTCAAAGGTCGGCTATTACAAAACCTACAACGGAGTTGTGGATTCACGGCCCCAGAAGGCAGCCGGCATCAAGGGACAGATCAACAAGGAAGAACTGGTGCAGGAACTGCTCCACTATCCGTCCCAGTACTCCGATGTCGACAGGCGACTGATTGCGAATGCGAATCCGGTTGACGAGCAACTGATCCGGCTGTGGGTGAAGGAAAGTGGCCAGGCCATTGACGTTCTCGCCGACGAACTTTCGGAGTATGGCATCAAGCACGTGGCGGAAACCGACATCGGCGACGGCTACCACGGACAGTTCAAGATCTTTCCCACACACACCAAGTTCATCGTGCCGCTTCTCAAGGGTGGGCCGAAGGGACACGTCCACGGCGGAGTCGGCGTCATTGAACCATGGCTGGTGAAGAAGGCCAAGAGCTACGGAGTGGAGTTCCGCTTCAATACGCCACTTGTGAAATTCCTGAAGCAGGGGAACAAGGTCGTTGGCGCGATTGCGCGGAAGAAGGATGGCAGCTACCTTCGGATCGAAGCGAGCCGCGGCGTGCTCCTTTGCACCGGTGGCTACTCAGACGATCATGCGCTGTTTGCGAAGCTCAATCCTCAGGCCTCGGCCGTGACCAGCTTGTACTACGGACAGCGCGGAAATACTGGCGACGGTCTTAAGGCCGCCATCTGGGCGGGAGGCGAGAAGGCTCCCTACGGCACCGCCGGTCTCTTTGATCGCGGCATGGTGAAGCCCGGTGGAAAGGCAGGCCCGCCGTTCCGTCGCCTTGGCCCGACGCTTGGCCCCATGGACGCATTCCATATGGGCAGTCAGCCGTTCCTCAAAGTCAACATGGATGGCAACCGCTTCCTGAACGAGGCGGTTCCGTATGACGTCATCATCTATCCGCTGCAGTACGAAAAGAACCACGTCTGCAATGTCATCTGGGACTCGAAGTACTGGGAGAACATTGAAAGCTTCCGCCTTGTTGGTTGCTGCCGTCAGAATCCTAGCCCGACCAAGCCGAAGACCTACGAAGGCATCGGGAAGATGATCAATCGCGTGCTCCTGGCCCGGGGCGCGATGACGGGTTATATCCAGAAGGCGAACTCCCTTGAGGGGCTGGCCAAGAAGCTGAAGCTGCCAGTCGGCCAGTTCAAAGCCACTGTCGAGCGTTACAACCAGATGGCGAAGGTCGGCGTCGACGAGGACTTTGGAAAGCCCGCAAAGGATCTCATCGCGCTGGAGACTCCGCCGTTTTACGGCGTCACCAATGCGGGTTGGATGATGCACACCACGGACGGACTTCACATCAACACCGATATGCAGGTGCTGGATTCGAAGGGCTCTGTGATTGCGGGCCTTTACGCAACCGGGGACGTCGCAGGTGGCTTCTTCGGTACGAACTACTATCCGGAGCTGGTTGTGGGCGTTGCCTCGGGTAAGACCATCACGTTTGCGAGGCACGCAGTCCTGCACATGATGCGTTCGAGGTAGCAGGAAGACCGCTCGACGTTCTGTAAGACTGCGCGTGATCCAATTGCACCGGCCCATGGCGTAGAACAGCCAACTGGTGCAGAACTTGCGCACAGAGGTTGGCGGGCGAGCGCCTCTCCCGCCAACTGAATTTCAGTCACACAGGAGGGTGCCGGCGGAAGCTGGTTCTCTACGGTCAAAGAGGGCGTTTCCCGGCTCGGGGGCATGGCCGCACTTGTGTGCGGTGGAAAGTTGAGGAATGAAAGTGACAATTGCAATTACTGGAGCCGCAGGGCACCTCGGACATCTTGTCGTCTCAAAACTCAAAGCAGAAGCTCCTGGTGAGAATATCGTTGGTCTTCTGCGCTCTCCGGAAAAAGGCGCGGGGTTTCCCGTTGAACTCCGCGAAGCGGATTACGATGTTCGCGAGACGTTGAGCCGCGCCCTTGTGGGTGTCGACACGCTTGTATTGATTTCCTCCAGCGCGGTTGGCAGGCGCACGTTGCAACACCGCAATGTGATTGATGCGGCGCGGAAGAGCGATGTGAAAAGAATCGTCTACACCAGCATGCTGCATGCGGATACCTCCGTTCTGACCAGTCTGGCTGATGAACACGCGGCCACGGAAGAGTTGCTGCGGAGATCCGGAATCCCTTTCACAATCCTGCGAAATGGCTGGTACACGGAGAACTACACTTCGAATGTCCACGCCGCAGTGCGCACGGGCATGCTTCTCGGATGCGCCGGAGATGCGAAGCTCTCCTTGGCCACACGGGAAGACTATGCCGAGGCCGTAGTGACGGTTCTCACGTCTTCCGGACACGAAGGCAAGGTGTATGAACTGGCGGGTGACGAAGCCTACACGTTGACCGAACTCGCCGAAGAAATCTCACGCCAGGCCCGCAAAGTGCAATACAAAAACCTGCCCGAGCAGGAGTATGCCGGAATGCTTACGCAGTTTGGTTTGCCTGTGCCGATGGCCCAGGCCGTAGCCAGTTACGATACGGCGGCTTCCCACGGCGCGCTCTTCGACGATGGACACCAATTGTCGTCTCTGATTGGCCGGCACACAACACCGTTGCCGGTAGCGGTTGCAATGGCGCTCAAAGCCTGATTCAGCGTCTGAAGATTCAGTAACCCTGCCGCAGGACGAACGGGCGTAATTCGGGCTGTATGTGTAAATCCAAGGAGTCACCCATACAGCCCGGACACACGCCATCCCGGGCTATCCTTTCGAGTGGCAACTCTTCGCACAGTAGTCCACAAAATTCTTTGCCGCGTGGCTAAGCGATCCTTTGCGCCAGCACATCTGCAATTGCAGACTTCGCGCCGGCAGCAACGGACGGAACACGATCTCCGGAATCTTCATTATTCCGCCCGTGTCGAAAATGAAACTCACGCAGAGGTTCGCGCTCACGAGCGCAAAGATTGCGAGCACGCCAAAGGCGAAGAACGGCGCGCGCGGAAGGAACCCTGCTTCGCGGCACAAATCCAGAAGAGATTCATGAAGTCCCCACATGTTTGAGTAGGGCGGCAGCGCAATCTGCTCATCCTTCAGGTCGCTCCACCGTATCGTCTTCTTCGCGGCCAGCGGATGATCCTTGTTCAACGCGCAATACCATCGCGGACGTTCCAGCGTCACCGACTCAAGTTGGGGATGTCGCCGCATACCGCAGGTGTAGATCACGTCGAGCTCGCCGCTCAATACCTGCTCCAGAAGCTGGTCGGGAAACTGTTCGCGGGGGACCAGTTCGACCTCCGGAAAGCGCTGGCGGAACTGCTTGATGGCGCGCGGAAGGCGGCTCAGGACAAGGCTGTTGTCGTAGCCGAAAATGAGTTGGCCAGTCTCTCCCATGGCGGCTCTCTGCGCTGCGCTGGTTGCATCATCCATCTGCTTCATCAGACGGACGGCCTCGTGAAGGTACGCGCGTCCGGCTTCCGACAATTCGACATTGCGCGTATTGCGGACAAGGAGACGGACGCCCAATTCGCTTTCAAGCTGCCGAAGATTATGGCTGAGGGCGGGTTGTTCAATGTGCAGGACACTGGCGGCCCGGCCGAAATGCAGTTCGCGAGCCAGGGCCACAAAGTATCTTAAGTGCCGCAATTCAATCATCGCTGCCTCCGATCAAGTTATTTATTCTATCGATCAATGAATCAAAAAAACAGTATTTCTCATTACTCCTGAATTCCCCCTACCATCGGATTCGGCATTTTGCGACCGCCTCATTCCGGGAGCCTCCGAGGCATTATCCGTCTGTGCTGAGCGCCTCCGTGCCAAAGAAAGTGACGCGGGCGCCAGCGTAATGATTGCTGCGAGGCACAGCAAATGAACGCGTTGCGAAGTGTGAAGTAGAACCAGATTCGCGGTCTCATAGATTCTCCAAGCCGCCGGCGCTGACCAGATGATGCGAGGCGAGCAGGCCACCTGCTGAAAGGCACCCTCAAAACGGGTGGCTGGCACAGCCAAGCACGCTTCCGAATGGCGCTTCATGAACCAGTTCTCTGAAGCGATTTGCTCAGGAGCAGAACCATCCGAGGTGAGGGCCGGGTTGTACGAATGAAAGGAAATACGATGAAAGTGAAGTCTTTGCTTTGTACGTTCATGCTCTTATCTGTTTTGGTGTGCGGAGCTATTGCCCAGGCGCAGGTCTGTCAGATTGGCGTTCCCAGTCCGTCGTATCCCGAAGGTCCCTTCGGACTCGATGCGGGGTCGACGCCTCCTCCTGGAACCATTGCCGTCATGTTTGTTTCTGGATATGAGCCGAAGAATCACATCCGGACGAACTGCGGCAATGAGGTTCCGGGCTGGCACGCCGAGATTCAGCCGGAAATGGTTACGCTGATGTGGCGAACCACCAAGAAGCTGATGGGCGGCGAGTATGGATTCGGAGCCATTGCCGCGCCGTTCGCCACCGAAACGCTGACCCTTCCCAATGGAGCGACGCAGACCGTGCACGGACCGTTCGATCCGATTGCGATCCCGTTGGCCCTTACCTGGCGGCAGAAGCGATTCGAAGAGACCGTGTCCGTGGGCGAGCAGCTCAGTCTTCATTCGTACGACAAAAATAAGATGCTCAACCTCGGCGCTGGTTTCTGGACGACCATGATCAACTTTGGAGGAACTGCCTACCTGACAAAGGATCGTTCGGTACGCTTCTCCGCGCTCAATCACGTGGAGTTCCATCACGAACACAATAGCGGCCTTCATTACACCCTCGGACACGAGGATCATTGGGAAGCCGGTCTGGGCAAGGACATCAACAAGGGACCGTCGGCTTTCCGGTTCGCATATCCGTTTACCGTCGGAGCCGTGGGGTACGGGCACTGGATGTTTACGGAATCACATGGATCGGATCTTCCCTGGGATTCTCATATCCGGCCTCGTGGCTTCGGCGTTGGAGCTGAGGTGCAGAAGCATTACCCGAAGGCCGGGATCGATATTGACTTTATCTGGATGCGCGATGTGGGCGGGCAGTCCTTCCCCATGGGAAACAACTACAACTTCAAACTCGTGAAGGTGCTGCGTCCGCCCAAGCTTCCGCCAATGCACCAAATGTAAATCAACTCGAAACAAAGACACTCTGTCTTGGGCCGTGCTAAACAAGCACGGCCTTCGTATTGCTATGCGCTGCCGGCAGTCTCTGCGCGTGGCGCATTGCAACACGCCCAAGATGCCATTCACCTGCAACAGCCGAAGACTGCTTTGAGCAAGACAACGGAACACACGTGCCGCGCTCAATTGATTGATTGCATCGATCAATCATGACAAAAGATAGTATTTCTCTTTGGTATTCCAGCGCCCTACCATCATGTCCGGCATCTCACGATATCTCTCCCGAGGAATCCCAGGGAGAGCCGGAGGCAATAATCGAATGGTAGTGGCCGGGCGTGTTGCGGCAGTTCTTCTACTCGCCGTGTTCGGAATCTTCTCTGATATCCAGGCGCAGACCAAGTCCTTGGATACCGATCTGGTTGTGGTTGGTTCAGGTGGTGGCGGCCTCTCCGCGGCAGTTTCAGCAGGGCAACACGGAGCAAAGGTCGTGCTCCTTGAAAAAGAGGCATATCTCGGCGGCGCAAGTTCCTTCACGGAGGGACTCTACGCAGTTGGCACGAAACTTCAGGCGGAGAAAGGCATCTCGATCAGTTCCGACGAGGCATTCCGCGAAGCAATGGATTTCAATCACTGGACGGCCAATGCCGCTGCTGTCCGGCGCGCAATTGATGAATCGTCGA
The DNA here is from genome assembly GCF_059726245.1 of Oryzophilus luti. Classification (NCBI taxonomy): domain Bacteria; kingdom Pseudomonadati; phylum Acidobacteriota; class Terriglobia; order Terriglobales; family Koromonadaceae; genus Oryzophilus; species Oryzophilus luti. Next base: position 3,821,566 of record NZ_AP040874.1, read on the forward strand.
ACACAATTGAGTGGCTGCAGTCATTCGGCATACAGTTCGATGTTGTTGCCATGAGCACGATCGAGCGTCCCGTGTGGCATGTCTTCAAACCTCAGGGAGAACTGAAGCACGGCCAAGTGTTAGTCAGTGTGCTTTCACGACGCGCGAAGGAACTGGGCGTCACGGTGCTCGTCTCCACGCCTGCGGTGAAGTTGATTGTTGAGAACGGCAGAGTGGCAGGTGTGGAAGCTGTGGACGCTCGCAAGAACAAGGTGATAATCCGCGCGAAGAGCGTCATTCTCGCCACCGGTGGATTTCCCAATAGTCCGGAGATGATCCGCAAATACACCTCATTCGATCCAGTACAGACGATTCCTTTGGTGCCGATGCATAAGACGGGCGACGGAATCAATATGGCGGAGGCGGCTGGCGCTGCTAAAGACCAATACTGGGGACTGATGGGAACACCAATCATTCCCGACCCCAAGATCCCGCCCATGAACGTACTCTTTCCGATCACGCTAAACGGCTTGCTGACCGTGAACGATTCAGGCGAGCGATTCTTCAACGAAGATGCGATGCGTCGATTCACGGTCGGCGTAAACGAGTTGTTCCGTCAGCGACACGGTGCCGCCTGGGTGCTATTCGATGATGCAACGGTGCACGCCTATGAATCCGAGGGCATCGACCTTGGAGTAGGTGCGTACTATCCGCCGGGAACCAAGCTCGACAAACTTCAGGCAGAGCTCGATGCCAGGTTGGCAGCACAATCGCCCGCCGTTGTTTCAGGCAGTTCCATCGAAGAACTTGCGAAGGGCATGAAGGTGGATTCCGCTCGCCTGCGGCAGACGGTGGACCTCTACAACGGTTTTGTTGCCAAAAAGCATGATGATCAATTCGGCAAAGACCCGGCGCTCCTGCGTCCGGTTGATGGCAAGCGCTATTACGCACTGCGCATTCAAAGCGCGCATCTGACTTCATACGGCGGAATAAAAGTGAATTCAAATTGGCAAGCCGTCGACAAGGATGAGCACCCAATTCCTGGCTTGTACATCGTCGGAACCGATATCGGTGGCCTGTATGGCGACACCTACAACGTGATGACCTCTGGATTCGCCATCAGTTCCGCTTGCACTTCTGGCCGGCTTGCTGGCGCGGACGCCGCAAAGGCGGCTCTCACGAAGTAAGCCCCGCCGGTGCTCGAACAATCTCCAGGTTCACGCCTACGGAGAGGGACTGCAGGCCCACGGGGGCAGGTCGACGCCGTGGATGTAGTCCAGAGTGCGGGATAAAAGAACTCACCCACCACTGCGGCGGTCATCTTCCTGTGATCAGCCGCAGTGTGTGGTCACGCTGCGGGAAGGGAATAAGAGGAACAAGCCGAATGCTCAGGCGATTGGCGTTGCAATGTACTGTCGTGGTGCTTCTCGGGGGACTGGCAATCGCTGCACACTCCGAAGCGAAGCCGAACAGGGCACGTCATAAGGAAGCGGGCCTCCAGTGCAGCACATGTCATACTTCAGCCCCAAAAACGTCAGTGCCCACGGATGGTTGTGCAACATGCCATGGCACGCTGAATGCGGTAGCGGAACGCACAGCGGGCATGAAGCCTAATCCGCATAAGAATCACATCACCGCTTCCGGCGATCTCGCTTGCAACGACTGCCACCATGAGCACGAAAAAGACACAATTCTGTGTACTCAGTGCCATCAAGACATCAGTTTTACAAAGTCCCAAAAGCCGTAGCGGTGTTCCCGATGGCATTCGTGCCAGGATGCCCGGGCTTTGCGCAGGTGCAGGAATATTGGAGCCATGGTGCACATGCTGTTTTCGGCACCACGGAAATGTGCAGTGTTGCACGGCATCGGGTTCACCAATGCACGGACGCTGTTTACACGACGCGGACCGCGGTCGGGAGCAAGCGCTGCCGGTCGCGGTCTAGGCTTCAATCGAAGACAACACAATTCACACTTCCCGCCTTAGCGAGAAGAGAATTCAGCATCGTGAGTTCTGGGCCTGCAGGAGGTATGGCCATGGATCTGATCGGCCTCGCTATTCTTGATCCAGTTGCAATGTTAGTCTTCGGCCAGAACCGAGCCTGAGAAGGTGGAGGATTGGCTAGTGAAGAAGAAGCGGTTCAGCGTGGAGCAGATGATCCGTGTGTTGAAGCAGGCACAGGTGGGGCGGAGGTGATCCGGAAGGCGGGGATCAGTGAACAGACGTTCTACCGCTGGAAGTCGAAGTATGCCGGCCTCGAGGTGGACCAGGTCCGCCAGATGGCACAACTGCAGGAGGAGAATTCGCGGCTGAAGCAACTGGTCGCCGAGCTGACGTTGGACAAGACGATGTCGCAGGATGTGCTTTCAAAAAAATGGTGTAGCCTTCGCGGCGCGGACCTTTGGTAGAGCGTTTAGTGGGAAGCTTCCAGGTAAGTGAGCGGCACGCCTGCCGTGTGCTGTGTGTGCCACGAGCGACCTACCGCTATCGAAGCTGCCTCAATCCGTGGACTGAGTTGCGGATGCGCATCCGCGAGACCGCTCAGGCAAGAGTGCGCTATGGATAAAGCAGGATCGCGGCGTGCCGAAAGTGCTGTTCTGCGACAACGGGAGTGAGTTCACCGGTCAGGCGATGGACCTGTGGGCGTATCGGAACGGAGCGAAGATCGACTTTTCCACGCCGGGTAAGCCTACTGACAACGCATTCGTAGAAGGCTTCAACGGAACCTTCCGGACTGAGTGTCTGAATACCCATTGGTTCATGGACCTCAAGGAGGCACAGCAGCTAATTGAATCCTGGAGACGGGAATACAATGAGAGTCGTCCTCACGCATCTATTTGTGACCGGACGCCTAGCGAGTTCGCCAGAGAGAGCGCGTCTAGCCGCGCTCTCTCTGCCACATAAACCCGCCGAAGACTAACTCTGACGCTGGCACAGAAAAACTAGGCTTTTCTCCGCTGCTCTACACTAACAATCAAACTGGTACAAAAGACCGGACAGGCCCCAGTTCAGGGAGCTTTCTAGGGCCAAAGAAGATCAGTGCGATGAGGACGATCACCAGCAAGTGCATTGGTTGGAACAGACCTTCAAACATCGCATTAACTCTCCTCGGATGACTCTCTTGCTGAATATGATTTGTCGGAGGAAGGAGTACCTGCAGGTTCATGCTGCAGAATCACGACGTGCTCTTTCCCCGATTCGGAAGCCAACTACACCGCCCCGTATAGCTTCAAGCTCAAGAGCTGGTAGCCGCCACCAGTTTCATGGTGGCGGCCAGCTCTACATCCGATGAATCGCCCCTTATCCCTACTGCTGCGGAGGTGGCGGAGCTTGGGGGCCCCCAAGCGTCTTCAGAATGCGGAATGTGAAGTGCGTTCCCTGAGCGCGGTTCTGGGCTCCACTTTCGAGATAGGCGTTGGCGTAGAACCAGAGGCCCTTGCCGCCAATCTGAACGCCGGGGCCAGAGCCGAAGACGCGCTCGCGCGAGTCGGCCAGACTCACGCCGTTGATCTTGTGATCAGTGATCTGCTGGATGGCGTAGCCATTGAAGCCCACGCGGATGCCCTTGACAACTTCATACGATGCCGCGTAGTTCTCATGGAAGGCCTGACCGGGCTGCATGCTGGCGAAGCCATATCCAACGAACGGATCGTCATTCTTGCCGTTCCATAGGTAGTGGATGCGCGAGCTGAACTCCAGCTTGGTGGAGTGCTTCATCGGGTAAAAGCTGAACGCATACCACGGGTTCACGGCAAACAGGTGGTTGCTCGGATTTACAACCTGATACTTGCTGTACTTACCCGTGGGGAGCACGAGATCGACGGTCATGCGGTGGGAGAACAGCCGCCCGCCAGCAACCGGCTTCGGCATCCAGAGCAGCATAAGCGGCGAAACCGTCAAGTCGCCGAGACCGCGGTTGTGGTTGTCACCCGCCGCCGGCGTGTTGAGGGCGACGTCTACGTAGGGCAGCAGGACTTCGCCCCCGTAAAAGGCTCCGAACAGTTTGTGATTGGAGTAATAGGCAAAATGCTGGAGCAGCACCGTAGTGGATAGTTGATTGGTGCCGGCGTCCTTGCTGCCGTTGGCATCCTTCATCTGCCCTGAGTAGCCGACGCTGGTGTACTGCTCCAAAGCCCAACCGGGACCAGCGGTGCCATCTTCAAAGCTGGTATTGCCAGCGTTGCCTACCGGCAGGGATACCTGTGCAAACACCGGCACTGCCAGCATCAGCATCGCGGCGCATACCACCATCAACCTCAACCTTCTCACTTGTTCACTCATGAAAGCTCTTCCTCGATGAAACGAGCAATATGCCGTGCAGCGTTTGACGTTTCTGCACGAGCTGATTCCTGCTAATTGCAATTCAGCGGCCATTGAACGTAGCGAGATCTGCCGGCTTGACCGAGGGGGGAGAAGATGATTCTGCGACGGGTGGGAGTGTGGCCCTTCTATTGCAATGATGCAGATATGCAACGCGCAGTCCGAGCATTGCCGCGTGGAATGCAAGAGAAGCGCGGATGTTGATACAAGCTCAGGACGCTGCAACTGCGTGATGGTTGCGATGTAAAGAATTGGAGAAGCTGACGAAGTCATAGAATTCGGAGTCTGCTGCTGAGTCAAAAGTGACGCGCTCGTTGCATGGCGCATTGCAGAAGTGCAACGAGGTCGATTGGCGCGGGTGGAGTGCGACAAGCAGCTCTTCGACGCTAATCAATAGCGCCGGGGCACGGTCCTGATGGGCGCCTGAAAATCATGGAGGCATTCGCGGGCTTCGACCAGTTGCACAGGAGGGAAGTCACGACTAGTCTCTCCTCCTTGGGGGGGGACAGCAGGATGGCAACACATGAATAAAGAGACAACGAAGAGGAAAGAATGCAAGAAGAAGATTATCACCTGCTAAAGCTCCTTGAATTTCATCTCGGTGAAGGAAAGATCTATTGCGAAGACGAAAGGATGCTTGTCTTTACGTCTTCCTCATTTGGCGCATTGCAGGAGATTCTGATTCGGCAATTTGGAGCACGTGAAGCGAAGAAGATCATCAGCCGCTTCGGTTATCGTCATGGATTTCATAGTTGCCTGACTGCCGAGCAGTTGTTTGGTAAGGCCCACAGAATCGCAACTGCTGTTCGCTATCATGAAGTCGTCGGATTCGGAAAGTACGAAAATATCAAAGGAACAGAGCCTCCTTCGAAGTATCACTTCGAGGCGGATTTGCGCGACTCGGCGGAGGCAGGAGAGTACCTGGCGAACATAGGCCATGCGGACATTCCTGTTTGCTGGTGGGCAACGGGGTTTGCTAGCGGCTATTGCAGCGCGCACTTCGGCGCGGAAGTGTATGTCAAAGAGACCCGTTGCCTGGCACAGGGCGAGGCGGTCTGCGAATTTCTGGGCAATGACGCCGCGTTGTGGGGAGACGAGGTTTCTGAGTTCCGTTCTTGTTTGGTTTTTCTGATGGTGAGGCCGCAGAGCAGTTCCGGATGCAGCAATGTCAACTGCATCACAAATGGCATGTTGACCGGGCTCAGGCTCGCGCGACGACCAGCTCCGGTGGGCTGGAAATAGATGGCCGGTCTGTGCACAGCAAACTGGAGAAGATTGCTGAAGCGAACGGTTTCGTGATTCGAGAAAAAGCGATGTGGTTGGCGCTGGAGCGCGCGATGGCAGTCGCGCGGCTGGATATGCCGGTTCTCGTACATGGTGAGACGGGGACAGGAAAGGAGCTTATCGTCAACCTCATACACAGCCAGAGCGCGCGGAGCCGCCGCCCTCTGCTCTCCATCAATTGTGCCGCGGTGACCGATACGCTTCTGGAGTCAGAGTTGTTTGGTCATGTACGGGGCGCTTTTACTGGCGCTGTTTCTGACCGCCCGGGGCTGTTTGAGGCTGCTTCGCAAGGCACTCTGTTCCTCGACGAGATCGGGGAGATGCCGCTAAACCTCCAGGCAAAATTGCTGCGCGTTCTCGAGAATGGTGAAGTGCGCCGCGTCGGCAGTACACAGACAATCCGAGTGAGTCCGCGCATTCTCGCTGCGACCAATAAGGACCTGGAAGCAATGGCGGCCAAGGGGGAGTTTCGACCGGATTTATACTTCCGATTGAATTCATTTGTCATCGACTTGCCGCCCCTGCGCGAGCGGCGCGACAGCATTCCGCCCCTAGTCCAGAAGTTCGTGGAGCAGGCATGCCGGAAACTTGGCAAGCACATCAAGACGGTTTCTCCGAAAGCCATGTCGCGCCTGATCAACCACTCGTGGCCCGGCAACGTACGTGAACTGAAGCATGCCATCGAGAGCGCCATCATTGTTGCCGCCGGTACAGTGATCGAATTGTCAGACCTTCCTCCTGCTGTCATGAAGATATCCCGAGGCGGCAGCGCATCAAAGAAGCTTTCTGCGGATGAGTGCGGCAGTCTGGAAGATGGCGAGCGGCAGGTGATTCTCGCAGCATTAAAAGCGCACGGCGGAAATCGCACGGAGACTGCAAAAGCCCTCAAGATTCATACGTCGACGCTGTGGCGGAAAATGTGTCGTCTCGGTTTGTCCGAATAGGCGTTGCATCCGCGCAATTGCAGAATTGCAACACTCGAAGGTTTTGTCTCCTCCAAATGCCCGAAGGGCCGTGTTTCTTCCCATATCGCGGTCCTTCAAGGTTGGCCACTCGTTTGCATTGAACCTCCTCGCACGCTCAATCACCATCTGATTCGCGTTAGCGCCACCCGCCGACGCCTCATCAGCGCGGCATCATTTTCGGAGTGATCTCGAGCGTGTGTTCTTCAGATTCATAGGTCATCCATGCTTTCTGGGCTAACGCGGTGAGGATCGAAGGAGATTCAATGTCGAACGACAACAAGAAAGACAAGAAACAGGGCCAGATCTCCCGACGTGAGGTTTTGTTGGGGACTGGCGCGGCACTCGCCGCAGGCGCTCTCGCCAGCGCTGTTCCTCTTGCTGCTTCGGTGAAGCCGGAGCCACATTCCGGAACTTCCGGGGTTCCGTTGGAAGACCAGGTGTGGGACTTCGAGAAACAGCCCGCCCCCATCCCTGATTCCAAGATTACCGAAACACAAGTTGCGGATATCGTGGTGATTGGAACCGGTGCCTCCGGTATGCCGTGCATTGCCGCTGCGCTGGAGACGGGAGCGAAAGTCATCGCCCTGGAGAAGCTGTCCAAGGAGGAAGCCACTCCAACGCAAGAGCGTCCTGACCGCTCCCGGGCGATCGGCGCGTGGTATGGCTTCGTAGGCAGCAGGCTCTACACCCAGCGCCACATTCCTCTCGACAAGCAGGCCATTATTGGGGCGAAAGTGAGGGCATCCCTGTGGAGATGTGATCAGCGCCAGATCAATAAGGTCGCGTTGTATGGCGAGCACGTTGCGAACTGGTGGCTCGACATCATGGAAGAGCAGGGAATTGATCCCAACACGATTCCCATCGAGGTCCATGCGGAGAAACGCCAGCAGGTTCTGCCAACGATGCCTCCGCCGCGCCCCGGCCAGAGTGTCTACTGGCATCCCATGGGGCATGTGGTTCCTGCAGGCCGTGCGGAACAAGCCCTGGAGCGCCACCTGAATGACAACGGCTTCCAGATCACCTACAACACTCCGGTGAAGCAGTTGATTAAGGAGAACGGACGGATCACGGGAGTGATCGCAAAGAGCCCGAAGGGTTACATCAAAGTCAAGGCGAACAAGGCAGTCATCCTTTGCACCGGAGGTTACGAGGGCAACAAGGAGATGATCAAGAAGTACATGCCGGAATCGAAGGCGTACAAGGTTGTTGTTGGCAAGCAGAGCAACACCGGCGACGGCTACCTGATGGCGCAGTGGGCTGGTGCCCGCATGGATCCCTGGCCCCACTGTTCCATGACATGGGACGGCATGAGTCCGGAGTGTATCGCGAAGCTGAAGCTGGACTACGTTGGCATTGCGCGCCAGCCCTGGCTCTACCTCAATGCGAATGGTCTGCGTTTCATGGATGAAGAAGCACCCTTCAGTAGCATTGGCCACTCCATGTACATGCAGCCACATAGCATGATGTGGACGATCTTCGATGAGCAGTGGCGTGACGATGATGTTCTGGAGCATCTCGGCGGAACCGTCTGCCGCAGAATGACGACCCGCAAGCTGCCCTTCATTCTCCCCATGAACACGAAGGCCAACACGGAGAAGATGATCGAGGCCGGCGTGATTCTCAAGGCCAATACCATCGAAGAACTGGCTGCAAAGATGGTGAGCGAGGGGCCGGCGCTGGGCATCGGGAACGATACGAGCGTTGAGACAATCAAGGCCTCGTTCGATCGCTATAACCAGCTCTGCCGAGGGGGGAATGACGAGGACTTCGGCAAGGATCCGTCTCTGATGATTACGTTGAAGAAGCCGCCATTCTACGCTTGCAGAACCTGCGTCGGATTGCTTGTCGTCCAAGCGGGGCCGCTGGTCAATGACAACTTCCAGGTGCTCGACAAGGAAGGTCATGTGATCTCCGGTCTCTACGCCTGCGGCAATGTTGCTGGCGGATTCAACCAGTTCGAATACAGCATGGACGCTGATTTCGGAAGCCTGGGGCGTGCCTGCGTCAGTGGATACATTGCCGCCAAGCACGCCGCAGGTGCAAAGCTGCCTGACGTGACACCCTTCCCGCTCAGCCAGATCTTCACCGCTTGCAAGGGGTAACCCGCGTTCCGGCAGGGGCCTCCGATGCGGCAGGCCCTTGCCACGCCATTCATTGCTCAGGACTATTTAAATGAATAGAACGGTCATGATTTCCGCCGTGTTGGTGGTTGCCTCTCTGCTTGTGCTGGCGCCGTATGGCAACAGTGCGAACCCTGCGCCGCTCGGACAAAGTAATAACGCGGCATCCCAGAGTAGTTCAAATTGGAGCCCCTCGTCGGATTGCTCAACCTGCCATGCCAAGTACGTGCAGTCGATGAAGAACGATAAGCTGCTCATCAGTACCCACGTGAAGGCCGGTACGGATCGGTGTACCAGTTGCCACGAAGAAACATCGCTGAAGCAGAGCCATGCCTCTGTTACAGGCCCGGTTCCCATGATGAAGGCGCGCAGATATCCAAAGGAATTCTGTCTACGGTGCCACGGAACACTGGAGGAGCTTGCGAAAAAGACGGCGAACAGCAAGGTGCTCACTGACGTGAAGGGACGCACGATCAACCCTCACGACCTGCCCAGGACTCCGGCGCATGCCAAAGCTGGCGATTGCGCCAACTGCCACCGAATGCATAAAACTCCGGTTGATGCTTTGAACTACTGCTTTGGCTGTCACCACAAGAGAGAGTTCGCATGCCAGGAGTGCCACAGCGAGAAGAAGTAAGCCTGCGCATGGCACCTGCAATTTCTGGAATGCATGATAGCGAAAGCACAGTCAATGTGAAGCCGTACTAATTTTTGAAATGCTTCTTCATGAGGACTTTCCAGATGTAGTACTGGCAACTATTCGCAAGGCGAGCCGACGCAATCTGTGGACCGCCTTGCGCCTTTTCATCCTGATTTCTGCAATCGCCGTTCTCGCTACTTCCTCTGTTCCCTCGCTTAATTGAAATGTGTCGCAGTTCTCGTCACATTGGGTTCGGGTCGAATCAAATCTTCCGATTTTAAAGTTCCTCTCGCGTATCGCCCTCATCCCTCTCACACAACCTCGTTGAATTCAAAGAGGTTTATTGGTAGCGCAAAACACCATCGCTCGCCATTCATTTGGTCCTGCGAATGCATTAGCGCAATGTGACCCGCCGGGCCGCCATGCACGTTGGCGGTCCGGCGGGTCACGCAGAAACCATCAAAGGAGTATCCGGCAATGCCGACATCCACGACCACGCCCACTGAGGTAGAGAACATCGAGCAGTTGATGAAGACGACCAGCAGTTTGCAGCTTCCGATCTTTCGTACTTTGGTTCTCTGCAAAGAGCCGCAGGCGCCCGAAGCAATCGAGAAAGCAATTGCTGATTCTCTGCGTGGGCAGGTTGCCATGCAATTGCCCGGGACGATTTTCCAGTGGTTGAAGGATGCCGGAGCGCTCGTGCCAGCCGAGATAGAAGAGAGTGCGCCCAACCATGAGTTTTGGGTTACTTCAAGCGCTGGATGCTGCGTTCTGGAATCATCCAGCCCGCTCAAGCGAATTTCGCAGCTGATGGCGGAGCGCCCGCAGTATGCAGACAGCTATCGTCGCATGCTGATCTTTTGCCTTGCTCCCCGTACACGCTCGGAAATCGAAAAACACCTTGAAGGGGACCCTGCACTCGTCAGCCCCAGGCTCTATCCGGAATCGCTCATTGGCGATCTGGAGGAAGCGGGCGCTTTGGAGTGGAAGGGGAAGTGGCAGACCACGGATTTATCAAGAGAGCTTTTGTAGTAGCAAGTTCGGGCATTGCCCGATGTTGATCATTACGTTCCTAGGAGCGGAATCATATGAAGGAGATTTCACTTACACGGCGAAGCTTTCTCACCGCATCTGCGGTGACGGGGGCAGTCGCCGCGCTAAGCAAGTCCACGCGCGCGATGGCAGCAGCCCTCACGCACACTCCAGTTCCTGCGGATGCGGGGCAGCTTCAGCGGGTTCGAAGCTCATGCCGCGGATGCGGAAAGATGGAGTGCGGCGTTTGGGTAACAGTGAAGGACGGACGAGCCATCAAAATCGAAGGCGACGAATCCTGCTTCACGAGCCGAGGCAATTGCTGTACGAAAAGCATGTCCTCGTTGCAGGCTGCGTACCACCCTGACAGGCTCAAATATCCGATGAAACGCACGCATCCCAAGGGCCAGGACCCTGGTTGGGTGCGGATTTCGTGGGATGAAGCCCTGCGTACCACCAAGCACAAGATTCAGGAGGTTCAGGCAAAGTACGGCAACGAGTCGGTGTTCACCATGTGCGGCACCAGCCGCGTATGGAGCATGGCACCCTACAACGCACTAGGCCAGTTGCTGAAGACTCCTAACCAGATGGTCGGTCTTCAGATTTGCAAAGGGCCACGTTGGCTGGGGTCCCAGTTGACGCATACGTTTGCAGGAAGCTGGATGTCGACGGTGGACCGCCCGAAGGTTTACGTACAGTGGGGTGGATCACCGGAAATTTCCAACTACGACGACAGTTGCAGAACTACCGTCGACGCCTACTCCGAGGCGAAGCACTACATCAACGTGAATCCGCGCCTCTCCAATGCTGGCAAAGAGTCCGACCTGTGGCTTCCGTTGCGGCCGGGCACCGACGCTGCACTCGCCCTGTCGTGGATGGAGGTTATCATCCGGCACAAGCTCTATGACGAGCTGTTCTGCAAGCGCTGGACGAATGGACCATTCCTCTATTGCCACGATATCGAACCCTCCGGCTATGAGTGTGGGAACTGGAACCTCAAGTATCAGCTCAAGACCCGGCTTCTGAAGCAGAGCGATGTGCAGCACGGGGGTGATCCCAAGAAGTTCATGGTGTGGGATAAGCTCGCGAATCGACTCACCTACTTCGATGCCGGTACGGGACTGTGGGAAGGCGAAACGTTCAAGCGCCCGACTAAGGGGAGCCATGTCGCCGGAGGCTTCCTGCCGGAACCCACGAAATTCAACCCGAAGATCGATCCGGCGCTCTTTGGCGAATACACGGTGAAGTTGAAGGATGGGCGCATGTCGAAAGTCACGCCCGTGTTTCAGCTGCTGGCATCCCGAGCCGCTGAGTATGCTCCGGCCAAAGCCGAGAGGATCACCGGCGTACCGGCCGCGAAGATCGAACAGGCGGCAAAGGTCTGGGCCACGCGCCTTGATCCTCGTTATCCGAATGGCGGCATTCAGTACCTGCTTGGCACGGAGCAGTCGGCGAATTCGACGCAGAACATCCGAGCCATCACAGTCCTGGTCGCGTTGATTGGCGCGTATGACACGCCGGCAGGAAACCGTGGCCCGACCTTGGGTGCGGTGGATGCTTCGCCGGGCAACTTCTGCCCCTCCCTTCCGAAACCTGATTTCTCCAGAGTGCTCGGCTCAGAGCGGTTCCCCCTGCTGAAGTGGTGGCAGTGGTGGGCGGATTGCGCGAGCGTGTGGGATGCCGTGCATACAGGAAGGCCGTATCCGGCAAAGGCGGCCATTTGCCAGTCCGGCGATTTCCTGTCGCAGGGCAACACTACCGTTGCATGGGAAGGACTGAAGAAGCTCGAGTTCTTCATGGACATCGACCTCTGGCATCATCCAACGTCGGAGCTGGCAGACATCATCCTTCCAGCCTGCCATTGGCTGGAGCTGGATTCGCCTCGTCAATCGCAGGGTGGAAGCGGCGGCATGGGCGCCACCTGCAAATGCATCGAGCCTCTGGCCGAAGCGAAGTCGGACGTTGAGTTTGTGAACCTGCTCTTCAAAGAGTTTGGAGAGGAGTTCCTTCCGAAGGGTGGCCCGTTCCCGCACACCACCGAGGGCATGCTCGACTTCTGCGTCGCTGGCACAAAAATGAATTGGAAACAATACAAGGCCAAGTTCCAGAAGGAAGGCTGGATGGATGTCAAGAAGTGGTTCCCGGATGCGTGGGGTACATATCGACGCTACGAAACGGGACACCTTCGTCAGCCGCCAGCGTTCTTCCTGCTGCCCGGTGACGGCAAGCCCGGCTTCTCGACGCCGACCATGAAGACCGAAATCTGGTCCACGGTTCTGGAGACCTACCTGCCCGGAAAGCACCAGGAACTGCCGGCATTCCAAGAGCCACCGCAGGGACCGGTCTCAACGCCGGATCTGATGAAGCAGTATCCGCTCACGATGATCACCGGACGCCGCATCCCTGTGTACTTTCACTCCGAGCACCGGCAGTTGCCGTGGTGCCGCGAGTTGTGGCCGGTGCCGAAGGTCGAAATCAATCCAGAGACTGCTGCGAAGTATGGGTTCAAGCAGGGTGAGTGGATTTGGATTGAGTCGCCGTGGGGGCGCGTTCGTCAGACGGTCGACCTCTACGACGGCATCGCTCCCAACGTCATCAATTGCGAGCACACATGGTGGTTCCCGGAGATGCCAGCGCCTGAGCACGGCTTCAAGTACTCGGCAATCAACCAACTGGTCAATCCACACGCGCAAGACCCAATCTGTGGTTCCAGCCACCTGCGCGGATACCCGGTGAAGGTCTACAAGGCCAAGGAGGGTGCACCGGAAGGAATCATTCTGACCTCCCAGGATAAGCGACTGAAGAAGTGGAAGCCTGTTCATGAAGGGAGGGCGTAGCCATGCAGCTCGGAATTGTTACCGACCTCAATCGTTGCGTTGGCTGCCTTGCATGCACGGTGGCATGCAAGATGGAAAACAACGTGGAGATTGGTTCGTACTACACCAAGATCTTGCGTGTTGGTCCGAATCCGAAGCATGCGGGGGCAAAATTCCCGGCGGTGGAGATGTACTTCCTCCCGGTGCAGTGCCAACACTGCAAGAACCCTCCATGCGTCAAGGTGTGCCCCACGGGGGCATCCCAAAAGCATGCCGATGGAACGGTGCAGATTGACAAGGCAAAGTGCATCGGCTGCAAGCTGTGCCTGAAGTCCTGTCCGTATGGCGTGCGTTTCCTCAACGAAGAAACCAAGGTTGTTGAGAAATGCACACTGTGTGAGCAACTGGTCTCGCAGCACAAGGAACCGCAATGTGTTTCCGGATGTCAGGGCCGTGCGAAAGTCTTTGGCGACTTGGATGACCCCAACAGTGCGGTTTCCAAGAAGCTGGCTTCCGCAGCCGCCTCCGCACATGCTCTGCCCGACGAAGGCAACCGGCCAACCTTCCGGTACATCCTGCGGAAGGCGGCGTGGCGCGGCGGCAAGACAGACTTTCAGAAGTCGTAACGGAGGCTCTGACGGAAATGGAACTGCCATGGGGCTTTTTCTTCCTCTTCTTCACCTGCCTGAGCGGCATGTTGTTTGCCCTTCTGGGAGGAGTGATGTGGATGGAGAAAAAAAGCTCGATTCAACTCAAGGGAGCAGTCGTGGCTCCCATATTACTGGGTGCCGGCATTCTTGCCGGCGCCCTTTACCTTGGCCATCCGGAGCGAATCTTTGGTGCGCTCGGAAATCTTAATTCCGTACTCAGCCGCGAACTGGATGTCCTGTTCGCCGTATCCATCGCCATGATCGTGGTTCTTGTGAGGTCTGCGAGAAAGCAAAGACCTGGCAAGATCCTCTCCGCTGTTGCCGTACTGGCCGGTATGGTGCTGCTGTTGGCAACAGTACAGCTGGCATACGTCTGGCTTTCGGGAGAAGTCGTGATCGGCTGATCTCGTGGGTCAAATTTCCCTTCGGAGAGAAGAGTGAAAACTTCTCCCCGAAGGAGTTCTTAGGAGCAGTTGTGGAAACTACATCCTCCATTTCCGCCGCAGAGCTGGTGGCGAACCGCACAAATACCTACGGATTATTGGCGAGGCTCTTTCGCACCGAAGTTGACGAAGAGACGCTGGACTACCTGAAGCAGTTGTGCTTTGTCCAGGACATCGAGTCTTCGGAGATCACAGAAGGCTATGGCATCTGGGAGCAATGCCTGGCCCACAGTGATGACAACACGCTGTTGAATCTTGCGATTGAATATGCCCGGACATTCATCGGTTCTGGAAACAATTCCAACGGCGCTGCCTACCCATACGAATCTGTCTATACGAGCTCAAAGCGCCTCATTATGCAGGATGCTCGCGATCAGGTTCTGGCTCTGTACCGGTCGGAAGAACTGGGGACGCACAACTTCAACGAACCGGAAGACCATATCGCACTCGAACTGGAGTTCATGCTGCACCTGAACCTGAAGCTCGTGGAGCACCTAAATACAGACAACCTGGCGGAAGCACTTCAAGATCTTCAAAAGCAGCAAGAGTTTCTGGACAAGCACCTATTGAACTGGTTCCCGAGATTTGCCGAGGACATGGTCAAGTATGCGCGTGCGGGATTCTACTGTGGCCTTGCAAAGGTCACCCACGGCTTTCTCGTGCTTGACCGGCAGGTGAATTGCGACTTGATGGAAGAGATCACCCGCCACTGAAGGACAACGCGGGCAGGACGATTGTTCCGACAAATGCTGCCCAAGAATCGGACGGTTCTCGGCTCGTTCTCCGGACTCGTACCTGAACATTGCCATTGCCGACACTGAACAGGAAGCCAAGGCCTTGAAAAGGGCCTTGGCTTTGTCTTGGTAAACACTCCGCAAATCGTAAATGACGATCTTTAAGTCACTTGTGACGAGATCAAAGAAGTCGTGTGCAAATTCGTCGCATCGGTTCCAAACGGCTCGCGAAAAATCAAAAGAAATAGCACTTCTGCAACGTCCCGTGCAATGAGTCGCGCGGCGAGGTTTGGCATTGAGCATGCGGACTACAGAGCGGCGTGCTGCATAAGACGGAACAGAAGCTTTCGCATGCTGACTCGGCAGATGAAATACGAGACTCATGCCCGCCGAATGCTGTTCATATACCTATTTGCGGCACCTGTGATCCGTAGTGCATCCCTGTTGAGCTGCTAAAGCGGCGTCAGCGGTTGTCGAGGGCCTCTGGAAAGTGGAGAAGTCTATGTTCGGAGTGGAAATCAATGCTTTCACAATTTGGCTGACGTGTTAAATTCACACCGAGTGATGCCATGACCGTGAAAGCCATAGACGGAACATTCGACAAGTATCGAGCCTTGTCGGAAATTTCACAGGCGATCGCGCAGCATCGCGATGTCGCCTCTTTGCTTGAAGCGCTCTCGCGGTTGCTGCGCTCGCTGGTCGATTTTGATGAACTGGAAGTGCTCATATTTGATGAATTGACCAGCCATGTTCGGGTATGCCGCCCGTTGACATGCGCTTATGTACCCTTGGTTTCAGCGCCGGAAGGCAGCGATCCGAACCGGTTTTCGATCGACGATGGTCCCGGAGGCTGGGTATGGAAGAACCAACAGCCGCTGATCATCGAGATTAAGGACTTTAGGAGACGCTTTCCAAAAGTTGCGGCGCTGCGCGATGCACAGCACATTGTCCAAAGTTGCATCCATCCGCTCACCACATCGGTGCGCCGTGTCGGCGTCATTGAGTTTCTCAGCACGAAAGCGAACGCTTATAGCGAAGAGAATACAGACTTCATCCGTCATGTAGCGTCGCAAATCGCAGTTTCCATCGACAATGCGTTGCATTGCGAGGCCGCTACTGCCTCCCAGGAACGCCTCCGGGTCTTGCTGGACGCTACCAATGTTGCTGTGTCGGCACGCACGCTTCCCGACCTGCTTCTGCGGCTGGTTACCCCCATTCACCAGTTAGCTGGAGGTACTTGCTGCAGCCTTATTGTGCAGCAGGAGCAGAGATCCGCTGGAAAAGTGACGCACTCGGCGCGAGTAGCAGCAGTGCATCCAGCTTGTATTCCAGCCAATGATCGCGTCGGGCAACTCGTGGCGCTTGAGCGTGTCCCGTACGGCCCGGTGTTCGTGACGGGAGAGGCGATTGTCGTTCGCGGGCCTGAGTTGCACCAGGGGCTGGGGGGAGTCTCTCTGCTCGGATGGGATGAACGGTGTGGAGAGATCGGCGCAGTCTGCTCATTGCCGCTTGCTGCGCGCGGGCGAGTGTTTGGGGTGCTAAATATCGGGCATCCTGATTCAGAGGCCTTTACCGATCCCATCGTTCGAATCTTGACGGAAGTTGCGGCGCAGGTCTCGACTTCAATCGACAATACCTGCTCATACCAGGAAATCCTCCAGTTGCGCGACCGCTTGGCGCGCGAGTCTCGATACCTGGAAGAAGAAATTCGCTCAGTTCACAATTTCGAAGCGATCATTGGCGAGAGTCGAGCCTTGAAGAGCGTGCTCGAACAAGTGAAACTTGTTGCGGGATTGGATTCCTCCGTCCTGATCCTGGGGGAAACGGGAACCGGGAAGGAACTCATTGCGCGCGCAATTCACAGCCTGAGCTATCGCAACGCCCGCCCCTTGATCAAGGTAAACTGCGCCGCAATTCCCACCGGGTTGCTTGAGAGCGACCTGTTTGGTCATGAAAAAGGTGCATTCACCGGGGCGATCGCGCAGAAGATCGGTCGCTTCGAATTGGCACACCAAGGCACGTTGTTCTTGGACGAAATTGGCGAAATCCCGTTTGAACTGCAACCCAAATTGTTGCGAGCGCTCCAGGAGCGTGAGTTTGAACGCGTCGGCGGAAACCGTGCCATTAAGGTTGACGTCCGAATTATCGCGGCAACAAATCAAAACCTTGAAGCGATGATTGCAGAGCACGAATTCAGAAGCGACCTTTATTACCGCTTAAACGTTTTTCCAATTACGGTTCCGCCATTGCGAGAGCGGCCGGAGGATATTCCACTTCTCGTGCAGCATTTTGTTCAGAAGTTCTCGAGGGTCATGCGGCGGGAAATTGATCACATTCCGGACGAGACGATGGACATGCTGTGCCGCGCGCAGTGGCTGGGAAATGTCCGCGAGTTGGAGAATTTTATTGAGCGCGCCGTTATCCTGACCGAAGGCCATGTCCTAGCTCTTCCGGGAGGAGCAATGTCGATGAAGAATCCCTCGGTGCCAGCAATCTCTCCCGAGCCTGCTCCACGTAGGCCCCAGAACCTTCTGGAAACAGCGCGCGCTGGAATTGAAGCTGCCGAACGCGCACAGATCCTCCGAGCGCTGCACGATTCAAACTGGGTTATCGCAGGACCGCGCGGAGCGGCAACCCGTCTCGGCATGAAACGAACCACATTGCATTCGGTGATGCGCCGCTTGGGAATCTCCAAGAAAGACATGGCATAGAAGCCCCGAACCGTGATTCGCTCGTGGAAGCTGCCAACCTGAGGAGCCTGCTCTCATCGCCCTCGCCAGGCGATTGCACCAGCAATTGCCTACGGAGACTCTGAACAAGCTGGCGAGTTGACTGCAGAATAAGCCGAGTGGGTTTGCGGAGGCGCTTCTTGGCCTTTGAATGGTGGGATGCTGCAGGAGGCCTCTTCCGTGCCGAGGCTGTTCGCTTCCAGCAGACGGCGGAACGTGCACCCCGTGATTTCGTCTGGTACCGGTTCGCGGCACAGGTCGATATCCACGAACTCGCGCACCAGCGGCGAATCGTGCAGCACCTCTTGCTCCACCGGGTCACTCAGGTTGAAACACTGCTGCCAGAAGTAAATCCGTCGCATCCGCTCCAGCCCAACCGGGGGCCTCCCGCTGCCGGCCTTGGGATAGTGCGGCTCGACGAGCGCCACCAGTTCCGCCTACGGCACCACCAGCTTCACCTCTTCAAGAAACTCCGCACGACTCCTCTTCTTCGGTGCCTCTCAAACCCATTGCCTATCGACTGTGTCCTCTGTTGGGTATCGAGCTTCCTCTGGCGACACTGTATCCGCAACTCAGTCCGTGGATCGAGGCAGCTTCGATAGCGGTAGGTCGCTCTTGGCACACATAGCACACAGCAGGCACGCCATTCACTCATTCGGAAGCTTCCCACGAAACGCGCCACCATCGGTTCACGCCACGAAGGCTTTACCATTTATTGAGAGCACATCCTGAAGCATTGCCTTGTCCAGCGTTAACTCGGCAACCATGCTTCAGCCGCGAGTGCTCTTCCTGTATCTGCGCCATCAGGCGGATCTGTCCCACTTCCAAATCGGCAGACTTTGCCTTCCCACCGTAGAACATCTGTTCACTGATTCCGGCCTTCCGGGCCAACTGCCCCCGGCCTGAGGCTGCTTCAATACCCCGATCATCTGCTCCACACTGAAGCACTTCTTTTTCATCTAGATATCCTTCCCTCACGGGTCAGATTTGGTCGAAGACTGACATTTCAACTGGATCAGGAATATCGAGGCCGATCAGTCCTCCGGAGTCGCGAACGGTCCGAGGCTAGGGGATCTTGAAGCCGAAGCTGTGGCAGGCGTCGCACTGGTTCTCCGACGCTTTGTGAAGGTGGTGGCACTGCGCGCAGTCGGGAAAGGGCATGTGCGCGTCGTGCGGATTGGGCAGGCCGCCCTTGGTCTTCTCGCCCTTTTCAACGCCGGGGTGGCAACTCTTACACGTTGCCGTTTCGACCGGTGTTCCGGGCTTTTCCTTGTGGCACTGCAGGCAATCAATGCCGGCGGCCTTGTGAGTGTCGGCGAGTAGCGGCTTCTTCGCGGGTTGGTCCGCCAATGCCGCAGTAGAAGCCAGCAGCAGTGCGGCTCCGCAGAGGAGTTGCGCTGATCTCCGAGCAACGGCGTGCAGCAGTGGATGATTGCGGTTCAACATACGTCTCTTCAACCTCATAGATAGGAAGCCCACGTCGATGCGTGAGCCACCGGTGCACCGCAGCTGCCTGAAAGGGGGATGGCAACTGCGGTACGGGCCGGCATGCAGCGAGTGATTACACGCGCCGGTTAGGCCTTCATCGTGGCCAGCCGTTCACCGGCAAGCCAGCCAAAGGTGAGGGCGCGTCCGTGGCTGACGCCCTGGCAGGTGATCGGGTAGTCGTTCGCGAAGAAGTCGCCCGAAGCGTTGCCCGCTGCGTACAGGCCCTCGATCGGCTTGCTCTCCGTGTCGAGCACCTGCAGTTTGGTGTTGATGCGCAGGCCGTCCAGCGTGACCAGGATGCCGGTGCCAACCTTGGCAGCGCCGAACGGAGCCTTCACGATGGAGGTGAGCTTTTCGGCATCCTTGCCGAAGTCTTCATCCACACCCTTGGCCGCCAGTTCGTTGTAGCGCTTCACGCTGGCGACGAATGCCTCAACGGGCACTCCCATCTTTTTGCCAAGCTCCTCGATGGTGTCCGCTTCAATGATGACGCCCTTCGACTTCCACATGTCGTAGCTCTTGCTGTTCCAGAAGACGGGGATGTGCATGTTCTCGCAGACGGTGCCGTGCAGCTTTTCCTTGTCCGCGTCCCACTTGGCGTCCCACACGGTCCACTTCAGGCTCTGCGGCTGCGCATTGTCGGCGTTGGCCGTGTAGCCGAAAGGCGCATCCTCGTTGGCGTAGCGCTCGCCCAACAGGTTCACGTTCAGGAAGGGCTGGCGTGCAATGTCGACGAAGATGCCGTGGCCGGGGATCATGCCGTCCCACAGCATGGGGCAATCGGTCTCCTGCTTGGCGCCGCCGACCCACATGCCCATCAGGATTCCGTCACCGGTGTTGCTGCCCTCGGAGTACTGATTGTTGATGGTCTTCAACACGCGCGGCGAATACTTCTCCTGCATCTCGCGGTTGCTGCCGTAGCAGCCGGTGCAAACAATGACGCCCTTTGCAGCGTCAACGCGCACGTAGCCTTCCTTGCCCTTGGCGATTACGCCGGTGACCTTCGACTTGCGGTCTTTGCGGATGAGCTGCACGGCAGGCGTCTCGTACAGCAGTTTCACGCCGAGCGCCTGGCACTTCTTCTCCAGCATCTGGCCGAGTGTGAACTGCATGGCGGGGAAGAAGTTGACCGCCAGCGGAAACTCCGTGTACGGCCAGTGTTCCTTGATATCGGTGTCGACCTTGTACTTGATGCCAGCGGCGTCGGCGATGTCGAGGATGTTGTCCATCACGCGTCCGCTCTCGTCGGCCCAGAGGCGATGCAGGCTGGCGTTCGGGTGATAGGCGCCAAAGCGCATCAGGTCGGCCATCACCTTGTCCTTGGGAATGGTGATGCCCGCGGCCTTGTGTGCACGGTCGCCAATGGCTCCGTTCCAGCCGCCATGCGCGGTAAAGGTGTTGCGCTTCTCCAGCAGGATGACCTTGGCGCCCTTCTGTGCGGCGGCGATGGCGGCGCTGAGTCCGGCAACACCGGCGCCGAGCACCACCACGTCTGCTGACTTGGTGGCCTTGATGGCGCTAGCCGGAATCGGGGCCGGAGGATTCTCGAACGAATAGCTCTTGCATCCTTCCGTGCCCTTCGCGGTGGCGGCAAAGGCGCTCTGCGTGGTGCCAGCTGTGACACCGGCAGCGGCCAGTCCTGCACCGGCCAGCAACGAACCTTTCAAAAAATTGCGGCGATTTTCATTCGTGACTTTCTTCATTACGTTCTCCAAATGTATGAATGCCTGGAATCAATCTCTACTGCTGCCTGCGTGCTGTTAGTGGCGCTCGGGCTGTTGCGGCGGAGGAGCCTGATGGCCGCCCAGCGTCTTTAGGATGCGGAAGTTGACGTGCGTTCCCTGCGCGCGGTTCTGCGCGCCCGTCTCGAAATACGCGTTGGCGTAGAACCACAGGCCCTTGCCGCCAATCTGCACGCCGGGGCCGGAGCCGAAGATGCGCTCGCGCGAATCCGCCAGGCTGACGCCGTTGATCTTGTGATCGGTGATCTGCTGAATGGCGTATCCGTTGAAGCCCACGCGGATGCCCTTTGCGACTTCATACGATGCCGCGTAGTTTTCGTGGAAGGCCTGGCCGGGCTGCATGCTGCTGAAGCCGTAGCCGACGAACGGATCATCATTCTTGCCGTTCCATAGGTAGTGTATGCGCGAGCTGACTTCCAGCTTCGTCGAGTGCTTCATGGGGTAAAAGGTGAAGGCGTACCACGGGTTAAAGCTGACAACGTGGTTGCTCGGGTTCACCATCTGGTACTTGCTGTACTTGCCCGTGGGCAACACGACGTCGGCGGTGAAGCGATGCGCGAAGAGGCGGCCACCGGCGATCGGACGCGGTGTCCAGACGAGCATGAACGGCGCGATGGTCAGGTCACCCATGCCGCGGTTGTGGTTGTCCCCGGCCGTGGCCAGGTTCACATCCACATCTACGAACGGCAGCAGAAACTCTGCTCCGTAGAAGCCGCCCAGCACCTTGTGGGTGGAGTAATAAGCAACATGCTCAAGAAGCACGGTGGTTGTCTGCTTGTTGGTGCCCGCATTCTTGCTGCCGTTGGCGTCCTTCATTTCACCCGCGTAGCCGTAGTTGACGTACTGCTCAAGGGCCAGCCCAGGCCCTGCGGTGCCGTCTTCAAAGCTCGTGGAGCCGGTGTTGGAAACCGGCAGCGACACCTGCGCGAAGACAGGCGATGCAAGCAGCATGAACAGTGCGGACGCGAGCGTCAGCGTCCATTTCTTTCCAGCGTGAATCATAAGAATTAATCCTCGGATGAACTTGCATTTGGGCTCCGCAGCTTTCATCTGCCCTGCGGAACCGCAACGGGGAATGCAAGCGCCGCGCCATGCCGACGCGGCCGAGGCCGATGTATGAGATCAACAAGTTACAGGCGGGCTGTGCATGATTGCAAAAGCCGCATTGCAGAATTGCGATGCAACTTTTCATCTCTGAAATGCAGAGAGCGGGGCGTGCAGCAGTGGAATCGAGAGCGGTTGCTCTATAGCAGTTGATACCGGCGCATCTTCCGCCACAAGGTGGAGACACTGATGTTGAGTGCCGAGGCGGTCGCCATGCGGTTGCCGCCGTGCAATGACAAGGCGTGCTCAATCACCCAGCGCTCGCCCTGGTCGAGCTTGAGGCAGCCAACTTGCGGAGGCGGAGGCGTTGCTATGGCCGCTTCGGCCGCGACTATCTCCTGCGGCAGATCCTTGAGTTGCATCACGCCATCGGCAGCTACCAGAGCCGCGCGCTCAATTGCGTGCTTCAGTTCGCGGACATTTCCAGGCCAGGCGTAGTTGAGCAGGCGGGTCATCACCTCGGGCGTGATGGTCTGCACCTGCTTGCCGGACTTGCGACCGAGCTCAGCAAGAAAGTGCTGCACAAGCGCGGGAATGCTCTCGCGGCGCTCGCGCAGTGGAGGCAGGTGGATAATAAAGCTGTTCAGCCGGAAGTAGAGATCTTGACGGAACGCACCGCTCTCCACCATGGCGCGCAGGTTGCGATGAGTTGCGGCCAGCACCCGGACATGCGTGCGAATACTGCGGGTGCTGCCAATGCGGCGCACTTCGCCATTCTCCAGCACGCGCAGCAGCTTGGCCTGCAAAGGCAGAGGCATTTCGCCAATCTCGTCGAGAAACAGCGTGCCGCCGTCCGCCTGTTCGAAAAGGCCGGGGCGGTCGGAAACAGCGCCAGTGAACGCGCCGCGCACGTGTCCGAACAACTCAGTTTCCAGCAGGGTTTCCGTCAGTGCAGCGCAGTTCACGGAGATGAGCGGCTGGCAGGCGCGCGCGCTCTGCTTGTGAATCAGCGAGACGACGAACTCCTTGCCGCTGCCGGTTTCGCCCTGCACCAGCACCGGCATGTCGAGCCGCGCAACGCTGGCGGCCTGTTCGAGCGCGTCCATCATTGGAGCCTCGCGAACGATGAAGCCCTCCGCTTCGATCTCCTCGGAGATGCGTTGACGAAGCCGGTCTTCCGCGTTCGCGCCCTGCGGTGAGATGGAGGAGAGCACTGTTTCGCGCTGCTTGCGCATTTCGCTGTATTCGGCGCGCAGGGTGGTCCAAAGCTCACGGGCGGCGCGTTCATCCGCGATGCTGCAGTCTTGGCGCAGTGCCGCGGCGTCGTCTCCCCAGAGGAAAACATCCTGCCCGGTGAGGTCGCAAACGTCTCGTCCCTGGGCTGCGCAACTGCTCTCGCGGAAGTAAATTTCGCGTCCAAAAGCCGCGCTGCAGTAGCCGCTGGCAAACCCGATGGACCACCAGCAGACAGGAATGGCACTCAGTCCGGTGTGCTGGCGATACTGCTCGGCCTCCACCGAATTGCGGTAGCAGAGTTGAATGCGAAAGGACGGAGGGTTCGCAACGTCAGTCACGCGCACCTGCTCGGCCTTGAGGAAGCCCATCAGCTCCGGCAGACGCGGCCCCACCACGCTGCCGGTGTGCTGCTTGCCCAGCAGGTCTTCAATGCCCAGGTACTGGTAAAAGCCCTGGCGGTAGCCGAAGGAGAGCAGCGTGCGTCGCGTGGCTTCCACGCCGAGCGAGCGCAGTAACTGCCGCTGCAGGGCGCCAAATGCCTGCGCGCTGACCACCAGCATCCGCTCGTCACGGCAAAACAGAGCACCCTGCTCGGGGTGAAATTCAAGCACGCTAAATATTTGCAGCTCGTCCTTTTCCATACACGTGTCCGTCTGGCATGGTGCCGCGCCGATTATATTGCACACGAGCGCCTCTCGCAGAATTAGCTGTTTCTTCCTCCGTACGCCTCAAGTCCGAGGACTATTCCCCGCCGCCCTGGTCCAGGCGGAACGTCAACATCCTCCCTAGCAGCGCTCTCAAAACTGCGTCCAGTCCTGCATCGACTGATTTGATTCGGTCTTTGTCGAATAGTCGCGCTGGCGCAGTCAGAAAAAAACGGGACCGGATGGCCTCCGATCCCAAGAGCACGTCGTTCGGTAACGTGCAGGTGCAGGGTGAATCATTTCTTCTTGTCGGCGTGGCACTCCGTGCACGCAAATTCTTTCTTGTGATGGCAGCCATAGCAGAACTCGGTTGGCTCCATCGGTTTCTTGTGCATACGATGGCAATTCGCGCACTCACCGGCCTTCTTGTGTGCGGGCGTCTTCGGCAGGTCGTGTGGGTTGATGACACGACCTTTGACATCGGTTAACGCCTTGCTGTTCGCAGTCTTCTTTGCCAGTTCTTCGAGCGATCCGTGGCAACGCAGACAGAATTCCTGGGGATATCGTCTCGCTCGGATGATGCTTCGAGGCTGCGAAGGACTCTCGTGCGCTTTCCGGAACGCATCGTCATCATGACAACTGGAGCAGTCTCCGACACCAGCCTTGGCGTGCTTGCTCGCCATGAGCGTGTCGTCTTTCATCGACTGCACATACTTGGGATGACAACTGGAACAATTGGCGGCTGAGTCCGCTCCGGCAGCCGTTTGTGCTGGATGTGGCGCGGCAAGAGCAACAGTGCTCTGGCCCAGTGCCGCGAGCACTCCAGCCATGAGATAGGTAGCAACGCGATTACGCATGATCTTCGTTTCCTAACGGCAAAAGATGGAAAGGGGCGGTGGGACATTGGGGGCACGTCTCCACCGCCATGGAAGTTTGCTTCAGGAAGATGACGCTATACCTTGACTCCGGCAGCGTGCTTGGCCGCCAGATATCCGGAAATGCAGCCACGGCCCAAGCTTCCGATGTCGGCAATCATGTCGAATTCGAAGCTGTTGAAGCCTCCCGCCACGTTGCCGCAGGCGTAGAGACCGGGGATGACGTGCCCCTTCGGGTCGACAACCTGGAAGTTGTCATTCACCAGAGCGCCGCCCTGCGCCACAAGGATGCCCACCGTGGTGCGCACCGCGTAGTAAGGCGGCTTGTCCAAGGCGAAGAACTTCTGCGGGTCCTTGTAGAAGTCTTCGTCCGCGCCCTTCCGGGCCAATTCGTTGTACCGCTGCACCGTGGCCTTGAAAGCTGCGACATCAAGCTCATTGCCGATGCCAAGCTGCGGACCCTCCTGGTTCATCTTCGCGGCCAGTTCTTCCAGCGTGTTGCCCTTGAGGATAATTCCGGCAGCGATCAGCTTCTCGTTGGCTTCCTTGGTGTTGAAGGGGAGAACAAACGGAATGCGGCGGGTGGTCATGCGACGGCACACGGTTCCGGCCATCTTTTCCAGAACGTCGTCGTCACGCCACTTTTCGTCGAAGATGGTCCACATCATGGAGCGGGGCTGCATGTACATGGACTTGCCGACTGCTGCAAACGTGGCGTCCTCGTTCATAAATCTCTGGCCGAAGGCATTGACGTACAACCACGCCTGACGCGCCACGCCGATGAAGTCATAGCCGAGTTTGAGCGCCTCGGGGTTCATTCCGTCCCACGTCATCGGACAGAGAGGCCACGGATCCATGCGGGCGCCGGCCCATTTCATCATCTGGAATCCATCGCCCGTGTTGGTCTTCTTGCCGTAGACCTCGCGAATCTCGCCGTATTCCGGCAAGTATTTCTTGAGCATCTCATTGTTGCCCTCAAAGCCGCCGGTACAGATGATCACGCCCTTGCTGGCCTTGATCTTTACGTAGCCCTTGGGGTTCTTGGCGATAACGCCGGTAATGCGATTGCCTTCCTTGATCAGGTACTTCGCGGCAGTGTCGTAGGTGATCTCGAAGCCGTTGTCGTTGATGTGCTTCTCGAATGCATGCTCGGCGCGTCCCGCGGGAATGATGAGTCCAGTGGGCTGCCAGTTCACGTGCATCCCGGGGCGCGGCTTGTCCAGATTCATCTCGGGGTGAGTTTCGATCGGAATGGTCTCCGGATCGATGCCCTGTTCCTCCAGAATGTCCAGCCACCAGTCGGCCACTTTGGGACCGTACTTGATGATCTTGTTGATCTGGCGCTGATCGCAACGCCACAAGGTGGAATGGGCCTGCGCTGCGGCAAGCTCTCCGAGGTTCAACTTGACGCCGCGCTTTTCGTACAGGCGTCCACCGGCAAATCCAAACCATGCTCCGATGGCGCGCGAAAGGTCGGGACGTGACGGGTCATACTTCAGCTTGGGAAGCTTTTCGATCGCAATCACCTTGGCACCGGTC
The DNA here is from genome assembly GCF_059726245.1 of Oryzophilus luti. NCBI lineage: Bacteria > Pseudomonadati > Acidobacteriota > Terriglobia > Terriglobales > Koromonadaceae > Oryzophilus > Oryzophilus luti. The sequence continues at coordinate 3,847,844 of NZ_AP040874.1, forward strand.
TCCAGGGCCGCGGCAATGCAGGGCATCCCTGAAGCCCCCGTACCCACAATGAGGATTTCGGTCTCAAGCGTCTCTTTGATCTGGGACTCCGGCACCGGAGCCGGCATCTTTTCAAAGTCCCACACCTGTTCATGCAGCGGCACGCCGGAAGTGGGCGCCTTGGGTGTTTCCTTGGACGTCGCCGAGAGCAGCGTCGGAGTGGCGAGTGCACCGGCGGCAAGTGCTGCGCCCGTGCCCTTCAGCATGTCGCGCCGCGACAGCTTCACCTTCGTCGCCTCATTTTTCGTCTGTTCAGACATGAAGTCTCCTCGAGATATCGCCCGCCGGGAACGCCCGGCCGAGCGTTGGAATCATGACAATTAGGAACAACTGCGTTGCGTGGCGTCTGGTGTCTCTGAGCGGACCAGAGGTCGATGCAGTGAAAGCACTGGGAGCTGAGACACCAAACGCACGCCCGCGCTAAAAGCAGTTTTGTTGCCGTGATGTTGCGGATTGTGTCGCTCAGAGAATCAAGAACTTACGGACAGGAACCAATGCAGATGGCAATGATGTTTGCAGAAACGCACGTGCAAAACTACAAGTACTTGCAAGCCTGCCGAGGGGAAAGCCTGCTTGAGCAGTAGCCCGCCGCAACGAGCGAAGACCGCCCATTGAGCGGTCTTCATTCGTGCGACAGGATAAGAGCGTGTTTGAGTGGAAGATCAGCAGCAGCTCAAAGGAGACCGTAGCGCCGCATCTTGCGCCAGAGGGTAGAAATATCAATATTCAGGGCCCTTGCTGTTGCGGTGCGGTTGCCGGAGTGCGCGGCAAGAGCCTCGACAATTACGGAGCGCTCTCCCTCTTTCAAACTGATGTGCTGGCGATGGCCGCCGGTCTGGGGCACTTCCTCTGGCGGAGCTGGGCTGGCAACTTCGGGCGGAAGATCTGTGAGTGCCAGCATGGAGCCATGCGCCACCACCACAGCGCGTTCAATTGCGTGCTTCAATTCGCGAACGTTGCCCGGCCACCGGTACCGGACCAGTGCGCTCATTGCTTCCGGCGAAATCGACTCGATTTGCTTGTTGAACTTCCGCGCAATGTTCGTGAGAAACGATTGCGCCATGGCCGGAATACTGTCGCGACGGAGCCGCAGCGGCTGAAGCTCAATTGTCAGAGAGTTCAGACGGAAATATAGATCAGCCCGAAACTCGTTCTTCGCCACAAGAGTCTGCAGATCATGATGGGTGGCGGCAAGAATACGGGGATGCACCTGGATTGTCTGCGTGCTGCCCACCCGCCGCAGTTCTCCGTTTTCGAGAACCCGCAACAGCTTGGCTTGGACGCTGACAGGCATGTCGCCAATCTCGTCAAGAAACAAGGTGCTATTCGAGGCAATCTCGAAGAGCCCGGGTTTATCCGAGACGGCGCCAGTGAACGCTCCTTTGACGTGGCCAAAGAGTTCCGATTCGAGCAGCGATTCTGTCAGTGCGGCGCAGTTAATGGAAACCAGCGGGTGAATGGCCCGTGCGCTCTGGTTGTGAATCAGGTTGGCGACGAACTCCTTCCCGGTACCGGTTTCTCCGTGGATGAGCACCGGGGTATCGAGCTTTGCTACAGCCACCGCATGCTCAAGCGCCTCCCACATGGGTTCTTCGCGGACGATGAAGTTGTGAGCTTCTGTGATTTGAACCAATGATTCTCGAACCGAAAGCCACTCATCGTTGGAGGTTTGACGCGCCATCTGAAGACGCTGTTTCCTGTCCAGGTGCCACTGCTGGTGCAACGCACACTGCTGCCGGCGGTATCGCTCAACATCCTCCGAGCTGGTAAAGCCATAGATCTGGCGAAGTCCCGCGAGTTCGTCGCCCCATTGAGATGCTTCACGGGCCTCCACTTCGCAGTGGAAACACCCTTGAGCCGCACAGCGGCGTTCCTTGTGATAAGTCTCCGTTTCAAAATGTGCAGTGCAGTATCCGCTGGCGAAGCCAGCCGCCCACCAGCACACAGGGATATCGCTTCTTCCAAAGTTGGCGAGGTATTGTTCGACCTCTGCCGAGCCAACATAGTCTGTAAGGTACTTGAATCCTGGCGGCTCTGTGGCCGTTGTGTTTACGTACTTGCCTGAACCAACGATTTCATGAAACCGGACAGCGATCTCGCCGGTGTGCTTCTTCCCGAAGAGTTGTTCTGCAGTAAGGCAACAATGAAAGCCATGAGAATATCCGAACCTGCTGAGAATCTTTCTTGTCTCGTCAATACCAAAGCGATCGAGCAGCAGCTTCTGTAATGCGCCAACCGAGGACGCGGTAAACAGCATCATGCGCTCGTCCTCGCAGAAGATTTTGCCGACTCCCGGGTGAAATTCAAGCAAGCTGAAAAGATTCATATCCTCTTTTCGCATGCACGTTTCCTGCCTTTCAGCGCAATCGTCTCACATGGATTGCGACTTGCAGCTTCGCATGTTGAAGCGCCGAAAACAAGGCAATTGCTCCACCGTGCATTTGAAATTCGCTGACGAAATTGCTTTGTCCCAACGATTACGACCACCCCCGTGCAAGAGCTTTGCAAATTTGCGGTGCGCCATTGCAGGACTGCAATCCGCGAGGGCTCGTCCCTCATTACCTGATATCGCAACGTATTGATTCTTTTGGCCGGAGGGATCTCCCTCGCGATTGGTTTCGAACCTGCAAGAAGAAACACGACCCGAAATAGGGCCGGGTGCAGTTCCTAATCTAACGAGGATTCATTCATGATTCGCAATTGCAAGAAAGTATTTCTGTTCGCACTTTGCATGAGCGCCCTGCTGATCGTCCCATCAATGTTTGCGCAGGTTTCGCTTCCCGTTTCCAATACCGGTACCACGAGCTTTGAAGATGGTGCCGCAGGGCCAGGGTGGGCGTTTGAGCAGTACACCAACTATGCGTACGCCAGCGAGAGCAAAGACGCCAACGGCAACAAGAACGCCGGAACCAACGATCTGACCACAACCGTCCTGCTCCAGCACGCGTGCTTCTACTCCAACCATAAGCTACTTGGCGGGTTCTACGGTGGTGAGGTTCTGCTGCCATTTGTGGATGTGGCGCTGAAGACTCCGCAGACCGGCGACGTGCACAACCGCGGTCTCGGCGACCTGACGATCTCGCCTTTTATGCTTGTCTGGACGCCGCGCCCAATCGCCGGTGGCCGCTTGTTTGCGCACCGCATGACGGTTGACCTTGTAGTGCCTACCGGGAAATACAGCAAATATCAAATCGCAAATCCGAGCAATCACCTGTTTGCCGTGAACCCGTGGTACGCCTTCACCTTTTACCCCATGAAGCACTCGACGAAGCTGGAGGTCAGCTCGCGCATTCACTACCTGTGGAATGGCAAGAACAGCGATCCGTTCGTTGGCTACGGCTTCAGCAGCATGCAGCCCGGTCAGGCCTTCCACGAGAACTACGCGGCGTCGTACGAAGTTGCAAAGGGCATCCGCGTGGGCTTCAACGGCTACGCCATTCAACAGATCACCGACCACAAGATCAATGGCGCCAGCCTGGCAGATTCACGCGAGCGCGTCTTCGGCTCCGGCCCCGGCGTGCAGATCGGCGGCAAGGGCCTATGGTTCTTTGCCAATGCCTATATCGAAAGCGGAGCACAGAACCGGGCGCAGGGAACGCACTTCACGTTCCGCGTTCTGAAGACGCTCGGCGGCCATCAGGCTCCACCTCCGCCGCAGCAGTAGGAGAGACGGAGCGCTTCATTGGACGCAGTGCTGGTAGCCGTCAGGAAACTGGTGACGGCTACCAGCACATGGGCCTGGAGTTGTGTGGGGATGTGTAGTCGGCTTCCGAATCGAGGCAAGGGCACGTTGCACCTCTGCAGGATGTGTTCTGCAGGCGCTCCTCCCTCCGGCGAATTCTATTCATCAAGAGAGTCATTCCGAGGAGAGTTAACGCAATGTTTGAAGGTCTGTTCCAACCAATGCATTTGCTGGTGATCGCACTCATCGCACTGATCTTCTTTGGCCCCAGGAAGCTCCCTGAACTGGGGCGCGGGCTTGGCGACGGCATTCGCGAATTCAAGAGGAGCATGGGTGGGTTGGCCGCCGCAGCGGAACGAGAACCTCCCAAGCAGGGTTCGAGTTTGCCGGGTGCTTCGCCCAGTTCTCCATCCCCTTCCACCGAAGAACAGCGTGGGGAGAGTCCACAGGCTTAACAGAAACGCGCCATGACGATCCATGAGGAGTGAAAGGTGTCTGCAACGCAAGCTGCGTACCAGGTGTTGATCGATCTGTTTCAAGAAGTTCTGGAGGACTTTCGCGGCGGCCGTCCGATTCTCATCTGCGATCAACGGGAGGGTCGGCTGCGAACTTACATTGCCGTGCCCGAAGAGCGCGTTTCAGCACCAACATTGCGCGCGATGGCTCATGCGGCGATGGGGCTGTTATGCCTGCTAACAACTTGCAAGGAGATGAGCGCCGTTCAACTGGCCCCGTCCTTACAGGGCGAATTCTCGCTTGGAACATGTTTTGGGAAATCGCGATGCCAACAACCCAAAGGGACTTCCATGGAGACAGGAGAAATCCCAGTTGTACCCATTACCGAGAAGCTTGCAGTCGCACCTCAGCAGGCCAAACCAACGCAGTGGGCGCTTGCGCTCTCTGTGCTGGCAGGAATTCCACCGTCGGTCTTCTTTTGCGAAGTAGCACCAAAAGACTCAACCCTGGACTGGCTGAATGTCGTCGAGGGTTTCTCCTGCAGCCCCCTCCGCATTGTGAATGTGGAGGAGATCCGCGGATGGTTCACGGCGCGTCGAATTGACCTTCTGGGACGGGGACACAGGGCCTGACAAACGGTTATGGAGTGATTCTTGTGCACGTATATCATGGGCTGAATGAAATTCCGCCAACCATTCGAGCTGCGCTGAGTGTCGGCAAGTTTGATGGTGTACACATCGGTCATCAAAGCATCATTCAGGCATTGCGCAGGACAGCCCAGGAACTGGACGCAACGTCTGCCATCTTGACGTTTGATCCTCATCCTCAATCATTCTTTCACCCGGAGAGGCCGCTTCGGCTGCTCACCAGTCTTCCCGAACGGCTTGAACGACTTGGACAATTGGGAGTGGATGCGGTGATCGTGCTGCCTTTTACATGCGAATTGGCTGCAATGTCAGCCGAGGAATTCGTAAGGAAAATCCTCGTAAAGAAACTGCACATCGTCGCAATTCACACAGGCTGCGATTTTCGCTTTGGCCGACTGGCAGAAGCCGGATGCACACAACTAGCAGAATTCGGCAAGGAATACGGCTTCCATGTGCGCGTTCATGCCCCTGTTTGTGTGGATAACCATGTTGTATCCAGCTCCTGGATTCGAGCCCTTCGAGGAGTTCATGACTACAAAACCGCAAGGCGAGGCCTATCGCGCGCCGATAATACTGAAGCTCAATGAAACGCCGAAGGCCAGAATGGAATGTTGATTTTGCACGAAGTGATGCATCCCCATTCTTCATTGGCGATTGTATAGTTCATGCGTTGCGGCGCAATACAGAGTGCGGTCTGCCGGTTTGCATAGTGTTGTCCTGATCGGAGCAGGGTCACTGCGTGGCCACCTAGGTGAGAACTATACAGACAGGTACCCAAATCCGGAAGGCACTAAGCTTCGACAGAAGAGCAGAAATGTGAGCGCAAGGCAAGTACGACTTGGAATCGTCAAACCCGAGTAGTTCAGAAGCCGCTATTCTCTTTCTCCTCCACGGCTTTTTTGACTGTGCAGCTGGTCTAGTCCAGGAATCGAGCTGCATTCGAAGGAGGGGGTATGCGTTATCCGCACGTGGATATGGAAGGAATGCTGGCGATTGTCACACTGGCGGAAACCGGCGACTTTATCAAGGCTGGCCAACTCTTGAATCTCGGGCCAAGTGCAGTAATGAAACGTTTGGCGAAGGCTGAACGGGAGTTGCAGACGAAGCTGTTTCATCGATTCGATGCCAGGCTGGTTCCGACTGAACACGGACGGATCTACATCACCGAAGCGCAGCGAGCGTTGGAACAGGCTCTTGTCGCGGAAGAGATGGTCGAGGCTGCCAGAGGCTTTGATGAGAAGCGGCTTAGAATCGGCCGCTCGACACATCTTCCTCCTAGACTGCTCTCAGTGCTGGCCCGATTAGACAACGAGGATATTCCTGGAATCTCATTGGTCCAGATCAGCGGTCTCGATCACCAGATTGCCAGATCCGTCGCAAATCATACGTTGCACGCAGGCGTCTCTCTGCTGCCACCAGTGTGCTCTGGGTTGACAGTCATTAAGCTACTGGAAGAACCATTGGTGCTATGCCTCACGCAAGGACACCCATTGACGACGCAGGCCGAAATTCGACCCAACGACTTGGACGGTACCGCCGTGATCGCTGTGAGCCGAAATGAGGTACCCGCACTTCATGAGGAGATCGAAGAGTTCTACCATGGATTCGGCATTGATCTAAATGTAGTTAGCGACGCGTACACGATCGGCGAAGCGATGTGCCTGGTCGAGCAGCATGTTGGGGTTTGCTTCCTTGCGCGTTCTGTCGCGTCAAGAAACCACAACATTATCTCAAAACCGCTTTCTTCAAAGATTCTAACGCGCAAGAGCGGAATTATCTTCCATGAAGATAGCCAGCATCTTCTGATCCAGAACTTTGTGTCATTGATGAAGGAGAGAATTCAGATGCCGACCCGATAGTTAGTATCAATCGCAGCCAGGGAGGAAGTAGTGCAACGGCTTTTTGTAGAGTTCCGCAAGCTGAAGGAGCTCCAGAACGTCGATTCTACGCTCACCAGTTTCACACTTCGAGAGAAACGAATGCGCTCTCCCAATCCGGGCCGAAACCTCTCTTTGCGTCAAGCCCGCATCTGTTCTCGCCGAAATCAGCTTCTGCACGATACCATCATAGATATCCTGCAACTCCGCCGTGTGTGCTCGTCGGGAACGGCGGGTCTCGGCTTGGAAACGCTTTCGCACCTACACAGTTTCGGTGTATTCTTGCAAATCCCCTAATAGGGGCCATGGAGGTGGCGTGAAGCAACCTACTTTCGATTTTCCAGAAGCAAAGGGCAAGTGTATTGAAGAGGTCTTAGTCTTTGATGATGCCCATAGAGGTCGTGAAATTCTCTTACGTTTTACGGATGAGACCGTGCTTTCGATTTGCATGGAGGTATCCGCCTCGATTTCTGGCAAGCTTTGTGCGAATCAAGGCGGTGCCCTGCAAGTCCTGTGCGAACGTGGAGATAATGTTTCGTCCGACGCTTCTGAGCCTGCCTAGCTAGGGCTAGTTTAGTAAGCCTAATATTTGTTGAACTCTGCGTTGACCCTGCTGACGATGGATGTAGGCGACCAGATCGAGCCCGCGGCGAACATCATCTTCGATTGTTTCCAACGAAAGGCCCGGACTGCTGCGCAGCGCGAGCGTTGCCAATCGATGAATGGCTTCTTCTGCGCTACTCGCGTGGATCGTCGCCAACATTCCACGGTGACCGGTATTGGTAGCGTCCAATAGAGTCCGAGCTTCCTGGCCTCGAACCTCCCCGACAATGATCCGGTCAGGCCGGTGGCGCAGAACGGCCTTCAGCAGGTCCTCAAACGACACCTGGCTGCGATGCGTATCTGTTTGCGATTCGGCGGAAATGACATGGGGCTTTCGGATGTGAAGCTCCGCAGTGTCTTCAATGATCAGGATGCGTTCTTCTTCCGGGATGGCGTCTGCCAGGACGTTCAATAGTGTGGTCTTTCCGCTGCCGGTCCCGCCGGCAATCAAGATGTTCTGCCCTTCGCGCACGGCTTGGCTGAGTTGACCTGCCTGTTTCTCAGTCAACATTTCTCGTTCGACCAGATCCTGCATCTGGAAACCGCGAGAGGTAAATTTGCGAATCGTTACCAAGGGGCGTGGGTTGACCACCGGCGGGATCATGGCGGCCAGTCGGCTCCCGTCCGGCAGGCGAAGGTTCAGGATCGGCGAGTCGGCGTCGAGCTTCTTGCCAAAACGGTTGGCGATGACCTCCAAGCCCGTCAACAGTGCACCATCCTCGAACTGAATACCCGACATAAGCTGAATCTGTCCGTTCTCCTCGCTCCATACCGAAGAGTCCGGGTTCACCATGATCTCAGAGACCGTCGCCGATTCGAGAAGATGCGCAATCGGCTTTAGAAAAGGAATGATGATCTCGTAGCTCATTTAGTGATCCTCCTTGGATCGAAGCCGATCCGTTCCTGCTCAAACCAGCTCATGGTCCTAGGCAGGAAGTCCGGCTTCAGATAGCAGTAGGTCGGCGGAAGAGGCGTGACGCCATCAAAAGCAACGACGACGGCCTGGGCATTCTTCAGTTCGAAGAAAGCATTCTCGTCAAAGAGCGGTTCGCGGTGCTGTTGGTACTGCTTGGAGGCAGAGACCGTGCCCCGGCTGGCCGAAGTCCGGCCGCTGAGCCAGCCAACATTGGCATTCGATCCGGATTCAGACACGGTGTAGCTGACACGGGTCTTGTCCGCCTTGCCGCATAGCTCCGACGCATAACGGGCTGTGTCGGGATCGGTCGTGCTGAGAAAGATCTTGGTCCGGAAAGCCTGCAACAGAGTTTTCACACCTTCGTTCGGCAGCGCGTCCTTGAGGCTGGAGATGCTCTGGGTGGCCACCAGAGGAATGCACCGTGGCTGGCGCGAAAGAGAAAGGAAGCGCTCGTCACCGGTCGGAGTGTCGCCGCCAACGGTGGCAAAGTTCTGGTATTCATCGCAGAGAAACAGCGTCGGACGAAAATGTCGCTCTGGATGCTCATCCATCTGGGGGATTCGCAGCATCACCGCCCGCTGATAATCCACCTTCATCAGCGTCCCGATGATCTTGGCCAATGCTGGATTCAGCGCAGCCGGAAAGTTCAACCCAACCACTTTGCCAGACTCGATTAGCTCGGCAAACGGCGGCAGCGCAGTTCCGCTTGGATCATCCGGCACCGCTTTGCCTTCGTAGAGTTCTCTCGGCGGACAGAAAACGCGGCGTACATCGGGATCCGTTTCGAACAGTGACAGGAAGATCGCTACGCCTTGGATGATCGAGGTCTTGGTCTCGGAGCGAAAGAACTTCCAGTGCTCCCAGTACCAGTAGTTGACGCTTTTCCACGCTTGGCGTTTTGAGGGAATGCCACTCTTCCTTATATATAAGGATGCATCTGCCGTGGTCTGGCGACGGATTGCATCTTCCAACTCTTCTGACCAGCGCGCGACGAATTGCTGCTGCTGGTCGTACCAAGCGAAGTGGTAGGGCCGAAGGATAGATTCGAAGCGGAGGAAAGCTTCCTTCGACAGCCCCAGAAAAGATATAGAGGTGTATCTGCGGCCGGCCTCGATCAGCATCTGCTCCAAAGTTCCGGAACTAATGACGGTACGGAACAAATCGAGCATCGTAACGTATCCGTCACGGACGCGGTGGAGCATGATCGCATAGCGTACAAGATCGGTGTACGACTGTTGCCAGAAGGGCTCCTTGCCCTTTCCCCAGATGGCGACGATCACTGATGAGATGTTAAAGGCCAGTGCGTAGGCATCGGCACCGCTTTGCAACGGGTTGTAACGAACGGGACCATGAAGTGAGACCTCGACATAGTCCTCATCGCGCTCACAGTCCTCAAGGATTCGTTGTACCTGGCGACAGAGGTCACCTTTTACTTCCAAAACCACACCTGACAGTTTCCGTTCGGCATCGCTGGCGCGATAGGCGAAGAGCTGCCGCATCGCCGGGAGCATCAGGGCCTGGGTTTTGCCCGATCCAATGGCGCCGATGACACAAATCCCGGTGTACAGGCCGTGTTCCGGGATGGTGAGCCAGGAGGGCAATGGTGACGGATTCAGGTTCAGCCGGTTGTGAACCTCACCTACGACGAATTCCAAGTCCTCTCTATTTCTTGGATCGGAGAGTTGGGGCAGGGTTCCAGCGGCCTGGATATTTCCGGAGCCATACAGATGAACGTATGCCAGTGAGAACAGGATGGAGAGAACCAGAAACGGAGTCGTGTACAGGAACAGGCTGTAGCTCCACACGATTCCGTAATGGATTACGGGGCGTTCTGCAGCAAGAAGACGCAGGAGTGGTTCATTCTCCTGCAATGGGTACAGGCTCTCCAGGACGATTCCGCAGGCCGCACTCAATCCAAAAGACAGCAGAAGGCGATACTCGATGACCCTTCCGGTGATGTGCGCGATGGATTCCCTAAGTCGCATGGTGCTTCCTCGTCACAACCTGCTGGTGGGAGAACTCTGTGAATCTTTCCCGGTGTCCTTCGCAGCAGCCACGCCAGGTCGAGGAGTCTGCTTGGCTTCTTCCTGCTTGCGAGCAACATCCAGCGGGCCTCGTTGTTCCTTTAATTGCTGAAACTCTTGTGACTGAACGAGTGCAAAGCGCAGTAGTTCATTCACGATGTAGCTCTGCTCGTTGTTGGTCCACTCGGCCATCAGCGCAATGTCGTCGGCAACGCTCTGGTCGATATAGGTTTGCAGTTTCGCACGCTTGACTCTGCTGGCGCCGTGCTCAATCCTTAATCCCTTCATCGTCTTCTCCTATCCATCGGTGAATCTGCCCCGCATCTATTTCGGATACCGCCCGGAACAACCACCGAACGTGGGCGGGAGCGACCAGCGCGGTCCCGTCCGCGCGGTAGTTCCAGCGGAACAGGGTCGCTCCCGCCCACGCCCTACCCCACATCTGGCCCTACCCCTGGCACATATGTTTGGTTTTGCTTAATTTGCGGTCCTTTGACTAGCCCCGGCTGTCGAACACCCCTTGGAGAGGGCTGTTCTTTACGCCGGATGGGTGGATAGCTGTATTTGAGAAACAGCGTAGTGAATTTCGCATGGACAGGCGCATGACGGGTCGCAGCTTCGCGCAAATCGTGCCGCCAGTTGTCGCCCAACATCCGCTGCGCCTCAGCCGGAACAGTTCCGAAACGCTTCCAGAATTCTTCCTTGGCCAGTTGAAAGTTGTGTTGAGAGTTCGACGCATAGATCACCTCAAAGCTGTCGAGGACGCGCAGCAAGCGTGACGACTCCGAGAGAAATCGCCGAAAACGTTCGATGGTCAGCAGCGCTTCATCGGCAAAGAGAAAACGGATAGGCGTGGTGGATGGAACCGCCCGGTCGGCAATTGAGATCGGAACGTTAGCGAGCGTTGCGAGCAGCCGGCCATTCCGGTCGGTAAAGAAATCCCGCGGCACACGGCGCTCGCTGGCAAGGAAGTCGATCCGTTCCTTCTCCGTGACGAAGAACCGGTTGTTCTCGTTCTCCAGAACATAGTCGAGCGTGATCAGCCGGGCGCGAATCACGCCATCGCCCTTCCTGCGTCGATTCTGCGAGTCGGCATTGCCGATGAGCCGGTAGATTGGCTTGGCGAAGAGGTGATACACGTACCGGGAATCGCCGTAGTCGAGTACCTCGACGTGTCCCAGATGGCGCGCCTTCTCCAGAAAGTGCTGGGCGATGGCTCCCCGCCGGCGGTCGATGAAGTAGTCGAAGTGGCGGCGGAGGAAGTAGCCGGAGTGCGCGGCCACAAGGTAGAGAAACGGAGCCTCGCGTTCGGTGTAGCCGAACGATTGAAGAGCGAGAACGGGATTGGTGGCCATGGTCAAAGCTCCAAGATTGCTTCCATCAAGCGGTGGTCGTCTTCAAACTTCGCGGTGAGCGAGGCGCGGTCGGCGGCCGAGGCGTAGACGCGAAATCCTGCCTGGGCCTTAGCACGGAGATGGCCAGGGCGGTAGGCGGCGGTCAGGACTTCGATGTCCTCGTGGCCACCACCGCCCTGGGCGAGGTCGTACTCAATGCGGGCGTCGGGGATCTGAATACCATCATTCACAAACGGGAGATCGAAGCGCTGGGCGACCTCTTGTTTGATCTCGCCCATTTCACGTTCTGGCTCTGCGCGGCGAGCGGCGTAGATCGCCTTCTGCACTTCGGACTTCAGTTCAAAGTCGAGCTTCACCCGGAGATTCACGCCGCCCTTGTGCTTAATACGCTCGATTTCCTTTTGCCACGCGCGGTAAATCTGTGCATCATGTTCGACCTCTCGCGGCTTGACCAGCCCGGAGTAGAGCTTTTGATCCTGCGGCAGCCCTGCGGTGTGCTGCGCGACTTGCAGCCCCTCTCTGGTCAACGTGACGACCTCAATCCGCTCAACCCGCCCTCCACGGCCATCACGGCGGCCGTTGACGGTGTTGACTTCAACCAACCCGCGCTGCGCAAGAAATCGAAGATCGCGCTGAAGCCGGGAATGCTCCCCGCCATAGACTCTCTCGGCTAGGTCGCTTGTGGCGACAACGCGAAAGCGTCCGATGTCGGCAAGCGACCGGACCTCTTCTGGGCGTAGTGACAAACCAATCTCCTGCGGCGGAATCAGGTTGCGCCGCTCGCGGCGCTCCACCGGCTGCGCTTGGTCGTGCCAGCGATCCGGTTCACGGGCATCGCGCACAGGCTGCGGAGTGCGCTCCCGATCTTTCGGCGGACGTGGCAGGTTGAGCACGCGCCGGTTGGCCCTCATCTCTGCCAACTGGTCCAGGCGCTGCTCGATCGGTGATGGCTCCGGTGGCGGCGACGGACGGCGGTCCTCGGAGGTTCGCCGCCGCGGAATTTCGTCGGGGATTTCGAGCCGCATCAGTCTTTCTCCTCGTGCTGATCTGAACCGCCATCTTCAAAGTCGAGTGCTGGCTGCGTCGGCGGAACGGGCGGCTCTGGCTTGAGTTCTCCATGGATAATCGTGATGTCGTACTCGGAGGCGTCGCCGAAAGACTCCATCTGACGCTGCGCTGCCTCGCGAGCCCGGCGCACGCGCGCAACATGGTCCATGGAGTAGTCCATGTAAGGCTCTTCGTCTTCGCTTCGGGGCCTGGGCCGCTTAGGGACCTGCGTTTCCGATGAGTCGGCTTTAGTCTTTTCCGAATCGCGCGGTGATCTCTTCTGAGAGCTCCGAGTGTCCACTGTGTATCTCCTGGTCAAGGTGTTTGAGTTTGCGGCCGGTGTCGCGGAGGAAGAACTTGCGTTCGATCCAGATGGCGACACCGAGGATGTTGGCGAAGAGCATCGCGCAGTAGATGGCGATGGCCTTCAGGTAGCTGTGGAAGATCAACGGGCGCCATGGGGTAAGGAAGCGCAACTCACCGCTGAGCCAGACGATCAGGGCGAGGAAGATCAGCGTGGCGACGAAGACGGCGTTGGCGAGCATCCGGCATTCTCCTTCCGTAACGAGCGCGACCAATGTCAAAGCAAATGGCGGAGAGCCTGGGCTCTCCGCAACGAGAGGGTGAGCGGGTTAGGCGGCGGATTCGGCCGCCGGCGGAACCGGATGTTCGAGCTTGTGGACCACGTCGGCGCGGACTTCCCAGCGGCGGAGCTTCTTACCATCGGATTCGTACTCCGAGCTGCGCAGTTCGCCGGTGACCTCGACGTAGTCGCCCTTCAGGAGCGGCTTGGCGAACTCGGCCACTTTTCCGAAGGCAACGATGTGGTGCCACTCGGTGGTCGAGACCCAATCTTCGTTCTGCTTGTCGTAGTAGCTCGACTGGGTGGCCAGCGAGAATACGGCGAAGGTGTTGCCGTTGGCGGTTGGCTTGGTCTGGGCGTCTTTGCCGACGAAGCCCTTGAGCTGGATGTTGTTTTCGTAGAGTGCCATGATCTTTTCCTCCGTTTGGTTTGGCCCGAATCTCACTCGGGACACCCATTGCGCGAAGCGAGCGAAGTGTGCCCTGCTCCCAAGGCAAGGGGCAGGTTTACTGGAGCGGGGACCCGCGCCATGCCGTGGGGGAGGAGTCCGGAAAACCGAAGACCCGCCGACGCCGGGCGCAGGTTGAGCACCGAGCGGGTGACCGAGAGAGTGACAGGACACAAGCTGGAGGAATGGCACCGTCATTTCGAAATATCCGGGCCAAGTGCACAGCAAAGAGCAGTCCAGACTCCACAGCGGCGTTCATCGTCAGTTCCCGAAAGCCTGGTCCTCGTGGACATAGCTGATAACGAGACCAAGCGGATTGGTGAGCAACATCTGGTTGGGCACCTCGTCGCGGAAGGCGTAGACGATGTTTGCCGTCCAGCGCTCACGGCGCTGCTCCTCCTGGTCGCCGGGTGAGTGGAAGACCTTCTCGAATTCAACGTGGGCACGGTACGGAGCCTGCCGCGTATCCTCCAGCACGACGGCCTTGATCTCGATGTCCACGTTTGCCGTGCCGGGATCGAGCAGGAAGCTTTCGAGCGTCTTCGCCTTGTTGACCCGCGACAAGGTCGCCGACTGCAATTCATTGGAGAAGAAGCTCAGCGACTCGGAGAAATCTCGATGTAGCGTCGAGTGATTCCGCGCGTAGTAGAGGCTCGCCCAGCGGGCAAGATAGTATTTGCTGACCCGCTCGACCGGGACTTTTGAGAAGTCGGCGTAGTTCATGACCTCGCCGCGTCCGGCGTCCGAAATCGAGACAACGAGTGGCTTGAGATGCGTCGCCGCCGTCTGGGCGCGGAAGAGCAGGAAGAGCGAGACCAGGGCGACGATGGCCAGCACCAGGATTGCAACCTTCAGATAGGTGTTCGTCACCACGGGCTCGGCGTAGAGTTCGAGAAATTTGTGAGCAGCTTCGGTAGCGGGCAGTGGTTCATGTGTCATATGTATTTACCCCAATGGACTCACCCAGGAGCCGGAGCGGCCGCCGAAGATCGACGCCGTCAGCTCGGGAATCTTGAGAAGGCCAAAGACGCAGACCGCGAGCGTCACAAACAGCGCCGGCAGCAGCGTGAAGGCGTTCGAGAGAGTGATCGGACCGATCACCGCGAGCATCGCGAGCAGCACCTTCGAGAAGATGAAGATGAAGGCCGAAGCCACGACCTGATAGAAGCTGAAACCGAGAAAGGCCTTCAGCCATCCCCAGAAGAGGAAGTCGAGTTTGGGCACGATGAAGAACGGAATGAAGATCGGTCCCAGCAGAACGCAGACGGCCGCGGCCACATACCCGTAGGCGACAACCGCAAACGCTACGGCCTGGGTCGCGGCCAACGTCAGGGTAACCACCAGAAAGGTCAGCTCCTCGTGGAAGCTGAATATACCCGGCGGCGAGCCGAGCTGTTCTTCGGCGCTGGTGATGGCATCGGCAATCGCCTGCGTCTGGTTCGACTCGATCTGCGCCGACAGATGCAGCGCCTCCTGGGTGATCAGGTCGCTGAAGCTGTAGCTGGTGCCGGGAATCGCCGACGAATAATAAGTCAGCATTCCCAGCCCGAAGGAGATCACCAGCAGCAGGTCGGCGAACTTGACGAAGTGGAAGCCGCCACCGTGTCCCTGGCTGGCGGACAATGCCGACTTCACGCCAAGCCAGACGATCAGGATGACCGCGAACCCACGGAACATGTTTAGTCCCGTGGACTCGATGGCCGCGCTGTTCGTCGCAAGCAGCTGCGAAATCGCTTGCGCGAGATAGGTGAATGGATTCTGTCCCATCTCGTCACCTTCCGTTGATGCTGAGCGAGATGGAGTGCACCGAATCGCTCACTCCGGTTGCCGTCTTCTGCGTGAGCGCCGGGAAGTTCTGCTGGAAGTAGATCGCGTTGTTGATGGCCCGGTTCTGGGCATCGATCTGCTGCTTTTGCACCACAAGCTGCTGCTGCACCGAGGCGGCAAGGATCTGGTTGGTGTCCTGCTGCGAATGAATCTGCAGCAACGTTGCCGAGTTGATCTTGCCGAGCAGGGCGTTCGAGGTCTGTTGAGCAGAGTCGGTCGAATAAGTGTCCGCCTCAAGATTCGAGAGTTTCAGCGAGAATGCCTGCGAGTTTGAGCGAATCGAGCCCAAGGTGGAAAGCGTACTCGTGGTCGTTCCCTGCGCCAGCTCCGAGGTGGCGTACTGGTTGGCAATCGTTGCCTGCGTCGAGGAATCGAGCGAGCTGTAGCTGCCGGCCGGGTACTTCAGCAACTGCACAATGGAGCTGTTATAGGCCGCAGAGGCCGAAGACGAGCCGCCGATGTTCAGGGCATTGACCCACGCTGAGGTCGTACCGTAGCTGTTCGGAGCCGATAGCGTCGTCCACTGCGAGAAGGTGGATTTGTAACGGGCCGCGAGATTCTGCGGCATCCGCGACATCTGATAGGCCAGATTGTAGGCGCTGATGATCTGGTCACGCGTCTGGGTGGCCGTGGTGTACATCTGCTGAAGTTGTTTGAATTCCTTGACGGCGTTGGCGTAGTTAGTGGAATCGAAGACCGCCCACTGCGCAAAGGAACTCTGGCTGGCGGTCATGACCGCCGCGAGGAAAATGAGGCAGCAAATCTTCCGGTAGTTCATCGTTCATGCTCCTTTCGCGATTTCTAGCGTTTGTGTTTCGAATGGGATGTGTGCGCGAGCGAATCACGCAGTCGCTGCTCGCCATTCACCTGCGGGTGGGCCGCAGAGGGCTTCGGCGCCGGGGGCGGAGCACTACAGCCTACGAGCAACAGGCAGGCGATGAGCAGCAGGAGAATGCGGGCCATCAGATATCACCCGGAACCGCATGGTTCTCGTAGGCCGGCAGGAGCATGTCCTGGGTGATGTATACCTTGACGCGGTGCCCCTCGCGAATCGTGATCGTGGGTGGAATGTTGATGAAGCGGTTAAGGACGTTGGCACTTGACTGCGACAGGCTCGACGCCACGCCGGACTTATAGGCTTCGCTGCCGGACTCGTTGTAGCCAGCGTTGCTGTTTGTGTTCTCGGCAGCCCCGGCAATCACGCCAAGAGCGATGGAGATGCCGAAGATCTGAAGATAGTGGTTGTTGACCTTGTCTTTAAGCCCGGAGTCACCGATCTGATCGAGACCGTGGAACTGGTCGAGATCGACCGAGTAGCCGTCAGGCATCAGCAGACGATGGAAGGTCACGGCCAGCCGCTTCTGGCCCAGGCCGGAGACCTTCTGCACGTCGCCAAGGATGAACGAGCCCTCGGGGATCAGCACATGCTGCCGGTCCCGGCTGTATACGGGATTGGTGACCATGACCTTGACCGGCCCGGCGAACTCGCCATCCAGCCGGTTCGCCAACACGGTGTCGATGGTCGTGCCCTCAAAGACCACGTAGGGCTGGCCGTGAGCGGCATTGACGTTGACCTCCGGAGCGGCAGTCGAAGCCGCCTGGGCTGATTGCAATGCATTGGCAGTTCGTGTTTCAGTGGCCCCGGAGTGTTCCGCCGATACCGCAGACGGACGGTCTGCGGCACTGTTCGGGCCGATCAGGTTAGAGGCAAAGCGTGCTTTGAAGGCAATCTCGCGCTCGGCGTCCGCCACCAGGTCGCGCTGGTGCTCCGCCGTTGCCACCGGTTGCAGTTGTGCTGCGACAGGCGCTGGCGACTGTTGCGATACAGCGCTCGTGGGAGCGGAAGTTGCGGCATTCTTCTGCGCCTGCTGCACCTGGCGCTGGTGGGCGTTGAGGTCCTGCTCCAACTCACGAATCTTGCGCTGGTTGGCTGCGTCCGACACAGCCACAGGCGCTGCCGGTGCCTCTTTCGTTGCTGGCTTCTGATGGTTCTTCGAGAACATCACCGCCAGCAGGATCAGCACGGCGAGTCCGGCGATGACGTATCCCTGTGCCTGCTTGGGTAAAGCCCCCTCGGGCTGCACGCGACGGTCACGGACCGTGGAAGGCGCAGATGCCGGTGTCTCGTCCTGCACTTCGGTTGGTTGTTTCTCTTCCTGGTTCGGCATTGCTACTCTCCCTTCCGATGAAACTCCAGACGATGCTTGCCGATCTCCAGATATCCGTGATCGACTACCGTGGGCAGGATGTACGTGCCGTACTTCAACTGAAAGCTGATGAGGTCAGGCTTGCCGTCCTTCACCTCATAGACAGAGAATTTCTCCGTGGCCGTGGACTTGATGTAGGTGAAGCGGTCGTCGTGATAAATCGCTGACACCTCAAACGGCTTCTCGTTGCGGAAGGCGTAATCGAACTTCAGCCCGCGCGTGGGATACTCCGAGCGGAATCGCTCGACCGCCTGCGTGGCGCGGCTTTGCGCCATCTGCGCCTGTGAGCGGGAGGCTTCCACTTCACCGGCAGGCACGAGCTTCGGCGCCCCAGTTGCCACAGCTAGAGAAGATTCGTCCGAGGGCTCGATGACGACCTTCAGGTCGGGTTCAGTCGATTCCACTTCGTCCAGGGTGAAGGAGTAAACCGAGCCCTTGTCGGTAATCAGGTTGAGGTTCGAATGAATGCCCGCCTTCGCCGGATGGAGAAAGCAGTAGCTACCAACGGTGTCAACGATCCAGAAGTCCTTGTCGCCGCTCGCGACTTCCAGAATCTTCTCCGTCGGTGGAAGCTGGATGAGCGTTGTGTAGCGCATCTTCGCCTTCACCGCGACGATGTCGTTGGTGTGGTACTTCACGATGCGTGCGCTCTGTTGGGCGAAGCTGCCCGCGGTGGCGAGCAGCAGCGTAAGCGAGAGAATCACGTGGTTCTTCATTGGTCACCTTTCGTTGGGTTGGGATAGTCCTGGGCCAGGCGCAACAGTCCCTGCTCCGCGCCGTATTTGGCGAAATACTCCTGCTTGCGCAGGTTGTCCTTTGCGTTGTTGGTGGCAATCCAGTAGGTCAGGGCATCGACCTCAAGGACCAGCTTCTTCGTCACACCCGGCTGCATGATCAAAAGCTCGCGCTTCGGGACCAGTGACTCCAGCAGCTCCATCTGCGTGTCGTTGAGCTGGAAGACCTCGCTGTACAGCCGGCGGTCGATATTGGGATTGGCGAGGAAAATCCGCGTCGGGCAGGACTCGTTGACGATGTTCAACATGTCCGAAGCTGCCAGCTCGACCAGCGACTGTGTGGCCAGGATCATCGCGGCATTCTTCTTACGCCAGGTCTTCTCTGCCCGGGTGATCCAATCGCGAATCGTCTTGTTCTTGAGGAAGATCCACGCCTCGTCGATCACAAAGGCCTTGAAGGTGCGGGTGTTCTCCGCGCGTTCGATCTCCGACGATGCCCTCTGCAGGACATAGAAGAGCAGAGGCTCCAGCACGTCTGGATACTCCGACCAGCCATCGAAGTTGAAGGTCTGGAAGCGCGCAAAGGAGAGCGTGTCCTCAACGTTGTCGAAGAGGTGCCCGAACTGACCGGCCTCGGTCCAGCGGTGCAACCGCTCACCAAGTGGGCCAAGGATCGAAGCGAAGTTCGTCAGCGTCCGAATCTCACGCGGCAGCTTGTAGACGCGCTCGATGGCCGTGAACAGGGTCTTCTCGTCGGCCGTCGTCAGCTCGTAACGGCCTCCGCCTTCGATCAACACCCGAAGAAACAGAAAGAGAAAGTTCAGGTTCTCTGGCGTCGGGTCGAGCGAAAACGGGTTGATCGAAAAGCCCGGGTTCTTCAGGCCGACGTTCAGGTAGCTACCGCCGAAGACCCGTGTCAACGCCTCGTAGCTCCCGCCAAGGTCGAAGATGAAGGTCAGAGGCTCGTACTTCTGCAGCGACTGCAAAAGGAACGACAGGGTGAAGCTCTTGCCGCTGCCTGTAGCGCCAAGTAAGAGCGTGTGCGCCACGTCGCCGGAATGAAGATTCAGGTAGTAGGGCGTGCCGTGTGTCGATTCCAGCACCGCCAGGTACTCCCGCTCCAGATGGTCGTTCCATCGCCGTCCCGTTTCCAGGGTGAACAGGAAGCTCAGGTCGGCGTAGTTCGAGTTCAGCGCCCACTGCTTGCGCAGATTGAACTGCCGGTTGCCGGGCACGGTGGCAAAGAACGCATTAAGCAGGTTGTAGCGTTCTTCATATAGAAGCCCGTCGTTCTGGGTGAAGAGCTTCTGAAATTCGGCCACTGCCTGATCGACCTTGGCACGCTCCTGGTGGTAGATGACTACGGAGAGTGTGAACTCGCCGAAATTCTTGCCCTCCATGCCCAGCGCCGTCAGCGCGCTGCCCAGCTCGGCAATCGCCGCCTCCTTCGAGTCGTCGACCAGCTCGTCATGCGGCCCAACGTTTTGCTTATCTTGGAGATTCGATACGAAGCTGGTCTTCGAGTTATGGTGATGCCGGCGGCGCGCGGCAATCTCTTTGCGCGCCCGTTCGTTGTCCACGGGGTGCCACTCGGTGACCACATGGAAGTTCGCTGGTACGTCGAGCAGACCGGCCAGCAGCAGCGGCCGGGTCTCGGCGGGTAGTTCCTTCAAGGTCAGAACGCGCACGTAGTCGTCATCGAGTTGCAGGTAGCCGCAGTGCGCTTCCAGCTCCGAATCGCAGACCTGCCAGTCAAGATGGCGCGCGCCCACGAGTGGCGCCGATTGGATTTTGGCGGGGCGGAGGTTCACGAGACGCCGGACAAGCCGGAAGGTCTCCTCCGCCCCTAGCAGCTCGACCTCGGTGAGGTCGCTAAGCTGCCCACTCAAGCTCTGTACCTTTTGTCGCAGCCGCTCGCGGTCACGTTCGATCTGCTCATAAATGAGTGTTCTCTCCTGTCCGCTCGAAAACAGCGCATGTAACTCGCCGAGCGATGCCAAGGGCTTTTTGGGGAGCTGCGCCAGCGCATGCAGCACGCCGCTCCTGGCGTAGTTGCCATCAATCATCACCACCCAGAAAATCTCAATCGAATACAGCCGCTCGGATTTCGACTGGAGGAAGGCCGCGCGCTGCTCGACCGTCGCCCGCACGAGTGGGTTGTCATAGCTGGCGTGCTGGATTTCCGGATAGTTGCGCTTGAACAGGATCTGGTAGAGCCGCGTAGTCTCATCCAGCGATCGGAACGCTGCCTCCAGACGCTTGACGGCATAGTCACGTCCGGAATGGTCGAGGCTTTCGTAATCGACGCCGCCGATCCGCAGTGCGCAGCCGAGGTCGCCTGATTTGGTCAGAAACGTATGTTCGTCCCAGAAGCCGAAGAGGTTGATCTGGGCGGCGAACGAGCCAGCCTCTTTCCAGTCCTTCGTGATGTTGCTAGTTCTGAACATTGCGTCTCACCGTGATCTTTGCCAGTCCCGGCTTCATCGGGTCGTAGCGGCGTCGGAACTTGCCGGAGTTGAACAGCACGCGAAGAATCTCCACATCGTGCTTGGTGGCAATGCGGGCGACGATCACCCCGACGACAAACAGCCCAATGCCGCCCACTAGCGAGTGCATCACCGAGAAGACCGCCCCGCCTGAGATGAGGGCGACGAAGAACAACCTTCGCTCCGCCCCCAGGATGGTCAGAGGGCGGTTCATCGTCTTGTAGACCTTGTTCACTCGTGACGCGCCCGCCGCCATCGCCGCCTCCTCCGCGTGTGTCGTTGTGTGTGCTCGCTACGTGGGAAAGAGCCAGGACATGAAGTTCACCGCGCCGATGGCCATGCCGACGCCGAAGACAATTCCGGCCAGCATCCGCTTCGACTGCCCCTCGCCGTAGGCGAACATCAGTCCGCCGACGACGATGGCCACCAAGCTCAGTCCTGTGGCGATAGTTCCTGTGAAGGCCGTCTTCAAGACGTTGACCGCGTTTTCCCAGGGGTCGCTCTGGGCGTGCAGAGGGAGTGAGGCCAAAAGAACGAGTGGGGGAAGGGTTAGCCTGCGCAGGCACGGCCAAGTTGGCTTGAATCGAACGAACATCTTGCACCTCGGTGTGGAATTTCCGAGGCAACGCCCCGGAGGAATTTCAGAGGCGAAGATAGAAGGGATTTGTGGTCGTCCGACGGAAAGTTCTTCCGTCAAAAAGACGAACTTTCCAGCCATCAGCTAACCGCTAGTTGCACCATGGGGTAGCGAGCAGAAAGGGGACAGGGAGATTACCCCGAGGGCGGAACTGGGCTGCGCTGAGTAACGCCGGTTGGCTCGATGGAGTTTTGCAGTAATTATTTACTGCATTTGCAGTATACTACTACTGCGATGCTATCTCTTCGTTCCGAGCTACGGCGCAAGGTGCTGACGTTCTTCTATATGAACCGGGAGGCGCGAGTCTATGTACGTCAACTTGCTGTCGCCCTTGATGTGGACTCAACCAACCTCTCCCGAGAGCTGGCTCGGTTGGCGCACGATGGCTTTTTGCAGGCGGAGACAGAGGGGCGGCAGCTCTACTACAGCATCAACCGGGCCTATCCTTTCCTGAAGCCGGTCTTTGCTCTGCTTCAGGGCTCGGTGGGCATTGAGCCTACCCTCAAGCGGGCGCTTGAGCCGGTTAGCGGAATTAGTTCGGCGTGGATTTTCGGCTCCTTCGCCAAAGGCGAGGCAGACGCTGCCAGCGATATCGACCTGCTGATCGTGGGTCAGCCCGACCAGGCGCTACTCTCGCGCGAGGTTCGCAAAGCCGAGAAGGTGTTGCACCGAGAAGTCAGCTACACTGTCTTCACTTCCGGTGAGTTGAAACGGCGGCTCGCCCGGCGCGACCCCTTTGTTACCGATATTTGGAGCGGCAAGCGGATTGGATTGATTCAGAATGGCGACGACCAAGAAACAAAAGATCGATCCTAAGCAAGTCAATCAATTCCTGGCCGATGCAGAAAAGAAGGCTGTTGCGGCTCGGAAGAACCTCGCGATTGATGAAGAAACCTCCTACCAGACAGCCTATCAAGCCGTCATAAAGGCATCGCTGGCCCTGATGTTAAGCTACGGGCAGCGTCCACGAGTGCAGCTCGGCCATCACATCGCCATTCTTGAGTTCGCCCAGAAACACCTTGATCCAACGCTTGCGCCCACCTTCGACCTCTTCGACCGGATGCGCCGCAAGCGCAACGACGCCTTTTACGACATCGCGCTCATCGGTGAAGTGGAGGCGGAAGAGGCCGTTCGGGCAGCGGAAGCGTATCTGCCAACGGTCGCCGAAGACATCCGCATGAGGCTTCACGGAACACCCGTGGCTAGGGTTGAATCAAAACGACCTGAAAAGAGATGAGTTTCCTGAATGCATGCCGACTTCAGGGGAGCAATCCTTGTCGGAGAGTGACTCGGCGATTTGTCATTGATCGACATTTTGCCGTTGCCGGCTGTCCTTGTTCTTCACATCCGCGATAGCGGACAAATACAAACGGAACGATGGAAGGGACGGAACGGAGAACTCCGGAGGATGGCAGGGTGCGAGTGGGGCGCGATGAGTGCCAAAGCGGGGTTCTGTTTGGCACGAAACCGGCGCTATCCGAAGCTCCCGTCCGAGCCGTGTAGCGGCGTACACCGGCGGCAGTCTGAAGTGGAAGGATACGCGAAGCTAGCCAGAATGGATGTTTTCGGCTTGGTTGTATCGGAGAAAGAGAGCTGCATAGGCATCGCCGTGTCACCCGCCATTGGCGGGCATGCCAATAACTTTAGTGCTTCGTAGCAAAAGCTGATGTGAAGCTTGCCCCCGCCGCACTCATGTCCTACGCTAGGACGAGCTACTCGGAAATGCAATGGACAATGCAATGTATGAGTTGCACAAGCTTGGCTGGCACAGTTTTCAACAGCTATGCCTCACAGTCGCCCGAGAAATCCTCGGCCAAACGGTCGAATCGTTCCTTGATTCGAACGACGGCGGTAGAGACGGCGCCTTCGCGGGACGATGGAATTCAAAGGGGAATGAGAATCTCAGCGGGCGTTTTGTCATTCAGTGCAAATTCAGCAGTAAGGGTAACTATACTCTCCGTGCCTCTGATGTGAGCGACGAAGTGGGCAAGGCTGCACGTCTCGTCAAGGCGGGGCGGTGCGATTGCTATGTCTTGCTTACGAATGCTGGAGTGTCTGGCAGGCGCAGCAAGGAGATCGAAGACCTTTTCCTGGGAGTGGGGGTCAAGCATGTTTTGATCTTTGGGGCAACCTGGATCTCCGAGCAGATTCACGAGAGCAAACGGCTGCGGATGTTGGTGCCTCGCGTGTACGGGCTCGGTGATCTCAGCCAGATCCTTGATGAGCGTGCATATTCTCAGGCCCGGGCGCTCCTCGCATCGCTCCGGGAAGATCTCTCAAAGATTGTTGTTACCGGCGCCTACCGCAAGGCTGCCAGAGCGCTCGACAAGCATGGGTTTGTGCTGCTGATCGGAGAACCCGCTGCCGGAAAAACGACAATAGCCTCATTGTTGGCCATGGCGGCCCTCGATCAGTGGGGCGCGTCTACTCTCAAGCTTGACGATCCTGGGAAAGTAGTTGACCACTGGAATCCTGAAGAATCGTCCCAGTTCTTCTGGGTCGATGATGCCTTCGGTGTGACACAGTACGAAGCCTACTTGGTCCACGGCTGGAACCACATTCTGCCCCAAATCCGGACGATGCTTCGGAAAGGGAACAAAATTGTGATGACATCCCGCGACTATATCTACAACCGGGCACGAAAAGACCTGAAGGAGGGTGCATTCCCGCTACTTCGAGAAAGCAAAGTTGTCATCGATGTCCACGACCTCACAGATGACGAGAAGCGGCACATACTTTACAACCACGTCAAACTCGGACGGCAACCGACGGCTTTCCGGACAGAGGTTAAGCAATATTTGGAGTCTGTTGCCACGAACAGCCGTTTCGTTCCGGAAATGGCTAGACGGCTCTCAGATCCGCTCTTCACATCAGGCTTGAGTATTGACGAGTACCATCTTGGCCAGTTTGTAGAGAAACGGGAGCAGTTTCTGCAAGAAGTCCTGCAAGGACTTGACAACCATAGCAAGGCAGCCTTAGCCCTCATTTACATGCGGGATGACGCGCTGGAGAGTCCTGTCGAACTTCAAAAGTCGGAGACTGAGGCGATTGAGCGGCTTGGCAGTGATCTCGGCGGTTGCGTTACGGCCCTTGACGCGCTCAACGGTAGCCTTGTACAGCACACATATACGAGGGGAGAGTCCATTTGGCGATTTAAGCATCCGACCATCGGCGATGCATACGCTGCGCTGCTAGTTCGGAATCCCGAGCTGCTGGGAATCTACGTCCAAGGCAGCACAACTGAAAAACTGATCGGGCAGGTCACCTGCGGTGATGTCGGAATCGAGAACGCTGTTGTAATTCCTAAAAGCCTGTTTCCACTTATGCTTCGGCGGCTAAGCGATTTTTCGACGACATCGAAGTACAAGGCGGAATGGCTGGCAGCATGGAGCGTGAGGCGCAGCCTGCAAGGTTTTCTGGCACGTCGCTGCTCGAAGGATTTTCTCTCTTTCTATGTTACGAACAATCCGGATATTTTGAAGGTCGTGTCTGAACCAGGCCTTTTGCTGAACGCAGTGCCGGAAGTAGACTTGGCGATCCGCCTGCACGAATTCGGTCTTCTGCCGGAGAAGAAAAGGAAGCTATTCATTCGTACCGTTAGCCAATACGCGATAGAAGGCGAAGATCTTTACGCTTTGGAGGACGCTGACATTCGGCGGTTGTTTGAAGATGGTGAGTTTGATGGATTGTTGCAGAGCGTCCGAGAGGAGCTCCTGCCACGGCTCGATGAAGTGCGCGACTCTTTGCAACGGACCCGTAGTTCCGATGAATCCCCTGAAGATCACATGCAGCCGCTTCTCGATTCTTTTGAGACTTTAAAGAAGCTCTTTAGCAATGACGCCGCAGCCATGAAAATAGTTCAAAGGGAGAGTGGGCGCGCTCGTGAGTGGATTGAGGAGCATTCGCCAGACGATGGGGATAGTAGGCAGAGACGAACGCTTGGGCAGGTGCAAACAGTGGACGAGATCCATAGCGAAAGAAGCATTTTCGAAGATGTCGATGACTGAAATAGCTGCATGAACCTGATGGAGTTCTGGATCTGACCGCAGTCATCTTGCGGTTTTCGCACGTTTCGGAGCACGGCAATGAAATCCCATTTAGTGCACGAGCGCTTGGTGCCAAACAAAGAAGAACTCGATAGCATGCTTCTCCTGCAGCTCCCTATTTCCCTGTCCGACCTCCGGCAGTTAGAGGAGATGCTGCGTGACGCTGCGCCTTTCAGTACGTCGTTTCCGTGGGAAGATGAGTACTCAGTTGCTCTATACCATGAACAGGCTGTGGTATACGACACGCGTGTTCAGATGATGATCGACCGAAATGTCTTTGGGCGCATCGTCGATCTTGCTAATGGCGCAGTGGCGACGAAAGAACATGTTGTTCCTGCCGCCGTTCTGGCCTTCGCGCAATGCGCGGGCATAGAGATTGAGCCTAATATTGCTCTATATGAGGGCGTTGCCACGCAAGCGATGAATCGTGCCAGTGATGATTTGGAGCTCTTCCGTGCTGCTGACAACCATGATCCGCCTGCGTTCGTCGAAATTGCGCTCGGTCGGAGTTCCAAGCTTTTATCACCGCTGAGTCCCATAGCGCACGGTTTAGACCTCGCAGCGCTAAGCGGGCGACTCAGGTTATATTCATTTGTCTATCCCCTCATCCTGAAGATCGGATTAGTCGAGCTGGAAGGCGGGCGGATGAACCAGCGAATGGTCCGCTTTCTAAATTGGGCGTACAAGAATTGGTACTTCAGCGCACCGGCGATCGCATTCGCTGCCATCTGCTTCTCACGCGCTGCTCCGAGAGGAATTCTAAAACACTTGCGGAGTTCGGAGCGGGATTTGGCGCTGAGGGGGCTCCGGAACGCCGCGTGGGACCTGACTTATGTCACCGAGTGGCTCCAGAGGGTAAAAGCTCAAGACCGCGAGAAGCGCTTGTACGTGCTGTGCTCGTGTGACAATGCTTTGCGCAGCGTGGCACGGAGTCTCTTGGATCGTCCGGAAGTTGGCGAAGGGAGCGTCGTATCACAGCTGCGTGACCTGCTGGGCAGCTTCGCGTACGAGCACTACGCCAAGTTAATCGCCTGCAGTGAAGATCCGGCGCGAGCGATCAAACATCCACAGATGGATTTGGCAGAGCATAAATCTAACTTGATTGCGGCTCTTGAGTTGCAAGTACTTTCGAGGACTTAAGTTGCAATCCAACGACAAATCAAAACCCATCTACGTTTTTCTCGACCAGAACCATTGGATCTACCTTGCGCAAGATTTCTGGGGCAAGCCACACAAGCTGAATCATAGGGGCGTCGCTAGAGAACTCCTCACAAGGGTTGAACAGGACGAAGTCAGGCTACCACTCAACACCATTCACCTTATCGAACACTTGCGCAGAGGAGAGAGGGGGAGTCGCGAGCGGTTGGCAAAAGTTTTTGAACTGTATTCTTGCGGCTGGTTCTTTGCCGCCTGGCAAGATATCGTTCTGGCCGAAATTTCACAGGCATTGGCGCACACATTTGGTTTCGCTAATGCAGGGCCGATAAATACCTTCGGCCGGGGATTCTTCTTTGGCGTAGGATCGAGTGGCCGCGAAGCATTGCGAAAAGTGCTTGTAAATCTCGACTTTCAGAGTCTGAGTCAGTTGGCGGCCCAGCCCGGAGCGCTTTTTGATCTGCTAACCAGAAACACTGAAAGTAACCGCCAGCATCAAAATGAGCGGATTTCTGAGATAGGCGCGCAAGGGATAGACGCTGCTGAAACACTCCGGCGTATTCGCCAGCCATATGCTACTGTCATGCACCGCCGCGCACAGCATGCGGGATATACGATTGAGCATCAAGAACAAATCCAAGCCGATTTGCATAAAATGGGCAAAACTCTCGGTGACTTTGCCGCGCTCGGGATCGACCGACTCTCTGATTTCTGGGCCCGCGTGCCGTCGCTAGACGTAGACTGCGAACTCACTTTGTATCGCGATCGTCAATGGACGAAGCGTCTCCATCCAAATGATCTCCGGGATGTTGCCCACCTTGCGCTGGCGATTCCGTATTGCAACTATATTGTGGTTGAGCGATTTTGGAAAAGGGCGATCCAAGAAACGGGCCTTGCCGAAAAGTATGGAACCACTACGTGTACTGACCTGAGAGACTTGCTTACACTGTTGCCAGCGCGCGCCTGAGACTGTGCTGGCAACTACCTAGGCGTGCCATCAAGCCATGAGGTGCGACAGGCGAAGATCCGCAAGCGAGTGGCGAAAAAACAAGCCAAGCAAGAATCTGACCAGCAAGCTGGGAATAGCTCCCATCAAATTGGCCCGTGTTCAGAGTTCGGTTCTCAATTGTTGCATTCAGGGCAAGTCACTCATCCAGAAGGATGTCTATGGCGACTGTACGATCAGTATCGTCCCCCCCCCCCCACCCATCTCATAGAGAAATAAAGCACCTGAGTTTAGGTTTGACAACCGGCCCGTGGGTCGCTATTTTGATTAGGCGAACAAAAGGCGAATATGGGCAGCGCGGCGCAGCTTCGGAAGCAGTTGGAATCGGCGCTCGCCGTGCGCTTTCCGGCAGCGCTTTCGCCCCGTGTTCAGGATGCTCCGGAGCTGCTGGCTTGTAGCGTGCCGGAGGTGGATGGCGCGCTTGGTGGCGGACTGCCCGTGGGGGCGATCAGCGAGCTTTCGGGCGCGCCGTCTTCAGGACGCACCACGCTGGCGCTCTCCGCGCTGTCCCGCGTGACCGCGCAGGATGGATGCTGCGCGTGGGTGGATGCCTCCGATGCTTTGAACCCTGCCTCGGCGTCGGCGCTGGGTGTGGACCTGAGGCGTTTGCTGTGGGTGCGCGCCGGCGAGGCGGAAACCGGTGAAGCTGTTGCGGCCGCAGGGTCCTCTCCCTTCCCTGTGGCCGTGCCAGCTCCGGAGAAGCCAAAGGCGACGACGTTTGCATGGCGGCATCCGCGCCAGGAAGTGCTGGGGTTGGACCGCGCGGTGGAGACGCTGTTCCACGCCACGCGAGAACCGCGCGAAGACTACACGCCGCGCTGCTCGGAATCACTTCCGCGTCCGTCGCTGGAGCGCGTGAGTTACACGCCGGTTGCAGCCGGTGAAACAACACAACAACCGATGAAGCCCGCACGCGCGGAACGAAAGAGCCTGTGGACGCGGCTCGACCAGGCGTTGCGTGCCACTGACCTGCTGCTGGCCGCCGGCGGCTTCCGCGCCATTGTGCTCGACATGGGCGACGTGCCGCCGGAGCAGGCGCGGCGCGTACCGCTGGCGACCTGGTACCGCTTCCGCCTGCAAGCGGCACAAGCGCGCACGCTGTTTCTGCTGCTTACGCAGGTGCCGTGCGCGAACAGTTGCGCGGCGGTTTCGCTGCGCTGTGCCACCGGTGGAGCGCAGTGGCAGAGGGCCGCCGAGCACTCTCCGCAACTGCTGACCGGGCTGCGCTACCGTGTGGAGGTTGCGCGCAGCCGTGCGCGGGACTTCACGGGCAAAAAGTCTGTGGCCTCCACAAGCGTGCAGTGGAGCAGCCGCACCGTGAGGCTGGGATGAGCCATGCCGCAGCCGCTGTATCTCTGTCTGCATTTGCGCGAGTTTGCCGCGCAGGCGCTCACGCACCGCACCACGCTGCATGGGCAGGCCATCGCCGTTCTCAGCGGCGCGCCACCGCTGGAGACGGTGTTTTCACTCTCGCCGCAGGCACAGCGGCTGGGCGCGGAGCCGGGCATGAGCCGCGTGCAGGCTGCCTCGTTCGGACTCACACTGCTGCGGCGTGACCGCCAGCGGGAAGACACAACATTTGTGGAACTGATGCAGTGCGCGCAGCGTTTCTCGCCGCGCGTGGAGTCCATTGCTGCGCCGGAGGAAGCGCGATGCGGGGCCACGCTGATGCTCGACTTGGCGGGCAGCGAGCGGCTGTTCGGCACGCCGGAGGCGATTGCGCGGCAGCTTGCGCAGCGCATGGCGGAGCTGCAACTCCTGGCCAGCATTGCCTGCTCGCAACGCTCGTCCGTGTCGCTGCTGGCTGCTCGTGGCCGCGAGGGCATCACGGTGATTGCCGCAGGAAGCGAGTCGGCAACGCTGGCACCACTGCCGATCTCCGTGTTAGAGCCCGCGCCGGAGAACGCGCAGAGTCTTTCCGAGTGGGGCATCCGCACGCTGGGCCAGTTGGCGGAGCTTCCACCACGGGCGCTGGCCGCTCGCATGGGCGAGCCCGGGGTGCTGCTGCAACGCCAGGCGCGCGGCGAACACCGGCCGCTGCTGGTGCCACAGGAAGCGCCGCCGGATGCGCCACTCACCGAGAGCATTGAGCTTGAGCATCCGGTGGAGGTGCTGGAGCCGCTGCTGTTTCTCATCAGCCAGATGCTGGAAGCGCTGTTACGCCGCGCCGACGAGCGCGCGCTGGTGCTGGCCGAGGTGGAGACCGTGCTGGTGCTCGACGGGCCAAGCACGGAGCGAGGAGAAGGTGGTGCGCGGCGCGAGCACCGCCGCACTGTGCGGCCTACTCTGCCGGAGCGCGAACGGCTGACGCTGCTCAAGCTGATTCAACTCGATTTGGAGCTGCATCCGCCGGAGGCGGCGGTGATTGCCCTGCGCATGACGGCCCAACCCGGGCCCGCGCAGGTGGCGCAACACGGACTGTTCGCCGCGCAGTCACCGGAGGCCGGGCGCATGGAGATTCTGCTGGCGCGCTTGCGCAAGCTGGTGGGAGAGGAGCGCGTGGGCGCGCCCGAGTTGCTCGACACACACGCGCCGGAAGACTTCCGCATGAGCGTCTTCGAGATGCAATTGGCGAGTGCCGCACCTCACTGCGAGCAGGCTGCGACGCGGCGCGCGCCCCTGCGTATACTGCGGCCTCCGCGTGCAATGCACGTGGAGCTGCGCAATCAGGTGCCGGAAGCGCTCTACTACGAGGGCCGTCGTCTACGCGTTCTCTGCGCCTCCGGCCCATGGCGTACCGACGGCGCGTGGTGGGCACCTGTGGCCGGAGCGGCATCGGTTGCCGCGTACCCGCCAACGCCTGCGGCTGGAGTTCATCAAACTTCGTGGAGCCGCGAGGAGTGGGACGTGGTGCTGGGCGAGCAGCCGCGCCGCTGCCTGCGCCTGGCTTTCGAGCCCGGCGCGCGTTGCTGGTACCTGATCGGCATCTACGACTAGAGGTTGCGATGTACGTTGAGCTTCATGCGCGTTCGGCCTTCAGTTTTCTGGAAGGGGCATCCCTGCCGGAGCTGCTGATGGCCCGCGCCGCCGAGTTGCAGTTTCCGGCGATGGCCCTGCTTGATCGCAACGGCCTGTACGGCGCGCCACGCTTCCACATGGCGGCCAAACGCGCCGGACTGCGGGCGCACATTGGCGCGGAGATTGCCGTGCGCGACCTCGGCGAGCGGCTGCGTCCGCCCGCGTATCTGCCGCACCGCGTGCCCGTTGAACCCGCGCGGCTGGCGTTGCTGGCGGAGACACAACAGGGCTACCGCAATCTCTCACGCCTCATTACGCGGATGAAGCTGCGCGAGCCGCACAAGGTGGAGGGCGCGGCGCTGCTGCGCGAGGTTGAGGAACACGCGGAGGGCCTTGTGTGCCTGACCGGCGGCGACGAAGGTCCGCTGGCCTCGACGCTGGCACGCGAAGGGTATGAAGAAGCCCTGCGCACCATCGAACAACTCACGCACATCTTCGGCGCGCGCAACGTTTACGTAGAATTGCAGCGGCACTACGAGCGCGAGGAAGAGGCGCGCAACCAGGCGGCGGTGCGCATTGCGGAGTCGCTGCACCTGCCGCTCGTGGCCACCAACGGCGTGCGCTACGCCACGGCCTATGAGCGCGAAGTCTGCGACGTTGTCACCTGCATCCGCAACCATTGCACGCTGGAGACGGCAGGCCGCCTGCTCGGCGTGAACTCCGAGCGGCACCTGCGCACGGCGCGCGAGATGGAGCAGTTGTTTCGCGATCTGCCGCGGGCCGTAGCCAACACCGCCGAACTCTCCGCACGGCTGACCTACGCCATGGACGACCTCGGCTATCGCTTTCCGGACTACCCGGTCGGCGAGGGCGAAACGATGCAGTCGTTTCTGGAGAAACGCACTGAAGAAGGCATCCGCAACCGCTACCTGCCCAAGCGTGATGACAAGCTGTTCGCACGCGCGCAGAAGCAGGCACAGCGCGAACTGACGCTGATCCGGAAGCTCGGCCTTGCGGGCTACTTCCTCATCGTGTGGGACATCGTGCAGTTCTGCGGCCGCAACGGCATTCTGGTGCAGGGGCGCGGCTCGGCCGCCAACAGCGTTGTCTGCTACGCGCTCGGCATCACGGCCATCGACCCGGTCGGCATGGATCTGCTCTTCGAGCGCTTTCTCAGCGAGGAGCGTGGCGAGTGGCCGGACATCGACCTCGACCTTGCTAGCGGCACGCAGCGCGAGCAGGCGATCCAATACGTGTACCAACGCTATGGCGAGCTTGGCGCGG
This sequence comes from Oryzophilus luti, assembly GCF_059726245.1. NCBI lineage: Bacteria > Pseudomonadati > Acidobacteriota > Terriglobia > Terriglobales > Koromonadaceae > Oryzophilus > Oryzophilus luti. The sequence goes on from NZ_AP040874.1 coordinate 3,879,861, forward strand.
CCATGACCGCCAACGTCATCACCTATCGGGGACGCTCGGCCGCGCGCGACGTGGGCAAGGTGCTGGGCTTTGACAGCGAAACGCTCGCCCGCCTGACGCGGCTGGTGAACGCCTGGGAGTGGAAGGACAAGGAGGAAACGCTTGGGCGGAACTTCCACGACGCGGGCTTCGACATTCAGCACCGCCGCATCGCAAAGTACATTGAGCTGTGCCAGCGCATCGAAGACCTGCCGCGCCATCTCGGGCAGCACTCGGGCGGCATGGTCATCTGCGGCGGACGCCTGAACGAAGTTGTGCCCATCGAGCCCGCGTCCATGCCGGGGCGCACGGTCATCCAGTGGGACAAGGAAGACTGCGCCGACATGAAGATCATCAAGGTGGACCTGCTGGGGCTGGGCATGATGGCCGTGCTTAAGGAGTGCCTCGACACGATTCCGCCGCACTACGGTGTGCCTCTCGACCTTGCGCAGCTTCCACCAAACGATCCGCCAACCTATCGCGCATTGCAAAAGGCCGACACGGTCGGTATGTTCCAGGTGGAGAGCCGCGCGCAGATGGCGGCGCTGCCGCGCAACTGTCCGCGCTGTTTTTACGACCTTGTGGTGCAGGTGGCCATCATCCGCCCCGGCCCCATCGTCGGCAACATGATGACGCCCTACATGCGCCGCCGCAGCGGACGCGAGCCGGTGACCTACTATCACCCGCTGCTGGAGCCGGTGCTGAAGCGCACGCTCGGCATCCCGCTCTTTCAGGAGCAGCTCATCCGCATGGCGATGATCGTCGCCAACTTCACGGGCGGCGAGGCCGAAGAACTACGCCGCGCCGTGGGGATGCGGCGCTCGATGGCGCGCATGAAGGACCTTGACGGCAAGCTGCGCCGCGGCATGACTGCCAACGGCATTGCGCCCGGAGTGCAGGACCAGATCGTGCAGTCCATCTCGTCGTTCGCGCTCTACGGCTTCCCGGAGTCACACGCCGCCAGCTTCGCGCTCATCGCCTATGCCAGCGCCTACCTCAAGTGCAACTACCTGGCGGCCTTCACTTCGGCACTGCTCAACAACCAGCCCATGGGCTTCTACTCGGCGGCAACCATTGTGAAAGACGCACAGCGCCACGGCCTGCGTGTACTGCCCGTCGACGTGGCGCACTCCGGCTGGCCATGCACGCTGGAGGCAGAGCCCGCTAGCGAGCATCGTTTTGCACTTCGCTTGGGGCTGAACTACGCGCGCGGTTTGCGGCAGGAGGCTGCGCTGGCAATGGTTGCCATGCGCGAGTTGCTGCCATTCGCTTCCATTCAGGAGCTTGCCCTGCGCGTGCCGGAGTTGCACAAGAGCGACCTGGAGTTGCTGGCGAAGATCGGCGCGCTCAACTCGCTGGGCGATGTGGTGCACCGCCGCGACGCCCTTTGGCAGGTGGAGTACGCGGGCCGTCCCGCTGGGCCGCTGCTCGAACATCTTCCGGAGCAGGAGGCGTCGTCGCCGCTGCTGCAAATGTCGCTCGAAGAGCGTCTGGTCGCCGACTACTCCGGCACCGGCCTCACCGTCGGACGCCATCCCATGGCCTACCATCGCGAGCAACTGCGCCGCATGGGTATCACCGCCGCTGGAGAACTTGCGGCGCTGCGCAACGGACGCTCCACGCGTATTGCTGGAGCGGTGATCGCGCGCCAGCGCCCCGGCACGGCCAAGGGCTTCGTCTTCCTCAGCCTTGAGGATGAAACCGGCATCGCCAACGCCATCCTCACGCCTGCGGTTTATGAGCAGTTCAAGCAAACGGTGGTGTATGAGAAGTTCCTGCTGCTCGAAGGTGAGTTGCAGAACCAGGACAACGTCATCTCACTCAAGGTTCACAGGGTGCAGCCGCTCGCGGTCAGCCAGGCCGATGTGCGCTCGCATGACTTTCACTAAATCTACATCACCGGAGTCAGGCACTTGCTCTGGTCTGATGCCCAAAGGTCTCTGCATCACTTGAAACCACTACCCCCAAGATGTCATGGCCAAGCATCCTATTCGCCTCTCAAAGCGCGAGCGACTCAATAGCCTTTTCCCCATCAGGTATAGCATGAGGAGCGAGTGCAGGGATGTTCATCCCCTGTGCGCGCACGGTTTGAACATCTACGATTCCAATGAAGCTCAAGATTTGACGGAGATATGGCTCCACGGTGTCCCATGCTTTCCAGGGACCTTCGGTAAATACTCCACCAGAGGCAAGCACTAATATCGCCTTCTTGCCCCGAGCTAAGCCCTCAACTCCCGCACCCGCATACTGAAATGTTTTCCCTGCGCGCACGACATGATCAATCCATGCCTTCAACGAGGAGGGCATGCCAAAGTTCCACATCGGAGAGGCAATCACCAGAAGATCGGACGACAACACTTCATCCGTAAGCTGGTTGGAAAGATGGAGCACTTTCTCTGCCGCATCGGCTTCAATGCCGTTTTTGGAGGAGATCGCTCGCACCATCTGGTAATCCAGGTGTGGTGGAGGATTCTTCGACAGGTCATGCTCGATGAAGGCTGCCTCCGGATAGAGGCTTCTCAGGCGCTCCTTCAACACAGCGGTCAACCGTCGGCTCGCCGACTCTGCTCCGCGCGGGCTTGATTCGATGACGAGAATTTGTCGCATCTGTACGCCTTCCTTACAAATACCATCTGGATATTGTTGGTCTATTCCATGTGTACAGAATTGACCTCTGAGGGTCTTGCACATTTCGAGCACAATTCGGATATATGCGGCATTCGCCGCCACGGCGGTACATGCTGGGATGCAACGTTTATGATCGAGTCGAACGCGAACCGCATCTAAGGGAGCAATGAGTACCGGACGGCAGAACATCTCCAATTCGTTCGACGTTCCTGGGTTCGTAAGCGCGAATCTCCCCGAACTCCAAGAGGTCCGTTCGGTGCAACGGAGCGCGGAACCGCCTATCTTCTTCGCCAGGTACCGTCACGACCGGCCCAACCTTGGACTGCTTGAGCCCACTCCTCTGGCGGATCAGGTGATGGTGTCCGTGGAGCTGCGCCCATTCCGGCCAATCAACGTGTTTTGCGATGGCCGGCATCTGCGAAAGCCTGCTTCGAGGTCAGGGGTACTTGCTCTATACGACCTGCGCAAATCGTGGTGTGCCGACATCCGGGATCCCTTTGACACTCTGCAAGTCTTCCTGCCACTGCGCAGTTTTCAGGACTTTGCAACGGAGCGCGGTAACAGCTTTCATGAATTGCGCTACGACGTGCGCGAGGTCTGTTACGACCCTGTAATGCTGCACCTGATGCAGGCGATAGTGCCTGCACTGGATAGACCGCACCAGGTTAACGCCCTCTATCTGGACTCCGTGTTTCTTGCGGTGCGCGACCACATTGCCTCGGCCTATGGCACATTCAGTTCAAAGCCCAAACGCAAGGAGTGGGGCCTGACGCAACGCCAGCTTCGTCAGGCCTTGGAGTACATTGAGGCCAGTCTGAGCGAGGATGTCGGCCTCGAAAACATCGCGAGTGCTTGCGCGGCTTCGATTAGCTCACTGGCGCGTGGTTTTCGGTCCGCCTTGGGCGTGACACCGCACCAATGGGTGTTGAGCCGGCGCATTGCATTGGCGGAACGCCTGATTCATGAAGGCGCCATGCCGCTCAGCGCGGTTGCTGTTTGTTGCGGATTCGCCGATCAAAGTCACTTGACGCGCGTGTTTACGCGCTATGTCGGCAGCTCTCCCTCCGCGTGGAGACGTAAGGCGCAAAGCTGAGCAAGCGTGTAATCGGCGACAGTGCGCATCTCTACTGTGGGTTTCTGTGCGTGACCTCGAACGAGTACCCATCCGGATCAAGCACTTCAGCCGCGTAATAATCAGGCGCGTATTCCGACCGAATTCTCGGAGAAATGCTATCCCTACCACCTGCAGCGAGTGCGGCTTTGTAGAATTCGTCCACCAGTGCGCGGCTCTCCGCCGCAAAACCCCAGTGAATGGAATTTGGATCAGGTTTGCCTTGCTTAAGCCAGAAGAACGCTCTTCTGCCATCTCCCAGCCCCCAAAGATCGGGATGATCGCCCGTGCCCTTATAAGGCACGTAGAACTTGATCTGGAGCGGCTTCAGTGCGGCATCGTAGAACGCCAGTGAGCGCTCGATATTGCTGACGGTCAGAATGATGTGGGTCACCATGGATATTCTCCTTATGCCTTTCATGTGTACCCGCACATAGGTCTGGAGGTCTTGTTGATTTCGGGCGCGATTGGAACAATTCAATCAATCGTTGCGGACGTGATGCGGTGAAAGAGACGCGCCCGTCGGGTGGGATCCGACGATCCTCCGGTAAAGCGGAGGTTCCATAACTGGGCGGGCAGACGGGCGTGTGCCAGCAAAAGAGCGTCCGGCCTTAGCCGGACGCCCAAGAGGAAGATCGAATTCAGTTAAGCAGCTTTGCCGGTCTTTGCTGCTGCCTTTTTGCCAGCCTGTTTCGCGCGTTTCGCAACCAATTCCGCTTCGACGGTCTTGCGAAGCTTCTCGACCTCGATACGATGCCGCTTGGCGCCTGCCGCCAGTACGTCACCCTCGGCCTGCGATACGGATTCGACGCTGCTAAGCAGCGCGATCTCCACGATCAGCTTCGACAGCCCGGCTTCATCCAACTGACGGAGCAGGCTGGCCAGTCCCTTCTCCACTTGGGGATAGGCCACCTCCTTGCTCGCTCCCTCGACGACCTTGTGCCGTCGCGCCAGGGTCTCGCGGCGCAAAGGCTCTAGCTTTTCAATCATGGCGCTGGCGACAAGCGCCAGGTCGCCACGTTCTAGGGGTGACGTGACCTTCTTCAGTACTTCGGCCAATGTGCGATGCCGAATGGTGATCTCCAACCGCTGCTTCTCCATCTCCTTGCGGCGTTGCTCGCGCTCCTTCGCCAACTGCGCCGGATTGGGTGCGTGGCGGTCGGCAAAGTGAATCGTGCAGCTTGGATCGGCACAGACCTTGATACCCTGTCCACGCTCAACACCGTCCACCACAATCGCCTCGGCCATGTGTTTGCATGGTTTCTGCGCGGGCGAGAGTGGCTGCTTAGTCTTCGTTGGCTTAGCGAGATTCAGAACGACGTAGCGGTTTCTCCCCAATACCGGACCATCACCGCGGGTGCCATAGCTGGTCGTGACCTGTACCAGCTCCGGCTTTTCGGCGATCTGTTTGGTTACATGCGCGGCAATCTTCGCCTGAAAGCAGTTGGCATCCGAGCACTGGTCACGCTGGCTCATCTCGCCGAACAGCAACGTGTTGAAGCTCGTGCGCTTCGGGCATTCGGCGCAGCTTCCTGCTTCGGACAGTAGTGCCGCATCCTTCTTGTCGAACGGCACAGAATCGAGCGACAGCAGGATGTTCTGCTCAATCCATGCGCCGAACTCGCGCAACGGCAGAAGCACTCGCGACTCCTTGCTGCCGTTCCAGACTGCGCGGAATGCACCGTCGAACGCCTTGATCTGCTGTGACTGTGGAAGCTTGGCAATTTCCAGCGCGTGGCCAACGCCGATCTTGTCGGCCAGAAACGCCTCCGCAATGCTCGGCTCAAGCTCGGTCAACCGAATCCTGCCAAGCACGTACGCGGGCGATTTTCCCAAGCGGGCCGCAATGCTTGCTACATCGTGCTGTGCCCCTTCCAGATGCAACAAGCCTGACAGAGCCAGTGCCTCTTCGTAGGGATGGACATCCTCCCGCAGAAGGTTCTCGGTCAACTGACTTTCGCGGACGGCAGCATCCGTTAGCTCGACCACGCGAACAGGGACTGCTTCCAGCGCGGCGAGCTTGGCCGCCCTGTATCGCCGCGCTCCGGCGACGATCTCGAATTGGCCTTCTTCGATCTCGCGGACAAGCAACGGCTGCAACACTCCCTGTGCCTTGAAGCTCTCGGCCAACTCTGCAAGGTTCTGTTCATCGAAGCGGCGACGTGGATTGGTGGGTGACTCCTGCAACTGCACGACAGGGAGGTTGCGGTATTCGGAAGCGATACGGACTGTGTTTTCCATTGCGTTCAATCTCCTTTTTCGGTCTGCGGTAGAAGCCGTGCGGACAGGCACACTTCACCTGTCCGCCTTGGGCGGTGAAGTGTGCGGTTAAGCGGCAGGCTGCGCCGCTTCCGTGGTGGACAACTGCACTTCGGAAAGTTCCGGCTCTTCGGGCTGGATGGCAGAAAGAATCACCGAAGCTGTTTGCTGCACGATCTCAAGGCTCTCCATCAGCAACTCGGCATTGCCGTGGTAAAGCTGGATGTAGCTAGCGCTGGTTCCGGCGTTCAGGCCAATGGCCTGAGAGACCACAAACGCGATGGCCTCTGCCTCCGTCTCGCGTACGGTCTTGGTGGTTGCGGTGCGGCGCTCCGCCTTATGCAGGAATTCATGCGCCGTCTCGTGAACCAGCGCGCTGAACTCCTCGGGCTTCGTCTGCCCGGGCAGCAGTGCAATACGTCCACCATAGGAAATGCCAAGCGCCGGGGCGATGTCCTCGCTGTACTCCAACTCAATTCCTCGGGCGGAAACGAACTCCCGCAGGCGGTCAAGAGACTCGCCGACCTCTCCGGTCGTCTCGCCCAGCGACGGAAGCGGTGCGCCTTCGGTCTGCGCCTCGTCCCACACATACACCCGGCGGAAACCAAGCACGGCGGTTTTGTTCTCCTCCGACTCCTCGCCTTCCTGCTCGCGCTTCTTGCGGTTCATGCCAATCATCGGGGCCAGAATGGCAATGCCTCTTTCTCCACGCTTCACCCGGCGTCCAAGTTCGTTCCATGTCCGCATCCCGGCAACGTGCGTTGCCGTGGGCCGCTGCCGCGCGATCAATAGGACATTACCGAACGAGTAGCTGTGGAAGTTGGCCATCGCGTTGAGAAACGCGGTGAGAGTTTCGGTGTGTCCGGCCTCAAGCTGCTGGATGAGGTACTGGACGTTGTCGCGGATGAGTTGCTGCGCCGAGGCAGGCTTCCGTTTTTCACTGGCGGAAGCCGGGGCATTCGAGATGCTGCTGGTTGCGCCAATGCTCGCGGTGAACGCTTCGCTGCTGCGGTTGTTGTTGCCTGGATATTCCATTGTTTTTCCTTTTCTGCCGTTTCCGGCTGTTTTTGTTCTTCACTGCCGCGACAGCGGACAAAAACAGACGGAACGGTGAATAGGACAGAGCGGAGGACTCCGTTGGGCGGCAGGGTGCGAGTGAAGGCGCGGTGAGTGACAAATACGCCTTTCTGTTTGGCGCGAAACCGGCGCTGCCGAAGCGCCCGTCCGAGCCGCAGAGCGGCGTCCGCCTGAGGAGTCAGAAGTGAGAGAAGACGCGAAGCACGCTAAACGAATGGCTGCTGTGAATTCCTCGCTGAAAAATGCGCGATTACATATTGCTACACACTTTAAATTGTGAACATAATACAGGAGCTTTGAATTCAAGTACTTGGGCTTGACCTTTTGTGCCGATTTCTTGTCGTGAGCTAATCCAGGAGGGCGAGTAGCATGTCTGGTGACCATACTGCAATTGGTCAAAGTTTGGGCTATCTCTACCAGTTCACTCGGGCCACCTACCGACTGCTGGAAGCCGATAACACAACGGTCGCTGTCAGCATTGAACACGTTGACGATGTGAGCGTGCACAAAAAAACGGGGCGGTTATTCGTGAGCAGGACAAGAACACGATTAGAAAGGTTTCTCCTTTAGGGGATCACAGCGTCAATCTCTGGAAGACGCTTTCGATTTGGGCTGAATCAGTCCTAGTTCAACCGGACGTACTGACCTTCACGGAATTTCATCTTGTCACCAACGCCTACCTCTCACCGAAAGGTCTTGCGATGCGAATAGGCGGTGCGAAAACGGATCCCGAGATGAAAGCCGTCGCAACTGCTCTGCACTCAACGGGCAGAAAGATGGATGGAGCGACAAAACTGTACGCCAAGGTAATTTGCAAGGTGCCAATTGAGTTACTTGCAAAACTAGTTGGAAAGATATTCGTGTTCGATTCAAAGTGTGCAAGCTTCGACAACGCCCTGGAAAACATCCCTTCTCTGCGCTTCTTAGGCGAACTCCAACGAAGAACGGTCTTTGACGGGGCACTGAGTTGGGTGCAGCGGACATCTCTAGCTGCCGCAAGGAGAGGAATTCCCGCAACAATTAATCGCGCCGATTTCGACTATGAAGCGCGAGGTTTGTTAAGACGTGTCTCAGTAGCTCCGCTCGCTGTGGTTGTTAGCCAAGATATTGGAATCGATCCCTCCAAGTATCAAACGCATGGATTCTTTCAACAGCTTGACTGGATCGATACGGAGCCAACTTTCGTTCGCGAGTGCGTCATCAACTATGTCCAGGCGAAATCAGCTCGCATGAAGTGGTCGGACGCCGACGCAGTATCTGAAAGCACGCTCCGTGCCTACGAGAGTGATCTAAAGTCGAAGTGGCATTTGCAGGTATTTCGGCAAAGCCAACGGAAGTATCCATCAAAGGTCGCACAAGGTCAGGATCTTTTACAAGCCACCCTTTCGCAAGACAGCAACATTGACGGCCAAATCATGCCGACCGCAATTACCGCAGGAAATTTTCATGCCCTAGCTGATTTCAACCAGAAACAGGACCCCGAGATTGGGTGGCATCCGGACTTCACGACGAAAGCCAGTAAAGTCAGAGGAAAGCGCGCACCAAGAGAGCGAAAGGCAAGTAGATGAGCGGAAGCCTTCTGACTGAATACGAAGTCATGCTAAACGTTGGACTGGGCGCAATTACGCTGCATTCATATGCGGTCGGTTTTCGTTCCGTTGAAGAAAAGCCCGAAGCTTCGCCATCGCTCTGGCATTTTGCTACAGTGCTCCCCCTCGTCTATCACGAAGTTTCTAGAGCATGTTTCATAAATAGGTTCGGCCTCAGATCAGATACTTACGTTTGAGGCGGGTTAGCTGATGAGCTTCTGTCATGAAGAAACGGCAGAAGCTGTTGACCGACGAGCAGTGGGAGTTGATCGAGCCGTTGTTGCCTCCGCCGATTCGGCGCGGGGACAATCGAGGCCGGCCGTGGGCGTTCAACCGGGCGTGTTTCGATGGCATTCTCTGGATTCTGCAAACCGGCGCGGCGTGGCGTTTTCTGCCCGACGAGTTTCCTTCGCCATCGACCTGCTGGCGACGGCTGAAGCAGTGGGAAGAGGAAGGCGTCTGGCTGGATGCGTGGCGCGCCCTGCTCGGAGCACTGGATGGAGAAGGGCTGCTCCAGTGCGACGAGACCTTCATGGATGGCAGCTTCGCTCCGGCGAAAAAGGGGGCGCTGCCGTTGGTAACACCAAGCGCGGCAAGGGCACGAAATGGATGGTACTGGTCGACGGTCAAGGTCTTCCGTTGGGAGTTCGGCTCGAAAGTGCCTCTCCGGGAGAAGCTACGTTTGCGGAAGCCACGCTCGCCGAAGTCCGCGTGCCGCGACCGAAAGGCCGCCCGAGACAGAAACCGAAGCGCGTAATCGCCGACCGCGGATACGACTCCGACCCGCTGCGGGAGCGACTCAACAAGCGTGGCATCGATCTCATCGTGCCCTACCGGAAAAACAACAAGGCCAAGCGCTACGAAGATGGCAGAAAGCTCCGGCGATACAAACGCCCCTGGATCGTAGAGCGAACCAACGCATGGCTTGGTCAATTTCGCCGATTGCTCGTCCGCCATGAACATCTGCTCTCCACCTATCAAGCCTTCTTCTATATCGCCTGCCTCTGGATCACGCTGAGGCACTGTTTATGAAATACGCTCTACGGACATCATCTTCACGGGAAGCGACGTTGACAGGGCCGACGATGCGGCGCTCGCATATCAGGCGGAGAATAGAGCGATCTTTGCTCGCATGTCACCTGAGCAGAAGAACCGGGTGATTGTGGCGCTGAAATCTCGCGGCCATGTGGTTGGCTATATCGGGGATGGGATCAACGATGCACCGTCGCTGCACGCGGCGGATGTCGGCATCTCCGTGGTGAACGGTGTGGAGGTGGCCAAGGATGCGGCCAAGAGCATCCTGCTTGAGAAGAATCTGGCGGTACTCAATGACGGCGTGAGGGAGGGGCGGCGCTCCTTCGCCAACATCATGAAGTACATTATCATGGGAACCAGTTCGAACTTTGGCAACATGTTCAGCATGGCGGCAGCTTCTCTATTCCTGCCCTTTCACCCATGCTGCCGACTCAGATTTTATTGAATAGTTTTCTCTATGATCTCTCACAGATCAGCATTCCTGGCGACAATGTCGATTCCACTCTATTGCACCAGCCGAAGCGATGGCAGATGAGCTTCATACGCTAGTTCATGCTGATTATTGGCCCAGTCAGCTCGATCTACGATTTCCTCACCTTTGCGACCCTGCTCTGGGCCTTCCATGCTTCGACGAATGCCCCCTGTTCCGCACGGGGTGGTTTGTGGAGTCTCTGGCAACTCAGACGCTTGTGGCCTTTGTGATCCGGACCGCAGGCAATCCCTTCAAAAGCCGTCCCAGCCGAACATTGGCCCTTAGCGTTTTCGCGGTCGTAGCAGTCGCCGCGGTGATGCCCTATACGGTGCTGGGGAAACTGCTGCAGTTCACTCCGTTGCCATGGCAATTGCTGGGTGCAATTGCGCTTCTCGCCATGACCTACCTGCTTGTGGTACAGACGGTCAAGGGCTGGTTTTACCGCCGCCACGCACTGTTATAAACCGCGACCGTGGCATTAATGAAGCGCAAAGTGACGCCGCTCTTCCAGGTTCTGCAACTGCCGTCCGTGCTGAATGTGATACGTGCGCACGGACACAGCGACGTAGGGAACACCGAGAAAATGCTTATTGGTTACCTCCGCCAGTTCAAAGCAGTTCAACTCAAGCATCCGCACCTTCGCCGCAAGTTTCAAGACAGCGTTCCGCAGGGACCTGTGCCCGTGGCCAACGGCAACGCTCTTGACTTCTCCAGCCACACAGAAGAGGTGCAGCCCAACGGCATCCAGCTTGTTGCTCAACGCAATGCTGTTCAATGACGTTACGGACCGCCACCACCTTGAGTACCTATCGGTTTTCACTTCCAACAACACCGGCAAGTGCAAGCTGTCCAGTACCACCATGGCTCCTGTTTTGAGATCTGCTGCTGCATTCACAATTGTGCCCTTCATACGCATCCGCCGTCTCATGCGGCCACATGCTGTTTTGTGCTCACGACTCCGTCGCTGCCGAATACGACCGCGAACCAGCGCTGTGCTTCTCTTCGCTCTTGTTCATTCGGCGGATATACCTGGATCAAACCAGACCGATCCGGAAGCTTTACGAAGGCATCTGCGTGCGCAACCACAAGCTCAAGCGACCGAGCCAGGTCCGCGGAATGGTACTTGTTTGCGAAGTACAAGCCAGACCGGTGGAATTGCGGTTGCCGCACCCATAATTCGCAGATGAGGCTCCAGTACCCTCGAACGGTGGACGCCCATATCTTGATGAAGTCAAGCAAACCATCCGCACCGGTTTCATATTCGACGTGGATCACGCCTGAGTCCGGGGCCGGCATCAACGCATCCCAGCTTTGAGTGACGGTATAGCCCAAAACCCGGTCTAGGTGGAGCATTTGCGCGGGGTGGACATTGCAATCAATTTTCATGACATCTCCTTACTACGCGGCACGCTGGCCACAGCTCGCAGTTTGCGCAGGCGAGGCGTAGCGAACCAGATCCTCTCGGGTCTTACACTTCAGAAAGTGAGACAACCACGCGATGCAGGCGCGAACCCTCGCTTCCGAGAGATTAAGTTTCATGGCAATTTCGCGATCGTTCAGCCCTTGGCTGACCAATTCATATACCGGACCGAGGACACCCACTCTTTCCCAAAAGCAACGCATGATCTACCTCTCTTTCGTGGGCTTTGCGTGGCACTGGCTAGGAGGACATCTGCTGCACCCCGCAATCCCCATGACATAGCGCAAGCCTGGAGAGGGATGGGGCGATGAACGCAAGGGTAGGATGGTTCCCGTGCCCTCGCCCCTACCTTTGCGCTTCGACGCAAAAGGGGAACCGCCATTCGTTGGGGCAGCCTTCATCGCCCATTCGTAACTGTGCCTGTTCGTCCAGAAGTTCGGCGGTACATGACTCCTTCAGCGCTGCGTCATTGTCACAGGAGGACGGCGTGAAGCCGAGGTGCGTTCCTCTCAATCGCCTCCAGTGCGCTCCGTGAGGATATTGCGGGATCGGGAAGTCTCCGTGGATTGACATTTCGAACCTCCTCGGCTGGCCGCACAGCAGATGGTTCTGTTTGTGCGATATGCCATGCATAATCGTATCGAGCTGGCATCAGGAATTCTGTGCAATATCGCTCACAGTGGGCGTGAGGCACACACGGCACAGGTGCCATTACCTCAGGAGAAAGGCAAGCAATGATTTGTGGACTCGCAGGCTGCCGTTGTAATCGATGAACCCCATTCTGCGGAATTGGTTCATGAAGTAGCTCACCCTGGACCGCGTTGTGCCAACCATTTCTGCGAGCGTTTCCTGACTCACCCTTAAGCGTGCTGGCTCGGAGCCTGGCTGCGAACCAAAGTCCGCGAGATGCAGAAGAATTCTGGCAAGCCGCTTCTCGCTGGTGCTGAAAATTTGATCCACAAACTCTTCCTCAATTCGTCCAATTCGGGAAAGAAGGTACGTAATCAACAGCTTCGCCACCCCGGGATCCTGCCGGACGATGCGGGCCAGGGCTGTGCGCTTCACTTGTGCAACGGTGGAGGCTTCAATCGCCGTCGCGCTGGACATCCGCAGCGCCTGTCTCTGCATGCACCCTTCCCCAAAAAAGTCGCCCGGCCGAAGGATGGCAATTACAGCCTTCTTTCCACTCCTGGATTCAACCGTCAACTTCACATTGCCCTTCTGAACGCAAAACATTGCATTAGCCTTGTCGCCTTGGGCAAAGATCGATTCTCCCGTTGCGTAGTCACAAGCGATTATTTTGTGGGCAGCTTTCTTCTGGAGCAGCCCGAGAGAGCGAAAGCCGGATGTTGTTTGGAGTGTCATAGAGGGTCTTCTGGGCACAGAGTCACCAGTACTGTGCTCAATCTATGCCCCGCGCCCGAACTGTGCTGGTCAATAATGCTCGCTTGGAGAATGACACTGCATGCGGGCTGGAGCTATGGCGTTGTTCTTTGCGCTTCTCCGATGCTTGAGGCTGGCACTGTGCCGTACACAGGAGGGAAGGCGGCGAGAGAACAATCAATTACATACTGGACCGGCGTTGCGCAGAAGAGGCACTGCGCTTCCTGAATTCCCTGTTCTCCATCCCGGAGGACACTGATGGGAAAAGATCGCAAGCATTCCGTGCAGGTCAGCACGACGAAAGGAACGCCATTGGAATCCCGTCCATTTTGCGGTATCCAGACCGGCCCGGATTGCCGCTGACAGTCCGCCGAGTGCATGGTTGAGGCCTGAATCAGTCCGGCGACAGCTTTCAGAAGCTCTGATGGGTGAAGTTGCCCTTTGGCATAGAATGCGTCGGCGATAAGACCTCCCGGAATCTGATCCCCGTTCTCATAGGCACCGCTCATTGCCACCGTGGGAATGTTGGGAAACCTTCGGTGGACGACAGACAGAAGCTCAAATCCGGACATCTGCGGCATATTGAGGTCCGAGATGAGCACGTCGGGGATAGTGCTCTTGAGCTGGTGAAGCGCATCGAAGCCATGAACTGCCGTGCAGACCTCGTACCCCTCCGTCTCCAACAGAAGCGCGATGATCTCGCGAACGCTCGCATCATCATCAACGACAAGTATTCGGTGTGCGTATGCGTTGCTCATTGTCGCAATACCTCGGCTATGACGGGGGACCGCCATGTGCGATGCAACAATGGCATTCCCATGATTTTCGGACTGAGCACTTTTGCTCACTCCTGATAATTCGCCCCCGGCTGTCCCATTTTGCTCCATGTGCTTTCCAGGAATGTTCCGCTTGGGATATGAATCATGCGTACAAACCATTGCCGGCGATCTTCCGAAGGACGCTTGGTGGGGTGATGTAGGGCGGGCAAATTTCCTGATCGCTGGAGGCTTCAGTTCAGCTCCTTCAGTGCGTGTGACCTTTGATCTCGCGCTTGGGCCGCGGAGGAAACTCCATCAGTCATGTAGCACAACGCTGATGAGGGAGCGATGAACGCGCATGCCGCCACCGTTGTAGTCGATGAATCCCAGGCTGCGGAACCGGTTCATAAAGAAGCTGACGCGCGACCGGGTAGTACCGATCATCTCGGCCAAGGTTTCCTGGCTGATCTTCGCTACCACAGGGATTGGCGCGGATTCCTGGCCGAAATTGGCCAGCAGAAGAAGAAGGCGAGCGAGGCGCTTTTCGCTCGAGTTGAAGAGATGATCCACAAGATCCGCTTCCATGCGAATGTTCCGGGAGAGGAGATAGGAAAGAAAACGCTCTGCAAATTCCGGTTCAAGATGAAGGATTTTCAACATCCCTGTCTTCGACACCCGGGTGATCGTGCTCCGTTGAACTACACTGGCAGTGGACATGCGAACTGCTTGCCCAGCGAGGCAACCTTCTCCCAGAAAACTTCCTTCCAGAAGTATGGCGACAACGGCTTCCTTGCCGCGCTTGGAGACAACGGTAAGTTTCACTTTTCCGCTCTGGATGTAAAACACAGCATCTGCGACATCGCCTTGCGAAAAGACGGTTTCGCCAACGTAATACTCCCTGCTGGTCTTTTCCGGTGAGAGTTTGCTGAGAAACAGGCTGGGGGCGAACATGGCTGCTTCGGTGGGCCGTGCGCTATTTTCCCCATGCACAGGCTTTACCTCGCCGATTTCAAGGGGAGGTGCGGACCGGGACTCTTTAGGAGGAGCCTTGCGGGTTGTCTTCACTACATTATGCGACCGTTTGGCAACCATTGGAATCTCCAAAGCGGAAAATTCCTGCACTCAGGGACGCAAAGACCTAAAAGTATAGCCCATATCGAGAAGGACTTCATGGGCATTGTTATTTCTCTACAAGCATGTGATACGACGAGTGTTGACGGGAATCTGGTGCGTCGAATGGCCTCGCGCAGGACACGACTAGTACATCGTTGCCGAATTGCTGCTGAGAAACTCTGCACCCTGCGGCCCACGAGTGAAACGGAAGGGCTGAGTTCCCAGGCTCCCTGCCACCAGCGATTGCGGAGATGAAGAGAGCAGAAGCGCTCACGCCCGCTACAAAGCCCTGCCGCACTCCAAGCAGTTCGATTCGTAGCGCGAAGTAACCATCCCGCAAAATGGGCACATTCGCTGCCCGGAGAAATCATCCGGGCGCAACTTCATGCCGAGCCGCTCCTTTGCTCCAACAAGCACTGAGGCAAAGAACCTCCGGATGCGGGCGGGAATGCTCGCGTGTTGCGGGAACTCCATCACACGCCTCCTTGACACCAACAGTGGCACGCCTACTGGCGAGCTGCTGAGCAGAATTGCTCTCTCGACATCCCCGCGGAAGTCGCTAAGGCGCACACACGCCCCACGTCTGCTGCACGGCGAGGAAGGTGGCAGCGGGCTTACAAGGCCGGCTCTACTCTGCCGCACACACCTTCTCCGTCACGGCAGAGAAGTGATATCCCATGACCGCCAGAGTCATGGCCGTGGCAAAATTCCCGTGGTATCGGGTCGCAGCGTCGAAGACAAACCTCCAGTAGCTTGCGCGAGACTTCCCCAGCACCCCCTGCTCCACGAAAGATCGGCAGAGTGCCAGTCAATCCGAGACTGACCAATGGGTACGCGTGATGGGATGGTAGCGTTCCAGAAATCGCTGGACACGCTCGTAGTAGGCTTCTGAGCCGTAGATGCGGCGCAGAATGGAGCGATAGCCGTCCAGGAGTTGTTGCGTAGGCATTGCCGGAATAAAGCTCAGACTGCAATCGATATTGTTTCCGGTTGTGACGTCCAACAGGCGGCCCTCGCGCTCAAACCGACGGTACAACTGCGTTCCGGGAAGTGCCTGCAGCAGTCTCACCATTGCGACCGGAATTGCGCTCTCCTGAATGAATTCGACCTGCTTGTCAACAACGTCCTCGGGATCGCTGTCAAACCCGACGATAAATCCGGCCATGACTTCGATGCCGTATTGCTGGATGCAGCGCACGCTGTCGAGCAGGCTGCGGCGAGTGTTCTGCAACTTGTGGGACTCCAGCAAGCTGGCCTCGACCGGAGTTTCTATTCCAAGGAATACCTGGTTGAATCCAGCCGCCTGCATCATCTCCAGTAGTTCCCGGTCATCCGCCAGGTTCACGGATGCCTCGGTGAGGAATGTGAACGGACGAGGATGCCGGTCGTTCCACTCGGCCATCGCGGGCAGCAGGCACCTGACGTTCTTCTTGTTGCCGATAAAATTGTCGTCCACAAGAAAAACCGCCCCTCTCCATTTTCTGCGGTACAGTTGCTCCAGCTCGGCAAGAGTCTGCGCCACAGATTTCGTCCTTGGCTTGCGGCCATACATCTCAATGATGTCGCAGAATTCGCAGTTGAACGGCATCCTCGTGATTACTGCACCAGCATTGAACTGTAGTGCTGGGGGTTGGTCAGGTTCAGGTCGGGCAGCGGACTCAGATCCATCGGTGGCATTCGTCCAGCCTTGTACCTCGCCATTGGCATCTTCCTTTCCAGGTCCTCTGCCAGTGGGGTAATCAATTCCTCCGCTTCTCCAATGACGAGGCAGTCGGCATGGCCTGCAACTCTTCACAACCACTCGCGATCGGGCACCCACAACCGTGTGGAGTGCATGGGAGCGACAGCGCGCGAGAATTTCCAGCAGACTCTTCTTCTGCACCAGCATGGCACTGATCAACGCAATGTCCGCCCACGCGAGGTCAGACTCCCTCAGGCGCGGACGTTGGTGTCGACTAGTCGCTTCGACCAATGGGCAGGCAGCAGCGCCGCTATCGGAAGCAGTCCCAGTGGTGGAAACGCGGAACGCTTGCGTTGGAACGGCAGCACATATCTGAAACTCCAGTACGTGTCAGGCCATTCCGGAGAGATCAGGAGAGTATTCATACCTGTATGTATATCTCCATGCATTGCCGACAATCGCTGATTGATGCGGCAATCTCCAGCTTGCGGAAAGTGTCTCGGAGCGCCCGATGTGGTCCGCCAGACGCCAATGCGATGAACTCGGAGTGGATCGACAGGAGCCACGCGGGAATGATCTTCCGCCCCCACAGCGATGTCGACACCCAGTTTTCTGCATCGCGCAGGACTGTGTCTGTTCAAAATTGACCACCCTTCGCGCCGCGCGAAAGGATTCAATTACCGAGAATCCGCTGGGCCGGTGGATCGAGCGAGGGATGGAAGTTGCTTTAGGACAGAGGCATGGGTTCGCGCCTCTTCCAAAATCCATGAAGGAACCCGAGCGTGAACGCCGCAAGCTTGTTGGAGATACCTTGATGCCGAGGACCGAGAAGACTCTGCGAGGATGCCCCGCGAGGAAGAAGCGTTGGAGCCTGCAGCTCTCTGCCAATACAAAAAGGGCGGTCGCGATGACCGCCCTTCTCAACATTTTGCTTTCGTCTTGTTAGGCGATCGTTACGTTTTCAGCCTGAAGGCCCTTGGGGCCTTTTACGACATCGAAATTAACGGTCTGGCCTTCCTGAAGGCTGCGGAAGCCATTGCTCTGGATCGCCGAGAAATGCACGAAGACATCCTCGCCATTGGGACGGCTCAGAAAGCCGAATCCCTTTGCGTCATTGAACCACTTAACTGTTCCCTGTTCCATTTGGACTTGTTCCTTATCGATTGATGTACCGCCGAACACAATGTGGAGTTGATTGCGAGTGGCGATAAAGCGGAACAAGCAAGAAAACCAAATCGGATTCTTCGATCACTGTTACTATGCGCCTATTCTGTTTAAATTGCCAGACTCAAGCAATGTTGATTTTGTCCGCCCGCGTTCATCCTTTGGATTCAGACAATCGGGTTCTGCTCCCCTGTTCGCGATTGCAGCGGTGTCAGCTCTCGCCATCCAAATAGCCTGAAGTCGAGCTGCGACCTGAAGCGCGCACCAAGAGCCGATTCTCATTCTTGCTTCCCGGCGGAAGCCCTGGAACATGGTCGGTTCAGTGCTCCCACCGTTTTGCAGCACGCCGCGATCGGTCTCTCGCCTTCACTCCTGGCCCCGGCAGTCATGAACCTTGAGCCAGGCCAGAAGGCAGCGAATGCTTGCCTGCGCCAGGGCAATTCTTGAGTCTGCGGCCCCGTAATAGATGTTGAGGGTATCCCCATCCGGAGCCAGCGTCGTGCCGCACGGAAAGACCACGTCGCGCACGTCGCCATGACGCTCGTATTCGGCCTCCGGGCCGAAGATCCAGGAGGCGCCACGCGCCAGGCATTTCTCCGGATGATCGAGCGCGAACAGAGCGAGGCCGAGCCGGTAGAGCGCGCCGGAAGCAGTCTGCCGAACTCCGTGGTAGATCATGAGCCACCCTTCGCTCGTTTCTATGGGCGGCGAGCAGAGACCGATTTTGTTGGCGTCCCACCATGCCCCGCGCCGGGCTTCAAGGATCATTCGGTGCTCTCCCCAGTAGTGCAGGTCGGGTGAGTAGGAGATCCACATATGCGCCCCTAATGGCGTCATCGGCCGGTGAACAAGTGCCCACAAGCCTCTGATCCGGCGAGGCAGCAATGCGGCATCTTTATCTTCGGGAGCCATGATCACGCCAATTCGCTCGAAGGTTACGAAGTCGCTGGTCAACGCAAGGGAGACGCCCGGGCCGCCCTTGGAGTAGGAGGTGTATGCGACCGCGTATTGCTTAAGCTCGGGAACAAACGTAATCCTGGGATCTTCCACTCCCCAAATCTCCTCTGGGAAGCTTGCCGGATCTGGTGGAAGCGTCGGCACCGTATCAATTTGCCATCGATCAACGCCATTGGGCGAGCGCGCCGCCGAGAGATGAGAGATTCCACGGCGATCTTCCACACGACAAAGCAGAAGCGTGGTTCCGTCCGGCAACAGCGTTGCCCCAGGATTGAATACGCTGTTGATCGGATATGGCCAGTCTTTGCAGGTCAAAAGCGGGTTCGCCGAATGGCGCGTGAACAGCGGAGTATCCGCGCCTGCAAGCAAGAACGGCGCGATTGGGATCGCAAGTTTCTTCAGAAAGCCCCCTAATGGCTACTGCACCTTGGCGCTTGGCATCGCCGGGTCCGTTGGACGATTTATGTCAATGATGGTGTGTTTCCTCTCGTAATTGCTCAATGGAATTTCAGACTCTTCAAGCTGTCGCATCTCGAGCAGCGCCATCAGGAACGCGAGCACCGACTCGGCGCCTTGGTTTTCATTTCCCCGATCCGGATGCAAGCCGTCCAGGCAGCCGCCGGTCGCCGAATCGTAGAGAACGATCTGCAAATCGTTGTCTCCGAGAAACCAGTTGAACGCTGACCACGCGGCTTTTCGCCAGTGCTCCTCGCCTGTTTCCCGGAAAGCCTGCAAGCACGCAGATACCGTGGCCCCTGCTTCCACCGGCTGCTGGTCAAAACGCGCCCTGGCACCGCCTTTTCGATAGAAGCCTCTGGAGCCAATTGGGACAAAGTGCCCATTCGCCTCGCACCGTTGCTTGGACAGAAGCCACTCGAGCGCTTCCAGCGCGGCAGAGACCATCAGGCCATCCTTATTTCGTGCACCGCATCGCAGAAGCGCCTGCGGCAGCCTCGCGTTCGAATAGGCCAGCACATCCTCGAACCAGTACCAGCCGCTTGCACGGTTCATGGCATAGGAATCGAGCAAGCGCCCGGCGAACTCGTCGCTTGTCTTCAGAGCCGTTCGGTCTCCCGGGAACCAAGCGAGATACTCCTGAATTCCGAGCAGCGAAAATGCCCATGCTCGTGGGCTGGTAAATTCCAGTGCTGCCGGGATCGCCATTTCAATGAGCCGGCCGGCGGCTCCACGGAGTCCATGATCTTTCGACCGTCCAAGCACCGTCCCCAACGCCCATAAAGCCCGCCCGTGGCTGTCCTCGGAGCCCTGCTCCTCCAGCCAGCGCCTCTCATAACTCAAGAAATTGCGGAAGCGATGGGTCGCCGGGTTGTAGGCGTACCACAGAAACGCCATGTATCGCGAAGCCAGCTCGAGGCTCTGCGAGGCTTCCGGAGCCCCCAACTCCGCCAGAAGCACGGTGGCAATCAGGGCGCGGGCGTTATCGTCCGTCGCATAGCCCTCGCTGTAATTCGGAACCGAGAACACAGCATGCTGCAGCATTCCGGTACGGTCCGAGAGCCGGCGTAGATGTTCCAGGTTAATGGCGGGCAGTTTGTCGAGTGTGCGCTCGCCGGCGCGGGACGGAAACACAACCTTCGGGAGTTGCGACCGATCCGTGCGGGCGCGGACAAACGTCTGCATATACGACTGCGCAACCTTGCTCCACACCATGTTGCGCGCATACAAGTACGCGCGCTTGCGCATGGCGTGACGCAAGGCCTCGTTGTCCAGCAGTTCAATCGCTGCGTCGGCAATCGCCTTGGAGTTTCCAAACGGTACCAGCATTCCACGGCCTTCCTGCAACAATTCCGCAGCATGCCAGTAGGGTGTGGAGATAATCGCCTTCCCTGCACCCATGGCGTATGCCAAGGTGCCCGAAACCGCCTGCTCTTCGTAGCGGTAGGGCGTGATGTAGATGTCTGCCGATCCGACGAATTGCGCCATTTCTTCCGGCGTCACAAACCGGTTATGGAAGATGACGCTACGTTCCACGCCTAACTTCCTCGCCATGGTCTGAAGCTGCAGCCGATATTGATCGCCCTCACGGCGCTTGATGTGCGGATGGGTGGCACCGGCGACGATATACACGACGTTATCGTGCTTCTCCAGTATCTGCGGTAACGCTTCTATGACCGTCTCCACTCCCTTATTGGAGGAGAGCAGGCCGAACGTCAGCAGAACCGACCTCCCTTCCGTTCCGGAGGAATCCTTGTAATAGTTCGGATCGCTAAACGGCAGGTCGGGAATCCCATGGAAAATGACATCAATCTTTTCCGCAGGCACCTCGAAGACCTTTCGGAGCACCTGCGCGGACTGCTCACTCATCACGATAAGCCGGTCCGAGAGTACCGCAATCTCCATCATCACGGCCCGCTGGTTGGCATCGGGATCGCGCAGAACCGTGTGCAACGTTGTGACTACGGGCATTTTCAGGCCGCGCAACAGACGCAGAATGTGGCTGCCAGCCACGCCGCCAAAGATTCCATACTCGTGCTGCAGACAGACGAGATCAACGTTGCTGAAGTTCAGAAAATCGGCCGCGTCCTGATACGTGGAGATATCCCCCTCGGTCAGCTCGAAGCAGACGCGTGAAGGATAGCTGTAATGCGACTCCGGATCGTTGACCGCCACGACCAGAAGTCCGGCCGCCCCATACGCGGCCGCAATGGCTCCGCACAGGTCCGTCGTAAAGGCCGCGATTCCGCACTGCCGGGGCAGATAGTTCCCAATCACGGCAATACGGCTCGGAGGCGAACTTGAACGCATCCGCAGGGTACCGACCAGTTTGTCTTCCAGCACCTGGGGAAGGGATTTGATCAGGGCGATTGGCCCGCGCGGATGAACTGCATTATCGGAAGACAAGGCGGCCTCCTGAGTCGAGGGCAGGAAAGGGTGACGCCAGCCAAGGTCTTCGCTGCGCCCCTCGATGCGCTCGAAACCATGACCCGCATAATCTCTGCTTGAATCTTCTAATGAGACGGCCGGTCTGCCACGGACAATACATGAGGCTTGGGCAGCACAACAAATTGCTGCCAGATCGAAAAGAACAGCACCCCGGGCAGAAGTGCAGCAAACGCGAAGGACGAGTAAAGCATCTCTGCGGTGCCCGCCCCGCCCATCTCGCTCAGAGCCTGTACAAGACTCCACATGGTGTTCCCCTTTGGTGGATCGGGCCGATAATGCCCGCATCCGCAGGCTTCTTGGACGGCTAAGCCGTCGTCACCGCAACGGGTGCGTCCAGTGTGGAGCTGATGACACTCGAAGTGCGCACCTTGGGCGTGCCTTCGATCAGGGAGGCAACACTCTTCAATGCTTCCGCGTAGCCGCTGGAGTGATAGGCATCGGCCTGTTCCCTGCTTTCCCAAATGCTGATCATGGTGATGTGGTTGGCGTTGTCATTGACAAAAGCAACTTCATCGCGAAATCCGGGCTGTTTGCGCAGCATGGGAACAATTTGAGTGGCAAGAATCTTGCTGAATTCCGTCACGGAATTCGGCTTCATGTTGATGGAGACATTACGAACAAACATGAGACCTCCAGGAGGTTATAGAGCGTCAGCGCTAAGGAGGGAAAACTTCAGATGAGCTGACTTAGTTCAGAGGATCTGAAAGAGGAAGAGAATACTTCTCAAGTTGGAGCCTATGCCTCGTCCGTGACCTTGTCAACAGACGCCCCGCCTCCGGGCTGCCAACGCACTTTTGGGAAGGCGCCGCTTATGCGCTGAAAGTTCCGCCGTCTTTTTGGTTACAGATAATGTCCCGGTGGCCTGCCCGATGTTTTGCACCAGTTTGATTGTTAGTGTAGCGCAGCGGCTTGGGTTGTAACTCCGTCGCCGTCGCAGTCGGGGGTGTGGAGAAGTGGGAAGCGGGTTTTGCTTTCCACTTCTCCATGCCTCTGATTTGTTGTGCCCTGACACGCTTGTGGCACCGGTGGCCGGTAGCCCAGCGAAGAGTGCGGCCTCACCGTGTTGTAATGGACGCACCAGCGTTCGGCCAGCACGCGCAGTTCCTTCATCAAGTAGAAGATTTCTCCATTCAGAAACTCGTCCCGCAGCTTCGAGTTGAAGCTCTCGCAGTAGCTGTTCTCCCACGGAGAGCCCGGCTCGATGTACAACGTTTTTGCGCCCGTGTCGGCCAACCATTTCCGCAGTTCCTTCGCTACGAACTCGGGGCCGTTGTCCGAGCGGATATGCTCGGGGATGCCCTTCATCACCATCACGTCGGCCAGCACCTCGATCACCTTCGCGCTTGACCAGCGCCGCTCGGGCCGGTTCAGCAGACACTCCCGGGGGCGATTCATCGATTAGGTTCAGCATTCGAACCGGTCGTCCGTCGTAGGTCTTGGTGCTCACGAAGTCATAGCTCCAGACATGGTTCTTGTGCTCCGGACGCAGCCGCATGCACGATCCATCGTTCAGCCACAGCCGTCCGCGCGGCTTCTGTTTCTGCGGAACCTTCAGCCCTTCGCGGCGCCAGATGCGCTCCACCCGGTCGTGGCCAACGCGCCAGCCGGCGCGCACGAGCAGCGCCGTGATGCGGCGATAGCCGTAGCGTCCGTACTGGCTGGCTAGCTCGATGACGGCCCGGGTCAGCGAATCTTCGTCGTCGCGCTGTACGGGGTGATAGCGTTGCGTGCCGCGTGGCTGGTTCACCAGCTGGCACGCCCGCCGCTCACTGATCCCATGCTCCACTTGCGCATGAGACACCGCACAGCGCCGCCGCTCCGGGCTTAGAAGTTTCCCGAGGCGATGTCCTTCAGCACCAGCTTGTCCAGGCTCAGCTCAGCAACCAGACGCTTCAGCTTGGCGTTCTCCTGCTCAAGCTCCTTCAGCCGACGAGCCTGGTCCACCTGCAGGCCGCCAAACTCCTTCCGCCACCGGTAGTACGTCTGCTCCGTGATCCCGCCTTCACGGCACGCCGCCGGCGTGGTCTTTCCGTTGGCCACGCCTACTTCAATCTGCGCAGCAGGCTCACAATCTGCTGCGGCGTATGCTTCCTCCTCGCCATACCCAGCTCCTCTCATACCGGATTCTCTTATCATTCCAACTGGTACAAAATTCGCCGGGCACTCCACCCAGCAGACCTCTTGTGAGGCCAAGCGATTATATGAAACGAGAATTGGAGCAGCGAATCGTCGAACGTTGGCCATCGTGGTTCGATGTTCATGGATCGATACAGCACACCCTCATGCCGTTCGGCTTTGAACACGGCGATGGTTGGTTCGATATTATCTGGCGTTTGTGCGAACGACTGGAATCCCTCGTGAAACAGTTCGAGGAAGAGACGGGCGAGAAATTCGAAGTCGTCCAAGTCAAGGAAAAGTTCGGTGGACTTCGCTTCTACACAGATTTTGCAAACGACGCAACTTCGGATGCGATTAACGACGCAGAACGAGAGTCACTTAATACTTGTGAGGAGTGCGGAAAGCCGGGCAAGCCAAATCGCGGCGGGTGGATTCAGACTCGCTGTCGGGAACATGCGGCTCCCGGGAGTTCAGAGCCAGAAAATGTTTTTTGATTTATCTACGCCGCAGGTCAGCTTGACGTAAATAGAAGCTGTTTACCGCTTGCTCAGCCGTCGCTTTGATGCTGGTGGAACAAGCACCGAATGGAGTGTGGGATTTGAGCGGTCAATTCCCTTCAGCCATTCGATAAATGCTTCGGTCTCGGTGATATAGGTCGGAAGACGCTTGACCTCTTCTTCCTCCACCTGCAACATTTCGCGCAACTCTTGCTTATTCCTCGGAGCTTCGTCAGCCCGGAAATCGCGGCTATGCCAACGTTGAATCTTATCTTGGCTCTCATCCAGAAATCGTTTGGCGTGCGACAGTCGCAAATGTGCATCGCTGGTGATTTTCTCGAACATTTCAATTTCAACGCTTTCCAGAAAGCGTCTGAGGGCTTCCAGCCCTGGGAAACCGACGTCCGGCAAATTTCCATACTGCTTTAAGTTATAGAGTTCTCCGTTGAAGGGAACTTGATAGGAATACTCGCCGTTCTCACGGACGACCTTGAATATCTCCCCATTCTTTGCCGGGTAGCGTCCCATGATTACTGGACGCTCTTTCCCGGACGTACGGGCCGCCAGAGGAATGGCGACGAACCCATCGTCGTGCGGTTCCAAACGGAAGATCGTGGGAAAGTGTCCTTCGATACGCGCGAAATACGATGTCCTCACGTCATATGAGAACTCGCCTTTCTTACTGGGCAATGCCAGCGATTCCACTGCGGTTGAATCCAGATGTTCCCGTCGGCGATCTTTCAGAATTTCGCTCGCTTCTCCGATGATTCCTCTGAGTTGTGCATCGGTGAGGGCTCGATCAATCAAGATCGGTCGGAATGCTGCGCATCCTTGATGCTCATAGCTAAGCAATCCGGCCCGTGGCGAATTGGGATTGGTGCAAACTCCTCAATCCTTTCCAAAATTACCGGCCAGCTTGGCAAAGTGGCGACAGCCCGAAGAGCAATCGGAATCGCCACGCTCTGCCTTGCCGTAGGGCTCGTAATCTGTGTCAAGAGTTCGAACGACCTTGAGAAGTTTGTCGCGCATTCAATCAAGATATTCGATTGCCGGGAGTTTGAACCGCGTTATTGTCGATGACTACATTCGACTGCCTACGACAAGGAAATGCAACGCGACTGACAGCAGCTGTATGCACTCGGCTACTTCGTAACCGCTTGGCTGATAGCTTTGGCAACGGACAGAATTTGCTGCCCGATCAAATCTCGCATTTTGTCTGATAACAGGCCCTTCTCGGCAAGCTGCTGCCACGCTGAAACCGTTCGATCAGCGATGTCGGTAACTATGGGCCATAGAGGGCTCGCCGGAAGGCGCGCTGTATCAGCGAAACGCCTAACCTGGTCAGGCGTGATTTCAGTCAAGTTGCGACTGCCTCCAAACGTGAGCGCCAGGCTGTCGTTTGGAATATAGGGAAGAGTCGCGACCAAGTCGTAGGCTGGCGACAAGACCGGTGTACGCTGGTCTGGATAGAGCAGCGACCAGTTCTTGAGGTGCATATCGGCGTTGCCAATAAGTACTGAAAACACAAGCCGTCGAAAGAATTCATACGTGCCCAATTCGCCAGTTTCGGCCCACAGCACGGCGGCGATATTGGCGTAACTCCGATGATGGTATTTGTCTGTGGGATAGAGGCCAAACACCTGCGCGAAATCTTCCATGTGAATGGTTGCGCCCTGCGCGCTGCGATCAAAGCGTTCGACCGCCAGCGCCTTTCCCTGCATTGCAGCTGCTTCGGCCGGTAATCCATGGATGTTGAAAATGTCGATCAGTTTCGTATGCGGTACTTCAATACCCACTGCCCTTGCCAGCGCCATCATCGCGTATTCGTTTTCAGGGACTGACGCAAAACGAGCCGATGGCAACTTTACGATCCATGAACCGCCCATGCCGTCGGCAGGAATCGTAAGACCGCCCGAAGTTTCCATTACAGCGGAGAATTTCAACTGCACACCCGCAAGGGAGAACCGTAGTGCAGCCTCGGGTATTCGTTCATTGTCGACGCGGCCTGTCGGATGCTCCGTGCGTGTCTGCGCACGCTGCTCCATCGGAGTAATTGTGAGCGCGCCCGGCAGATCGGCGCCGAGCACGGCAAGGAGATAATATTCGCGTTGTGGCTTCACGCCCGCGCGCGCGGCAAGGTATTCGCGGAGATGCCCCTCTGGCAAGAGGTTGGAGAAGAATACAGGCAGACGCGCGGTAACGGCGCGCGTCGGAATTACCAGCCCTCCTCCTTGGCCCTTAAAGGAAAGGCTGAGAGTGGGACGGTGCACATCATCGATATAGCCCTGCTCAAACGAAAACAGGTGACGGTCGCCGCCAAGGCGATTGATCACACCGATGCGGCGGCCGTGCAGGTTGACGGCGAGCGCGTTCATTGTTTTGGGATCAAAATTCATCGCGCACCATCTCGCCCGTCTCTGGCTCTTCCTCATCCTCCGCCGCATAGAGTGGCTTCTCGGCAGAATTTGGTTCTTTTTGTGCGCGAATGAGGGACAGCACGGCAGGGACGAGTGAGCGCGGAACGAGCAAGAGGTCCATGTCGAGGACGCGTACGATATCGAGCAGCGTGTCGAAGCGCGGCACAACCTCACCAGACTCAATTCCAGAGATGTGCGGCTGCGGCAATCCCACTGCAGCCCCCAGCTCCCTTTGCCCCCATCCTCGTTGGGTTCGCGCCTCCTTGATGCGACTTCGCAAGTCGGCTGGGAGTCCTTTAAGCCTTAGCGGTCTGATATGTTTCTGTTGATCATCCGGCATGGAAATATGCTGGCACATATCGAATGTGCCGTCAATTGATATGTTATATGCTATCGAATAAATAAATGCATATAATATTGCATATATATTTCTAGTCCGGGAATCGTTGACATTCGCGGATGTGTACAGCCCCTGTTTGTCGATCACTGAAACGCAACGAAGATTCGCGCAATCAAAAGACAAACTCTCTAGTGAAGTATGTCAAGTTTTGTAGCAAGAAAACTTTACGCAAGATGGCTCAAGACCAGATCATCGTCGCCGTCCATTCGCAGAGAGTTCTTTCCGAACTTGGCTTTTGGGAAGCTTGCTAACCGTACAACGGAAAATGAACGGATGCTGGGGCTGTGGACGCGTTCGGCGAGGCGAGGTACCGTTAATGCAATACACGACCGCGGAACAGTGAAGTTCTCTGGGGACGCCCATCTTTGGCGGTGTGATGTTTGCGTACGTGTGGGCTCCGGAGAGTTCTGCGAAAGGAAACTTGATAAAGATGAGCGCCCCTTCGGAACTGTTTATACTCGACCGAGCCGGATTCAGCGCAGCGATGAGCCCCAACAGCAACGGTGTGCCTACCGTCTGCGTTCCCCAGCCTTTACTGCTGAAATGTGAGTATTTACCATTTGCCTTCGAGGAGATTCAATTCACATCCGCCCGCAAGCGTCTTTATCTGCCAACGTGCTTCCTGTTTTTCCCTGTCCGTTGCCCTGATGGCCCACTCTACCGCTCCGGGATAATATTTGCCCACAATCGCGAGCTTCAGGTCTCATGGAGGGATGGCTCCTCAATTCATCAAGGGGGAGGGCACACCAATTTGTAGCAACAACGATACAAGGACCGTGGGGGTGGATGGAGGACGCAAGGTATGGCCGTGCTGGGTATTTTCTGACGGGACAGTCTGGAGAGACCGCACTGTGGAGACTGTTTCGAGTCGAATCCGACTTCTTGAACAGAACTGTAGTAACGCTCGCGCCCGTGAGGTTCAATGGTCGGTGTCCAGCGGCTGATTTTTCCTCGGTCCCCGATGAGACTCTTCGCTCGGAACTGAAGGGACAATACGATGAACTTTGCCGAAGTGTGACAGGGGGTGCATTCCGCGATGTTGTGACAAAAGCCAAGAACGTCGCTGAAGGGCTGCTCGCATTTCGCATTCGCGCTGCGGGTGGGCCTGCGACGGGCAGAATTTACAACGACCTAGAAATCATTCAAACGTGGCTGGAAGACTCCTCGAAGAGAGTTTCCTCTCCTGTGTCCGAGTTTGAGTACCACCTGCTTCACAAGTTGAGACTGCTCCACACACGGACACATCCAGACAAGATTGCTTCCACAGGACAGGCAATGCGGCCTGAGCTTGCAATTAGCGTGACGGAAGATCTGATCCAAATTCTCCAAGCGTGGGAAATTACAAAGCAGTAGGCGAAGGGATGTCCGAATAGCATTCTAAGGAGACGATCTACCGATGGCACTATTCTCCCGGAGATTCCTGCAATTCGCCCTCAATGAGAGTACGGTCTATCTCTCCCCGAAGCAGCGGCAGGACGTATGCAAGCTCCTGAACACCGTTCGCGACGACTATCTCGCCACGGAGTGGGAACTCGCCATACTCCACGTAGCAAGCAAGATAGGAAGAACTTTGTATGAGCCTGACTGGGGGGGCGGGCGACGACCAGACTTCCAATTTCGCGGGCCTGCAGGGCTAGAGCTCATCGCAGACATCCGGGCGGGTTCAGACCGTGGAATGCATAAGCAGAATCCCTATGATGCACTTTGGGAGGAGTTCTGGCGGCATCAGCAAAAGTACGGGCTTATTGGGGGCTTTGACCTCCACGTGGGCGGTTTTCGCGAGAATCTGTATCGTGGGTCCGGCAAGAAACCGCGCCTCAAGCTACCCAAGGTTTCTGAGTTCAAAACAACAATATTTACTAGAGCGTATTTCATAAACAGTGCCTCAGCGTGATCCAGAGGCAGGCTATATAGAAGAAGGCTTGGTAGGTGGAGAGCAGATGTTCATGGCGAACGAGCAATCGGCGGAATTGACCAAGCCATGCGTTGGTGCGCTCTACGATCCAGCGGCGTTTGTATCGCCGGAGTTTCCTGCCATCTTCGTAGCGCTTGGCCTTGTTGTTTTTCCGATAGGGCACGATGAGATCAATGCCGCGCTTTTGGAATCGCTCCCGCAGCGGGTCGGAGTCGTATCCGCGGTCGGCGATTACGCGCTTGAGTTTCTGCCTCGGGCGGCCTTTCGGTCGCGGCACGCGGACTTCGGCGAGCGTGGCTTCCGCAAACGTAGCTTCTCCCGGAGAGGCACTTTCGAGCCGAACTCCCAACGGAAGACCTTGACCGTCGACCAGTACCATCCATTTCGTGCCCTTGCCGCGCTTGGTGTTACCAACGGCAGCGCCCCCTTTTTCGCCGGAGCGAAGCTGCCATCCATGAAGGTCTCGTCGCACTGGAGCAGCCCTTCTCCATCCAGTGCTCCGAGCAGGGCGCGCCACGCATCCAGCCAGACGCCTTCCTCTTCCCACTGCTTCAGCCGTCGCCAGCAGGTCGATGGCGAAGGAAACTCGTCGGGCAGAAAACGCCACGCCGCGCCGGTTTGCAGAATCCAGAGAATGCCATCG